>CAKSDJ010000011.1 GCA_934445015.1 uncultured Eubacteriales bacterium | reverse complement strand
CAGCGGCACTTGCTGCCACCGGCGGAATAATAATTCCGGCGCTTAATAAAAAAGGCATTTATATAGGCACACACATAAAAAGCATTGCCGGTATAAATGACAGTGACTTCGGCAGTGACAGCGATATAATAAACATATCAAAAAAAGATTTTCCCGTTGTGAATGATTCGGCGGCACGGGATATGAAAAACAGAATTTTGTCTGCCAAAGAAAAGGGCGACAGCGTAGGCGGAGTGCTTGAAACCGCGGTTATCGGTCTGCCGGCAGGCGTAGGTGAGCCGTGGTTTGACACGGTAGAGGGTATGCTTTCACACGCAATATTCTCGGTTCCGGCAGTAAAAGGCATTGAATTCGGTTTGGGTTTCGGCTTTGCCGACAGTACCGGCAGCAGTGCTAACGATCAGATGTATACCGACGACGGTAAAACCGTCAAATGTTATACAAACAATAACGGCGGCGTTATAGGCGGCATCACAAACGGTATGCCTGTTGTTTTCAGGTGCGTAGTTAAACCGACGCCTACAATATCCGCAGAACAAAAAACAGTTGATATAAAAAATATGAAAAACACAACGCTTGCGTCACACGGCAGGCACGACCCCTGCATAGTTCACCGCGCGGCGGTTGTTATTGAAAGCGTCACGGCGCTCGTTATTGCCGATATGCTGATCGGCAAATACGGCACTGAGTGGCTCTCAAAGCAGTAGTCGGAGTTTTTATTTGAAACAGAAAGGTTGGTACAATGGAATACGGTTGTATAGGCGAAAAACTGACTCACAGTTTTTCAAAAGAAATTCATTCTCTGCTTTTTGATTATGATTACACTATCAAAGAAATACCTAAGAATAAACTTGACATTTTTATGTCTGAAAAGAATTTTAAGGGGATAAACGTAACCATACCATATAAGCAGGATGTAATACCGTATTTGTACCGGATAAGTGACACCGCAAAAAAAATAGGCGCGGTAAATACGATTGTTAACCGCAACGGAAAACTGTATGGCTATAATACCGATTTTTCGGGTATGAGTATGCTGTTTGAAAAAAATAAAATTGGATTATACGGCAAAACGGTTCTGATTTTAGGCAGCGGCGGCACATCAAAAACAGCTGTGGCTGTGGCTGAGAGTATGGGTGCCGGCAGCATTTTACGCGTGTCACGCACCGCAAAAGAAGGGTGTGTCACTTATGATGAGGCATACCGCAAATATTCAGACGCGCAGGTTATTATAAATACAACTCCCTGCGGTATGTATCCAAACATAATCGGAGAACCGATAGACCTTTGCCGTTTTAACCGTGCAGAGTCGGTTGCGGATGCAATTTACAATCCGCTTTGTTCAAATCTTGTGGTAAAGGCAAAACAGATGGGTCTGAACGCAACGGGCGGTCTTTATATGCTTGTAGCGCAAGCGGCTGCCGCGGCGGAACTTTTTACGGGTGAAAAAGTCGGCACCGAAAAAACCGATTTTGTTTATAAAGAAATCTTAAAGCAAAAACGCAACATTGTGCTTATCGGTATGCCTTCGTGCGGAAAATCCACCGTGGGTAAAATGTTGGCAAAAGAACTGTCTATGAAATTTATCGATACCGATGTTGAAATAGAAAAATATACCAATAAAAAAATTGAAGATATTTTTAAAGAACAAGGTGAAGAAGAATTTCGTAAAATTGAAAGCAAAATAATCGCAGAAGTATCGGCAAAACAGAATTGCGTAATAGCCACCGGCGGCGGTGCGGTTTTAAACGGTTTAAACGTAACGCTGCTTCGCGGCAACGGAAAAATTTATTTTTTAGACCGTTCAACAGACCTGCTTTGCGCAACTGCTGACCGACCGCTGTCATCAAACCGACAGGACCTTGAAAAAAGGTATAAAGAGCGATATAAAAATTATTGTGACGCGGCCGATAAAACCGTTGTAAACAACACTGCCGCAGATGTTGCGGTAACACATATAAAGGAAGATTTTGCACTATGAAAATACTTGTAATAAACGGTCCGAACCTGAATATGCTGGGTATTCGCGAGCCGGATGTCTACGGCAAAAACACATACTCCGATTTGTGCGGCCTCATAAATGAGTATGCAGAGTCAAAAGGTGTCGGGGTGAAGTTATTTCAATCCAATCATGAGGGCGACATAGTAGATGAAATACAGTCGGCTTATCAAAAGTTTGACGGCATTGTCATAAATCCGGCGGCATATACGCATACAAGCGTGGCAATACTTGACGCGGTTAAAGCGGTAGATATCCCTACGGTTGAAGTGCACATTTCAAAGGTTGAATCCCGTGAAGATTTCAGACAGGTGAGTTTTATAAGGTCTGCCTGCATAAAAACAATAACCGGACTTGGGTTTGAAGGCTATCTGCGCGCAATTGATGCGCTGATTGAAAATAAAAGTTGATATGACGGTAAAAATAGAAAAATCAACCGCATCGGGCATGGTTTCGGCACCGCCGTCAAAATCGGCGGCGCACAGGGCGCTTATATGCGCGGCTTTGACCGATGAAAGTACGGTTAAAAATATTGAATATTCAAATGACATACTTGCAACGCTTGATTGCCTTAAAAATTTGGGCGCCCGTATACATCGAAGCGGCAATACGGTAACGCTGGGTGGACTTTACCCACGCTTTTGTAAAAGCACGTTGCTTGATTGCCGCGAAAGCGGCAGCACGCTTAGGTTTATTATACCTTTGTGTATGATGTCAAATCAAAAAATAACGCTTACGGGCAGCGAAAGGCTGTTTGTTCGAAATCTTGATATTTACAGGCAAATTGCCACCGAAAACGGTATCGTTTTTGAGCAGACCGAAAATTTGCTTACGGTCTGCGGCAGTCTTAAAGGCGGCAGTTATAAGGTTGCAGGCAACATATCGAGTCAGTTTATATCGGGGCTTTTGTTTGCTTTGCCGTTAGTTGAAGGCAACAGCAGCGTAGAGGTAACCGGCGACTATGAAAGCGAGCCTTATGTTGCCCTGACCGTAAACGTGCTTTCAAATTTCGGTATAAATATAACAAGAAAAAACAACGTCTACAAAATTGCAGGTTCTCAAACATACCAAAGCAAAGATATTACGGTAGAGGGCGATTGTTCAAACGCGGCATTTTTAGACGCGTTTAATCTTGTCGGCGGCGACGTAACTGTAGGCGGACTTAATAAAAACAGTCTTCAGGGCGACCGTATTTACAAAGAGTTTTTTAACGGTTTAAAATCGGGCAAAAAACAGTTTGATCTTTCACAGTGCCCTGATTTGGCACCTGTTATGTTTGCTTTGTCGGCAGTGTACGGCGGCGCTGATTTTACGGGCACAAAGCGCCTTAAAATAAAGGAAAGCGACCGTGCGGAAGCTATGAAAACCGAACTTGCAAAGTTTGGCATAAAAACAGATGTATTTGAAAATCGGGTTACGGTAAACGGCGGAAAACTCAAAACGCCTTGTGAAATGCTTTGCGGGCATAACGACCACCGCATTGTAATGGCACTTTCGGTGCTTTGCAGCGTTACGGGCGGTTGCATAGGCGGCGCACAGGCGGTGTCAAAAAGTTATCCGAATTTTTTTGAAAAAATTAAATCTTTGGGAATAAAAGTTTTGGAGCAATGATAAACGGATATGAAATTCAGTGAAATAAAAAATGTATTGATAGTAGGTCTGGGCCTTTTAGGCGGCAGTTACGCAAAAGGACTCAGCAAAAAGGGGTTTGACGTAAGCGCGATAACGTTAAATCAGGACGATATTGACTATGCGTTAAAAGAAGGGTTTATAAAAAACGGTTCTGTGAAAGTAGACAACAAACTTATAGAACAGGCGCAGCTTATAGTGTTTGCTCTTTATCCGCACACATTCATAGAGTGGGTGGAAAAACACGGCAATCTTATAAAACCAGGCACGGTTGTTACAGATGTTACGGGCGTTAAGGGCTGCGTTGTAGATAAAATTCAAAATATGTTGCCTGCCGGTGTGGAGTTTATTTCGGCACACCCTATGGCAGGTAAAGAAACAAACGGCGTAAAAAATGCCGACGATTCGATTTTTACAACGGCCAACTACATAGTGGTGCCCACAAACCGCAATACGCCCGACGGAATAAGAATTTGCTGTGATCTCGGCCGCACGCTCGGATTCAGGGATATTTCAAGCCTTACAACCGCGCAGCACGATACAATGGTTGCTTTTTTGTCACAACTTACGCACGCTATTGCGGTGTCGCTTATGTGTGCAAACGGCGATCCTAACCTTGTGCGCTATACGGGTGACTCGTTCCGCGACCTTACAAGAATTGCAAATATAAACGATGAGATGTGGAGCGAACTCTTTTTGCTTAACCGCGAAGCACTGCTTAAAGAAATGGACGACTACCGTGCCGCTTTTGACCGATTGTATGAAACGGTAAAAAACGATGACCGCGAAACAATGTGCGAAATGATGCGTCTGTCAAGAGCAAGACGTAAAACTTTTAATGAAGGAGAAAAATTGATATGAGTATGGATTTTAAACGGAAACTGCCGATACCTAAGGAGATTAAGGCGCAGTACCCCATAACCGAAGAAGCCGCAGCAGTAAAGGCGCAGCGGGATGAGGCTATAAAAGCCGTGTTCAGGGGTGATTCAGACAAGTTTTTGCTTATTATAGGTCCGTGCTCGGCAGATAATCCCGTTGCGGTGCTTGATTATCTTGAAAGGCTTAAAAAAGTAGCCGACAAGGTAGATGACAAGTTAATAATCATACCCCGTGTTTATACAAACAAACCGCGTACTACCGGTGAGGGATATAAGGGAATGTTGCATCAGCCGTGCCCCGATGAAAAACCCGATATGTTAAAAGGCATTGTGGCAATACGCCAACTTCATATGAGAGCTTTGCTTGATTACGGATTTACCTGTGCCGATGAAATGTTATATCCTGAAAATCACCGTTATCTTTCGGATATATTGGGTTATGTTGCGGTGGGCGCACGTTCGGTAGAGGATCAGCAACACCGTCTTGTCGCAAGCGGCGTATCAATACCTGTAGGTATGAAAAATCCCACAAGCGGCGACCTTACCATTATGATGAATTCAATAAAGGCGGCTCAGGCAAGCAATACATATCTTTATCGCGGTTGGGAGGTAACAAGCACCGGCAATGAGTATGCTCACGCAATACTGCGCGGATATATGGATTTTGCAGGCAGAAATATTTCCAACTATCATTATGAAGACATAGTTTATCTTTGTGAGTTATATAATGAGTATAAACTTAAAAATCCTTCCGTAATAATAGACGCCAACCACGCAAACTCCTCTAAAAAATATTTAGAGCAGATCAGAATAGCAAAAGACGTAGTTTACAGCCGAAATCACAACAGTAACATCAAAGGACTTGTAAAAGGCATTATGATTGAGAGTTATTTAGAGGACGGCGCGCAAAAAATAGGTGAGCATATTTACGGCAAGTCTATAACCGACCCGTGTCTCGGCTGGGAAAAAACCGAAAATCTTATATACAAAATAGCAGATACTCTTGAGTAGGTGATATTTATGATAATATTTATAATATCTATGCTTTTCGGTGCCGGTCAGGTATGGCTTACCGCGCAGCTTGCAGAAGCGGTAAAGGTTCGCGACGCAAAAAGAGGTTTTATGTTTTTCGGAATAAAGTTTTTGGCATACGCGCTGTCTATAGGCTTGATTGTAACAAATTTTGTTTGGCAACTGAGTCTTGTAATGTGCGGATTTGCGGTCGGCGTGCCTGTTTCGGCAATAGCGCTGTTTGTATACAAAACAATATATAAACGTTAGGTTACGGCGAATACGGCAATTATTTTCGGCTCCTTTAACATACGGTGTTAAAGGGGCCGTTTTTTAATATCCGCAATATAAAATTTTTTCTTTTTCGGTTTTTGGATTGACTTTAATACGTCAATATTGTAAAATAATACTGATATAAGTTATGTAGTCTGGGGAGTTGTTTATGAAACCTGTTTATAAGCGTATTTTACTAAAATTAAGCGGCGAAGTATTGGCCGGCGAAAAGGGTACGGGCATTGATTTTGACAAGGTAGAAGAGGTATGCAAAAATATTAAAGAGTGTGTCGATTTGGGCATAGAAATAGCCATAGTCGTAGGCGGCGGTAATTTTTGGCGAGGCCGTACAAGCGGAAAAATGGATCGCACACGCGCCGACCATATGGGTATGCTTGCCACAACTATCAATTCACTTGCGCTTTGCGACGCACTTGAGCAATTGGGTGTTACCGCCAGGGTTCAGACCGCTATTGAAATGCGTCAGATCGCCGAACCCTACATCCGCAACAAGGCTATACGCCATCTTGAAAAAGGCAGAGTTGTGATTTTCGGCTGCGGAACCGGCAATCCGTTCTTCTCTACCGATACCGCCGCGGCACTTCGCGGTGTAGAAATCGGCGCAGACGTTATATTCAAAGCAACAAATGTTGACGGCGTTTATGACAGTGACCCCAAAACCAACCCGAATGCCAAAAAATTCGATACCCTTACACATCACGATGTTTTGACCAAAGGTCTGCACGTTATGGATAGTACAGCGGCGTCGCTTTGTATGGACAACGGTATTGGAATATTGGTATTTAACCTTAATGACCCCCACAATATAGTTGATGCCGCTTTAGGTAAAAGCATAGGCACAATAGTTAAATAATTTTTCAGGAGGCACTTATGAACGAATTACTTAAAAGCACCGAAGAAAGAATGAAAAAATCAGTTGACGCGCTTGACCGCGAGTATAAATCGGTCAGGGCAGGCCGTGCTAACGCCGGCGTGCTTGACCGCATTACGGTTGACTATTACGGTGTGCCTACACCGATCCAGCAAATGGCGGCAATATCCGTGCCCGAAGCGCGCACTCTGCTTATTGCCCCGTGGGATAAGTCTACGCTTAAAGAAATTGAAAAAGCGATCCTTACTTCCGAGATAGGCATAAACCCCCAGAATGACGGCACAAGCATACGCCTTAATTTTCCGCCTCTTACCGAGGAGCGCCGTAAAGACATAGTTAAGGATATACGCAAAAAGGGTGAAGAGGCAAAGATTGCCGTTCGCAATCAGCGCCGTGACGCGCTTGACAAATTAAAGGCGCTTAAAAAGGATAATTCCATAACCGAAGACGACGAATCAAACGGTGAAAAAAAGATACAGAACCTTACCGACAAATTCTGTAAAGAGATAGATGAACTTGCCTCTGTTAAAGAACAGGAGATAATGGAAATCTGATTTTAAAATAAAAAATACTGCGGCGCACTTTTGTGCGCCCGTTTTTTAGATAGCGGAGAAACCGAAATGTCTTTATTAAAAAAGAAAAAAACGCAAAATACGGTCTTGCCGAAACATATCGCTATTATTATGGACGGTAACGGCAGATGGGCAAAACGTCGTTCATTGCCGCGCTCGGCAGGTCATGCAGCCGGTTCAAAAAAGTTTAAAGATATTGCAAGATACTGTAACAAAATAGGCTTAAAATATTTGACGGTATATGCCTTTTCAACCGAAAATTGGAAACGTCCCAAAGAAGAAGTAGACAACATTATGAAGTTGTTTAAAGAATATCTTGAAGACGCCAAAAATTTTAAGGATGAAAATATTCAGGTTCAGTTTATAGGCGACCGCAGTATGCTGGAGCAGGATATACAGCGCCTTATGCAGGAAACCGAGGAGTTATCGGCAAGCGCGACGGGGCTTCATTTGAATATTGCAATAAATTACGGCGGCAGAGATGAGATAGTCCACGCAGTAAAGCAGATTATAAACAGCAATATTCCTGCCTGTGATGTTACTGAGCAAACGGTGTCAGACAATCTTTATACAAAAGGTCAGCCGGATCCGGATTTTATTATAAGACCAAGCGGCGAATACCGCCTTTCAAATTATCTTATATGGCAGGCGGCTTATGCCGAGTATTGGTTTTCGGATATTTTGTGGCCCGACTTTAAACCCAAAGATTTAGACAGGGCGATTGAAGAATTCAATCACCGCAACCGCCGTTTCGGCGGAATATAGGAGGAAAATTTATGAAAAAACGTATAATCTCAGGTGTTATAATGGCTGCGGTTGCAGCAGTTGTTTTGGCTTTGGGACTTTTGCTTGAAAATATGATAATAACGGCGTTTATTGCCGTAATTGCAGGCATAGCGATTTTTGAACTTGTAGGCAACGCCGCAAAAATAGACGATATTGTTTTTAAAATAATTTCTATTGTTTATACTGTGTCTACGGTATTTGTGTTTTCATCCTGGGCAGAGGATATACTGAGAATATCACGCCTGTTCGGCGGTGAAAGCGCAAGTCAGGTAGAACTTGAACCGTCAGACCTTTACAAGCCTGCGATTGCCGCGGTAATAACGGTGGTTTATGTAATTATATGCGCGATTTTAATACTCGCAAAACAGTCGGAGTTTGACCTTTCAAAAATTGCCGTGATTTGCGGTATGCCGATACTCTATTCGTTTGCGTTTGCAACAATAAGCAGTGTTATAACCTCTGTAAACGGAATATACTATTTATTGCTTATACTTAACTGTGCATGTGTGTGTGATATGGGCGCATATTTTGTCGGCGTAAGTTACGGTAAGCGAAAACTCTGCCCTGAGATCAGCCCCAACAAAACGGTTGAAGGCGCTTTGGGCGGAATAGTTTCAAGCATAGTTGTAAGTCTGATAATCACTCTTTGCTACGGCAAATTCAGCGCCATTATCCCCACGATTTTACTTACCATACCGCTTTGTGTCACCGGTATGGTGGGCGACCTTTTTGCATCGGTTATTAAACGCAAAACAGGTATCAAGGACTACGGCAATCTTATACCGGGTCACGGCGGTGTGCTTGACCGTGTAGACAGTATGCTGCTTATTGCGCCGCTTGTTTTCTGCCTTATGTTTTTGGGTGTTATTTAATGAAAAAACTTATCATCTTGGGCTCTACCGGCTCAATAGGCACTCAGGCACTTGATATTGTAAGAAGCAACAAAAAAGACTACACTGTAGGCGCGCTTGCCGCGGGTAGCAATGTTGACCTGCTTGAAAAACAGGCGCGTGAGTTTTGTCCCGAATCGGTGGCGGTTTTTAATGAGTCTGCTGCGCGCGAACTGAAACTGCGCCTTGCAGACACCGATATACAGGTATATTCTGGCAGCGACGGCGTTTGCTCGCTTGTATACGGTGATGGCGATATGGTTTTGAACGCTATTGTGGGCATTGCCGGTCTGCGGCCTACACTTGCCGCAATAGATTCCGGCAAAACGATTGCGCTTGCCAATAAAGAAACGCTTGTAACCGGCGGCGAGATCGTAAATCGCCGTTTAAGAGAAAAAGGTGTAACGCTGCTGCCTGTCGACAGCGAACATTCTGCAATATTTCAGTCTTTACAGGGTGTGCCAAAGGGCTCGCTTAAAAAAATTCTGCTTACAGCATCGGGCGGACCTTTTTTCGGAAAAACCGCCGATCAGCTTAAAAATGTAACGGTAAGCGAGGCGCTTAATCACCCTAATTGGTCAATGGGCGCAAAAATTACCGTTGACAGCGCCACGCTTATGAATAAGGGGCTTGAAGTTATTGAAGCGGTGCATCTGTTCGGCGTACCTGCTTCACAGATCGAGGTTTTGGTTCACAGACAAAGTATTTTACATTCGGCTGTTGAACTCTCCGACGGTGCGGTTATAGCGCAGCTCAGCACTCCCGATATGAAACTGCCCATTCAATATGCCCTTACGTATCCGGAACGCGGTGAGTGTTTTGAAAGGCTTGATCTTTTTAAAACAGGCGCGCTTACTTTTCAAAAACCCGATACCGAAACGTTCAGGCTTTTGCCGCTTTGCGTAAAGGCAATAAGTCTTGGCGGACTTTATCCGACTGCGATAAACGGCGCCAACGAGGAAGCGGTCAGACTGTTTTTAGAGGGCAAAATCAAATTTTTGCAAATAGCGGAACTTAACGAAAAGGCCATGCTTTCATGTTGTAATAAGACGGACTTTTCGGTAGAAGATATATTTGCGGCAGATTCTGCCGCACGCGCGGTTGTGCAAAACAGCGTCAAATAATTTTTAGGTTGTGATTGATATTTCATCAGTTTTAAATGTTCTGAACAATATATGGCCCTATGCCGTTGCAATACTGTTATTTTTAGTGCTCATAATTATACATGAGTTCGGTCATTTTATAGCGGCAAAACTTTTGGGCGTCCGCGTAAACGAGTTTGCGGTGGGATTTGGTCCCAAACTTTTTAAATGGGGACGCGGCGAAACAAAATACGCTGTAAATTTGGTGCCGCTCGGCGGATATTGTGCTATGGAAGGCGAAGATGAAAACAGCACAGACAGCCGTGCGTTTTGCAACAAAAAGCCGTGGAGAAGATTTATCATTGTTATTATGGGGGCAACGTTTAACCTGCTTTTGGGACTTATTTTGATTGCAATCACCTTAGCGCCCGAAAAGCGGTTTACTACAACTACTGTAAATTCTTTTCATGAAAACGCCGTAAGTTCTCACTACGGACTTAAAGAGGGTGACAAAATCATCAAGGTTGAGGGCAGAAAGATCTTTACGACCTATGATTTGAGTTATGCCTTTACAAATATAGATGACGGCACAATCGACATAACCGTTAAACGCGACGGTAAAACGGTTTTGCTTAAAGACGTGAAGTTTGAAACCGATACGGCAGACAATATAAACTACCTTACCGTTGATTTTTATGTTGAAGGTAAGGATAAAACTTTTACAAGTTTTATATCGCAGACCTTCAACACAACATTATCGTATTGCGCTGTGGTTTACAGATCGCTTATAGATCTGATATCCGGCAAATACGGAATAAGCGCAATGTCGGGTCCTGTAGGTGTAACCGCTGCAATAGGCAGCGTAGCAAAGCAGAACCTTGCCGCAATACTGCCTATAATGGCGCTTATTACTGTGAATTTGGGTCTGTTTAACCTTTTGCCGTTACCTGCACTTGACGGTGGCAGGCTGATGTTTATTTTGTTTGAAATGATTTTCAAAAAGCCTGTGCCGCAGAAGTATGAGTCGGTTGTTCATGCAGTTGGTATGGCGTTGTTGCTTATTTTTATGCTTATAATTACTTTTAAAGATATTTGGGTGTTGATTGCAAGGTGATTTTATGTATACAAACTCTACAACCAAAAGGGTATATGCCGGCAAACTTGCAATAGGCGGCGGTGCGCCCGTTAGTATTCAGTCAATGCTGTGCGCTCCCGCACATAATATTGAGGCAAACGTAACGCAGGCTGTCGAACTGCAGGATGCGGGTTGCGATATGGTTAGAATTTCGGTGCCCGATATGCAGACCGTAAAAACGGTTGAAGCTGTAAAAAACGCAATTAAAATTCCGTTGGTGGCAGATATTCATTTTGATTGGCGCCTTGCAATTGAAAGCGTTGCCGCCGGTGTGGATAAAGTCCGCATAAATCCGGGAAACATCGGTGATGAGAGCAGAATAAAAGAGGTTGCCCTTGCCTGTAACGCCAAAAATATACCTATAAGAATAGGTGTTAACTCAGGCTCGTTAGAAAAAGAAATACTTGCGCGATACGGTTCGGCTACAAGTGAGGCTATGGTAGAAAGCGGATTTTACCACATATCACTTTTAGAAAAATTCGACTTTGATAATATAGTTTTATCACTTAAATCTTCCGACACAAAACGTATGTATGACGCGTATGTTTCGGCGGCGCAGAAATGCCCTTATCCGTTACATTTGGGCGTAACCGAAGCAGGTACCGAAAATACGGGAGTTATAAAATCCGCTGCAGGAATCGGCGGTCTGCTGCTCAGGGGTATAGGCGACACAATAAGAATTTCGCTTACCGATGAACCCGTGCGCGAAGTTTATGCCGCTCAAAAACTGCTTAAAGCAATAGGACTCAGAAACAACGGTATAAAATTTATATCCTGCCCAACCTGCGGCAGAACCGAAATCAACCTTATAACGCTTGCCAAACGTGCAGAAGAGCGTTTTAAAGATATTGATAAGAATATAACGGTGGCAATAATGGGCTGCGTGGTAAACGGTCCGGGCGAGGCGTCTGCCGCGGATATAGGCATTGCAGGCGGAAAAAACTGCGGCGTTATATTTAAAAACGGAAAAATACTTTACAGCAAAGTCCCTGAGGACAAACTTTTAGACGTATTAGAAGAAGAAATAAATAAAATGTGAGGAACATAAATGTATTCTTTCAGTGACTTGTTCGGTGAATATTTAAGCAGCGAACAGTTAAATGTTTTTAGCAATGTTAAAATTGACGATTGCAATTTAGACGGTGCGGCGCGCAGTTTGAATTTAAAAATGTCAAGCGGCGATTACATACCTGCGTCAAGGGTTAATACACTCCGTGAAGAAATTAAGCACCGTTTAAATCTTCAAAAAATCTTGTGCGAAATCAAATTTTTGCCCGAAACTTTTTGCACTGCCGCGGCAGAGGACACAGTTTCCGAAATCCGTTCAAAAAATGTAATATTCAACGGCTTTTTTAATGAAGCGTGTTATGAATACGCCGACGGAAATTTAAATATCACCCTTAAACACGGCGGTTATGCCACTATATGTGAAAACAATTTCGAAAAAGATTTTACCGTGGCTGTAAAAAAACGGTTTGGCTTGGATATAAGGGTAACATTTGACGGTGTTTTAGAAGATGCGCCGATGAAACTACCCGAGCCGGAACCGATAGTGCAAAAGGCATCCGAAAAAAAGGCGGCCCCGTTAAAAGGACAAAAAAAGCAGGATGAAAAAAAATACGATTATAAGCCCAAAGACGGTCTGCCCGTATATCTTGAAAGCGCAAAATTGTTTTACGGTAAAAAAATCGATACAAACGTAAGAAGCCTTAACAGAATATCACCTCCGCAAAGTGAGGGCGAAAGCGTTTATGTAGCCGCCTGGGGCGAGGTGTTCGGTCATGAAAGCCGTGTTATTGACACCAAACGCGGCGGCAAAATGGTAAAGGTCAAATTTTATTTCAGCGACGGCACAAACTCATTTGCGGCATCGCTTACAAAGTTTTTTGATCCAAAGCGAAGCAGCAATATGGATGCCGAAGCAAACGATTTTTTGGATTCGGTAAGCGATCTTAAAAACGGCGCTTGTGTTATTGTTAACGGCGATTACTCGTACGACAGTTGGACAAGGGATTTTGTACTTGACGTAAGTGCGCTTGCGACTATAAAGAAATATGAAGAAACCGACGATTACCTTGGCGAAAAACGCGTTGAACTGCATTGCCATACCAATATGTCGGCAAAAGACGCCGTTTCAAGCGCGGGCGATATTATAAATCGTGCATACAAATGGGGTCACAGGGCGGTTGCAATAACCGACCACGGCGTGGTTCAGGCGTACCCTGCGGTTGCCGAGGCGGTATCAAAAATACGCAAAAGCGGCGGCGAATTCAAGGCTATTTACGGCGTAGAGTCATATTTTATAGACGATAAGCGCCATAATCTTGAAAACCTTACGCCAAAGCAGATCGCCAAAATGCGAAATCACCAAATAATTCTGGTCAGAAACCTTGCCGGACTTAAAAATCTGTATAAACTGGTATCAGACTCGCATCTTAATCATTTTTACGGCAGACCCGTAATTATGCGTTCAAAACTGGATGAGTTGCGTGACGGTCTTATAATAGGCTCTGCCTGCGAGCAGGGCGAACTTTACCGCGCTGTGGTTGACGGTAAACCCGATGAAGAATTGCTTGAGATTGCCTCTTACTACGATTATCTAGAAATACAGCCTATCGGTAATAATGAATTTATGGTTCGCGAAAGCGTTAAACCCGACAAGGTGGATAAAAAGGGTAACGTTACACCAAATAGATTTAAAGGTGTTACAAGTATTGAGGTCATAAAAAACTTTAACCGCAAAATAGTTGAAATTGCAGATAAACTCGGCAAGATGACTGTGGCTACGGGCGACGTGCACTTTCTTAAAAAAGAGGACGGCATAATTCGCCAGATAGTTATGGCGGGTCAGGGTTTTGACGATATTGAAAATCAGGCGCCGCTCTATTTTAAATCCACTTCCGAAATGCTTGAGGATTTTTCATATTTCGGCGACCGCGCGTATGAATTTGTGGTTAAAAACCCCAATTTGATTGCGGATATGATATCAGATGATGTTATACCTGTTCCTAAAGGTAATTATCCGCCGGTAATCGAAGGTTCGGATGAAATGCTGCGTAAGATCTGTTGGGAAAATGCCCACGCAATTTACGGCGACCCTGTGCCCGAAATAGTTGAAAAACGCCTTAATAAAGAGCTGAATTCAATTATAAACAACGGATTTTCGATAATGTATATATCTGCCCAGAAACTTGTTGCATACAGCGAAGAGCAGGGCTATTATGTAGGCTCGCGTGGTTCGGTAGGTTCATCTTTTGTTGCTACCATGGCAGGCATATCCGAGGTTAACCCCCTGCCGCCGCATTATGTTTGCAAAGCATGCCATCACAGCGAATTTTTTACGGACGGTTCGGTAGGTTCGGGTTTTGACCTGCCAGAAAAAAACTGCCCCGTCTGCGGTATGCCGCTTGACAGAAACGGCCACGATATACCGTTTGAAACTTTTTTGGGATTCAAAGGCGACAAAGTACCGGATATTGACCTTAACTTTTCGGACGAAGTGCAAAACAGGGTTCAGGATTACACCAAAACTCTGTTTGGTGCCGACAACGTTTATAAAGCGGGTACTATTTCTACCATTGCAGAAAAAACGGCTTTCGGTTTTGCAAAAGCCTATGCCGAAAAAATGAACGTTGTTTTAAGTCAGGCAGAACTCAACCGCCTGGCTATGCTGGTGGAGCACGCTCAGGTAAAAAACACCACGGGCCAGCACCCTGCAGGTATGATAATTGTGCCTCAGGGTATGACTATATACGACTTTTGCCCTGTGCAGCATCCGGCAGATGATGTAAACAGCGATATTATAACAACGCACTTCGATTTCCATTCAATACACGATACAATTTTAAAACTTGATGAGTTGGGTCACGTTGTTCCTACTACATATAAATACCTTGACGAATATACGGGCAAAGACGTAAACACTGTTTCAATGAGCGACCCTAAGGTTTACAGCCTGTTTACTTCGACCGAGGCGCTCGGTGTAGCACCTGAGGATATTGAGTCGCAAACCGGAACATTCTGTTTGCCCGAATTCGGCACATCCTTTGTACGCGGAATGCTGGTGGACTGCAAACCGCAAAATTTTTCCGACCTTTTGCAGATTTCGGGTCTGTCGCACGGCACCGATGTTTACCTCGGCAATGCAAAAGACCTGATAGAAAACAAAATTTGCACAATTTCAGAGGTTATAGGTACCCGTGATAATATAATGGTATACCTTATACATCAGGGTATGAATGAGGGAAGAGCGTTTAAAATTACAGAAACCGTGCGTAAAGGCCTTGTTGCAAAAGGCAAAGTTTCTAAAGAAGAATGGCAGTCTATGGAGGACGATATGCGCGCTGTCAACGTGCCTGAATGGTATATCGGTTCCTGTTATAAGATAAAATATATGTTCCCCAAAGCGCACGCTGCAGCATACGTTATTTCGGCGATAAGACTCGGTTGGTATAAGGTTTATAAACCTCTTGAATTTTATTGCGCATATTTTACCGCCCGCCCCGAAGACGTTGACGTTCTCACAATATTAAAGGGCAGGGGAGCCGTGCTCTCAAAAATGAATGAAATCAAGACAAAGGGCAAAGAAGCGGCTAAAAAAGAACTTGACACCTATGACACCCTGCTTATATTTAATGAGATGATGGCTCGCGGAATAGAAGTGCTTCCGATAGACATTAACCATTCGCATGCTATGAAATTTTTGCCCGAGAACGGAAAAATGCGTTTGCCGTTCGGCTCGCTTTCGGGTGTGGGTGAAAAAGCGGCATACTCTATATATGAAGCGGCACAAAAAGGCAACTTTGTATCGCGTGAGGATTTTGCCGTTGAGGCAGGCGTTTCAAAAACAATTATTCAAAATCTTGCAGATATAGGCGCCCTTGCCGATTTGCCCGACACAAACCAGATGTCACTTTTTTAATCAAAAAATGATCCAATTTAAAAATCCGCCGCAGTGGCGGATTTTTTCTTTGTTTATGCGGCTTTGTGCGCACCGCTTTAAAAAAATAGGGCACACGTTTTAAAGATTTCTTAAGTTTTTAATAAAAAAAGGTTGCAATTTTGTAACCATTTGGTATAATAGTATTGTAATAGTTACAAAATTGTAATTTTTCGAAAGGAGAATGCGCTATTTTCGCTGATGTTATTTCACTGATTTGTAAAAGTGTAAAGTTATGCGCACTCAAAGTTTATAATACTGCAAAAACAGTTAAGGTTGCCGTGTTTGCGGCAATTTCGGTTATAGCAATAGTTGCAAGTCTTATGTTTACCGGCGCGCGTTTTGCATACAAGGTCAATTACAGCGGCAATATGATAGCAACCGTAAGCCGCAAACAGCAGTTTTCGGATGCGTTGAAGCTGGTTTCAAACATTGTAAACGGCAGCGACGTTGAAAAATCCGTGGTTGAACCGCGTTTTGATGTTGCAATCGTTTTGAATAGCGATATAAACAGCACGGATGAGGTCGCCGAGGCGATAATTGACAACACAGAGGATATAGTTTCGGCTGCAAATCTTACCGTAAACGGCAAATCTGTACTGTGCATTGAAAAAGACTTACTTAACACACTTTTGCAGGAGCGTCTTGACGGTTTTAATACTTCAGACGCCGAATGTGCAAGTGAATTTGCCGATGAAATATCGGTGAATGAAGATTATTATATGGCAAGCGCACTTGATAACAGGCAAACAGCCGAAAACATTGTTAATTCGCTTGATGTCATTACAAAAGCGCGTCAGGTCACTGAAGTTGAAATTCCTTTTAAAAGCACCGTCAAAAAAACAAATGAACAGGTAATAGGTTATGAAGCGGTAAGTGTTCAGGGCGTTGCAGGCGTAAACCGCGTAACGCAGGACATAGTGCTGCTAAACGGGCAGGAGCAGTCAAGAACCGACGTGTCGGTAGAGGTTGTTTCTGAGCCGGTTGATGAAGTTATTGTAAAAGGCACCGCAAAAACATCTGCTTCGGCGCAGCAAAAACAGGTTGCCCACAGTGCCGGATTTATTTTTCCGGTACCGGCAGGCAGTTGGCGCGTAAGCTCATATTACGGTGACGGCAGAAGCCATAAGGGCGTTGATATTTGTGCAGACAGCGGCACCACAATTTTTGCCGTTGCAGACGGCAAAGTTGTTTATTCCGGTTGGAAAGGCGACTACGGCAACTGTGTTATTATTGACCACGGCAACGGTATGCGCACACTTTACGGACATGCAAAACAACTTTGTTGTAAGGTAGGCGATACGGTTTCACAGGGTGAGGTTATAGCGCTTGTAGGCACAACCGGTCAGTCATACGGAAATCACGTGCATTTTGAGGTTATAATAAACGGTAAAAACACAGATCCGTCGCCATATATAAATTTGGACTGAGTTTAAATAAATTTGAATATTAAAGCAGTACGGTCAGACCGACCGTACTGCTTGTGTGTTTTTATGGGTTTAAAAACAATTTTTTGTGTTTTAATTCTTGACGAAAACACAACATTTAGTATATAATATATTCTGTATAAATAATGCTTAACATAAGGAAGTGTAATGTTTGGCTAAAACAAAACCGCAATACGATAATACAAGTATACAAAAACTTGAAGGTCCTGATCGCGTGCGTAAACGCCCGGGTGTTATTTTCGGCTCGGACGGGCTTGACGGTTGCGAACATTCGGTTTTTGAAATAATATCAAACTCAATTGATGAGGCGCGTGAGGGTCACGGTAAAAAGATAGTTGTAACGTCTTACAGCGACGGCTCTGTTGAAGTGCAGGACTTTGGTCGCGGATGCCCTGTCGATTACAACCCTAAAGAGGAATGTTTTAACTGGGAACTCGTTTTTTGTGAGATGTACGCAGGCGGCAAATACAATACAAATGACGGTGCAAATTATGAGTACTCCGTAGGCCTTAACGGTTTGGGCCTTTGTGCCACTCAGTATTCATCGGAATGGATGGATGTTGAAGTCAAGCGTGACGGTTTCAAATATACACTGCATTTTGAAAAAGGATTTAACATAGGCGGTCTTAAAAAAGAGGCATATACCGGCAAGGATACAGGCACAAAAACCCGTTGGAAACCGGATATTGAAGTATTTACCGATACAAATATTCCGCGTGATTATTTTATTGATACGCTTAAACGGCAGGCAATTGTAAACGATGGGCTTCTTTTTGAATTCCGTGAGCAGCAGGGCGCACGTTTCATAACACAGGAAATAGTTTATAAAAACGGTATAACGGATTATGTCAACGAAACGGTAGGCGATGAAAAGCTTACATCGGTTCAGTTCTGGAATACCGAGCGCAAGGGACGCGACCGTGAAGACAAGCCAGAGTATAAGGTTAAGATCAATGCGGCGCTTACATTTTCAAACAGGCACACTCTAAAAGAATATTATCACAATTCAAGCTGGCTTGAGCACGGCGGTGCGCCCGAGCGCGCTGTGCGCAACGCTTTTGTTTACCAGATTGACGCTTATCTTAAACAAAACAATAAATACAAAAGTAACGAAAGCAAAATAACTTTCTCTGATATTGAAGAGTGTCTGGTGCTTGTGATTTCATCTTTTTCAACCGTTACTTCGTATGAAAACCAAACCAAAAAAGCAATTACAAATAAGTTTATCGGGGACGCCATGACTGAATTTTTCAGGCATCAGCTTGAAATTTATTTTATTGAAAACAAGGCCGAGGCAGAAAAAATTGCCGAACAGGTGCTTATAAACAAGCGAAGCCGCGAACGCAGTGAAAAAGAGCGCATAAATCTGAAAAAAACGTTGTCTACCGGTAATTCGATAGCCGACCGCGTTCAAAAGTTTGTCGACTGTCGCAGTAAAGATATTGCGGAGCGCGAACTTTATATAGTTGAGGGCGATTCGGCGTTGGGCTCCTGTAAACTTGCGCGTGACGCCGCTTTTCAGGCAATTATGCCGGTCCGCGGTAAAATACTTAACTGTCTGAAAGCTGAATACGACAAAATTTTCAAAAGTGAAATCATAACCGATCTGCTTAAAGTTTTGGGTTGCGGCGTAGAGGTCAGGTCAAAGGCAAACAAAAATCTATCAAACTTTGATATGGCAAATCTGAGGTGGAATAAAATTATAATATGTACCGATGCCGATGTTGACGGTTTTCATATCAGAACCCTTATACTCACAATGATTTACCGGCTTATGCCTACCTTAATAGCCGAGGGCAAGGTCTTTATTGCAGAAACACCGCTTTATGAGATAACTACAAAAGAAAAAACATACTTTGCTTACGATGAGAACGAGAAAGCGGATATACTAAACCAAATAGGCAACACAAAATATACTTTGCAGCGTTCAAAGGGACTCGGCGAAAACCAGCCGGATATGATGAATCTTACTACAATGAATCCCGAAACACGCAGGCTTATAAAAATTTTACCTGAGGACGCCGAATACACAAGTGAAATGTTTGACCTGTTGCTCGGCGATAATCTGTCGGGCAGAAAAGATTACATCTCTGAGTACGGATATCTGTATATGGAGGATGTTGACGTAAGTTAACGGCAGTCATAAATAAAGGAGATATAAAAATTGGCTCCAAGAAAGAAAAAAGAAAACGAACAAAAAATCAAAAAACCGCAGGGTAACGCCTATATTGCGGGTGCAGGTACTGTTGTAGAAAGTCTTGTAACCGAAACGTTGAAATCAAACTTTATGCCCTATGCTATGAGTGTCATTGTTTCGCGTGCAATACCTGAAATTGACGGTTTTAAACCCTCACACCGCAAACTGCTTTATACTATGTATAATATGGGTCTGCTTAAAGGTTCAACCGTTAAATCGGCAAACATAGTAGGCCGCACAATGCAACTCAACCCTCACGGTGACGCCGCCATTTATGAAACAATGGTGCGCCTGTCCGAAGGCAATGAGGCGCTTTTGCACCCTTATGTAACATCAAAGGGCTCATTCGGTAAAGCATATTCGCGTGATATGCAGTGTGCGGCTTCAAGATATACCGAGGCAAAACTTGCTCCTATTGCCGAAGAACTTTTTGCCGATATTGATAAAGACACGGTGGATTTTGCAGACAACTACGATGCTACTATGAAAGAGCCGGTCTTGTTTCCGGTAACATTTCCCTCAATTCTGGTCAATGCAAATATGGGCATTGCCGCAGGTATGGCAAGCAATATTTGCCCGTTTAATCTGCGCGAGGTTTGTGAAACCACAATTGCTTATATAAAAGACAGCGACATAAATATTGCCGATACTCTTTTGGCACCCGATTTTCCGATAGGCGGCGAACTTTTGTATAACCGCGCCGAACTTGAAAAGATTTATGAGACAGGACGCGGCAGTTTTAAGGTGCGCGGCACGTATGTTTATGATAAATCAAACAACTGTATTGATATAAAATCCATACCGCCTACCACCACAACCGAAGCGGTTATCGAAAAGGTCATTGACCTTGTAAAACTCAAAAAAATAACCGAAATAAACGATATCCGCGATGAAACCGACCTCGGCGGTCTGCAGATAACAATAGATTTAAAACGTGGCGTCGATCCTGAAAAGTTAATGAAAAAACTTTTCAGAATGACCCCGTTGCAAGACAGTTTTTCATGCAATTTCAATATTCTTATAGCGTCAAGTCCTATGGTTTTGGGCGTTAAAGAAATAATAAGCGAATGGGTGGCGTTTCGCAGTGAATGCGTTCGCCGCAGGGTTTACTTTAAACTTGAAAAAGCAAAAAGTAAATTGCATTTGCTTAAAGGTATGCAAAAAATATTGCTTGATATAGACAAGGCAATAAAAATAGTGCGTGATACCAAAGAGGAAAAAGAGGTAGTGCCCAACCTTATGATAGGTTTCGGAATTGATGAAATTCAGGCAGAATACGTTGCAGAAATAAAATTGCGCCACCTCAACCGCGAATATATTTTAAAACGCCTTGATGAAATCGAAAGCCTTGAAAAAGAGATTGAGGATATGCAAAGCATACTTGACTCAAAATCAAGAATTAAAAAGATAATTGTAAAAGAACTTGAAGAGGTAATCGAAAAATACGGTCGTGACCGAAAAACTCAAATTGTTTCGGCAGAGGCTGACAGCGCCGAGGCAGAAGAATACACGCCCGATGAGTCACCTGTAACGCTTTTCTTTACAAAAGACGGATATTTCAAAAAGATCACTCCGATTTCGCTGCGTATGAGCGGTGAGCAAAAACTTAAAGAGGGTGATGTAATTACTCAGGTTGCCGAGTCTACCAATGCACACGACCTGCTCTTCTTTACAACAAACGCGCAGGTCTATAAAAGTCGTGTTGCGGATTTTCAGGACGGCAAGGCAAGCGTTCTCGGTGATTATGTTGCAAGTAAACTTGAGTATGATGATGGCGAAGCAAGCCTTTATATGATTGATACAAGAGATTATTCGGGATTTGTAATTTTTGTGTTTGATAACGGTCGGGTCGCAAAAGTTCCGCTTAAATCATACGAGACAAAAACAAACCGTAAAAAGCTTATAAAGGCATATTGCAACAAATATAAAATTCACACGGTTATGTATTTTAAAGACGACTGCGATATTTTGCTCAAGTCAACAAACAACCGTATGTTGCTTGTAAACACAGCGATGATTCCTGCGAAAACCACAAAGGATAACGGCGGTATTGCGGTGATGACTCAAAAAAAAGGTCAGCGAATTTTTACGGCAGAGGTTTATAACGACGGCACGCTTGAAAATCCGCACCGATACCGCACAAAAAATCTGCCGGCTGCCGGTGCGTTGCCGCAGGCGCATAAATCCACGCAAACGCAACTTGATATATAAAAAACCGTCCGAAAGGCACTTACAACGCAACTGTTGTTACGTAATATTTGCAAATCGGGCGGCTGTCCGCCCCGAAATGCAAACGCCTTTGTTCGTGGCTGACGTTATTACTATTCGCAAAAAACAATAAAATATACACCGTTTTTTTGGAGTTGATAAATATTATGAAAAAAGAATTGGCAAAACAGTATGACCCAAAAGACGTTGAGGACCGCATTTATAAAATGTGGCTCGACGGCAAGTATTTTCATGCAAAATGTGAAAAAGATAAGGAAACATATACAATAGTTATTCCGCCGCCGAATATAACCGGCCAACTGCATATGGGCCATGCGCTTGATAATACTTTGCAGGATATTCTCATACGTTTTAAGCGTATGCAGGGTTATGATACGCTTTGGATTCCCGGCACCGACCATGCCTCAATAGCAACCGAGGCAAAAATTGTTGAGGCAATGAAAAAAGAGGGTATCACCAAAGAAGATATAGGCCGCGACGGCTTTTTGGAGCGCGCCTGGAATTGGAAAAAACAGTACGGCGGCAGAATAATCGAACAGCTTAAAAAATTAGGTTCATCCTGCGATTGGGACAGAGAACGTTTTACTCTTGATGAGGGCTGCAGCAAAGCGGTAAAAGAAGTTTTTGTAAAACTTTATGAAAAGGGACTTATCTATCGCGGCGAACGCATGATAAATTGGTGCCCTCACTGCAAAACATCCATTTCGGATGCTGAGGTTGAATATGAGGAGCAGGCAGGTCATTTTTGGCATTTGCGTTATCCGTTTACAGACGGAAGCGGTTATTTGGAACTTGCAACAACGCGCCCTGAAACGCTGCTTGGCGATACTGCAGTTGCGGTTAACCCTAATGATGAGCGTTATAAAGATTTAATAGGCAAAGAGCTCGACCTGCCTATTGTACACCGTAAAATTCCTGTTATTGCCGACGATTACGTTGAAATGGATTTCGGTACCGGTGTTGTAAAAATCACTCCGGCTCATGACCCTAATGACTTTGAGGTAGGACTTCGCCACAATCTGCCGGTTATAAATGTAATGACAGATGACGCAAAAATAGTTGATGAGTACCCGAAATATGCAGGGCTTGACCGCTATGAGGCGCGCAAGGCCATTGTTGAAGACCTTAAAGCAGAGGGCGCACTTGTAAAGGTTGAGGACTATTCGCACAATGTAGGGACCTGCTACCGTTGTGGCACTACGGTTGAACCGGCAGTTTCAAAACAGTGGTTTGTTAAAATGAAACCGCTTGCAGGTCCGGCCATTGACGCCGTTAAAAACGGCGATACAAAATTTGTTCCGCAAAGATTTGAAAAAGTCTATTTCCACTGGCTTGAAAATATCCGCGATTGGTGCATTTCACGTCAGCTTTGGTGGGGTCACCGCATACCGGCGTGGTACTGTGACGACTGCGGCGAAATAACCGTTTCGCGTGAAGACGCAACCTGCTGTGCTCACTGCGGCAGCAAAAATATCCATCAGGACCCCGATACATTGGATACATGGTTTTCATCGGCTCTTTGGCCTTTTTCAACCCTCGGCTGGCCCGATAATACAGATGACCTTAAACATTACTATCCCACAAATACGTTGGTTACCGGTTACGATATAATTCCTTTCTGGGTAATGCGAATGATGTTTTCGGGGCTTGAACACACCGGTCAGGTACCGTTTGACACTGTTTTGATCCACGGACTTGTACGCGATTCACAAGGCAGAAAAATGTCAAAATCTTTGGGCAACGGCGTTGACCCGCTTGAGGTTATCGACACATACGGCGCAGACGCTTTGCGTTTTTCACTTGCAACGGGTAACAGCCCCGGTAATGATATGCGGTATATACCCGAACGTGTTGAGGCAAGCCGCAATTTTGCCAACAAGATCTGGAACGCCGCAAGGTTTATTTTAATGAATCTTGACAGCGATAAAGTTTTGCCGATAAACACGGCGGATTTTGCCCTTGAAGACAAATGGATAATTTCAAAATACAATACCCTGATACGCGAAGTCACCGAAAACCTTGAACGTTTTGAACTTGGTATGGCGGTGCAAAAACTTTACGATTTTATATGGGATGTATTTTGCGATTGGTATATTGAGATATGCAAATCGCGTTTGAACGGCGATAACGCAAAGGCAAAAGCAACGGCACAAAGCGTTCTGGTTTACGTATTCTGTAATACGTTGGCGCTGCTTCATCCGTTTATGCCTTTTATAACCGAGGAGATTTGGCAGACTATGCCTCATTCGTGTGACGCACTTATGGTTACGGAGTGGCCCGAATTTAAGGAAGAATTCAGTTTTGCAAACGAAGAGGCCGAATTTGAAAAAATTATGCTGGTTATAAAAGCAGTACGAAATCGCCGTGCAGAGATGAATGTTCCGCCGTCTAAAAAGGCAAAGGTTTGCATACAAACCGCATTTAAAGAAACATTTAAAACCGGCACCGATTATATATGCCGTCTGGCATACGCATCTGAAGTTCAGATATGTGACATATTTGACGCCGACGCCGCGGTGCGCGTTGTTACGGATGCCGCAACCGTTTATATGCCTATGAAAGAACTTGTTGACATTGACGGCGAAATTGCACGCCTTAACAAAGATTTGCAAAAGGCAACGGTTGATAAAGAGTTTTTTGAAAAGAAACTCAACAATCAGGGCTTTGTTGCAAAGGCGCCTGCAGCTGTTGTAGAACAGCAGCGTGAAAGCCTTGCAAAAGTTCTTGACAAAATCAAAAAGATTGAAGAAAACATCGCCGAAATAAAAGCGCTCGGTTAGTCCGACATCCGCCGGCATAAAAAATTCAAAGAGAGTCGACTTTTAAGTACAGGTCGGCTCTCTTTAAGGTTTCGGGTAATACCCGAAATATATGCGGCAGATTTATTTTCGGTATCAGATATTCAATACGGTTTTAATATATCCGCCGTTTAAAAAGGGTGAATTTTAACTTCAACCCTTGATAGTATTATGTGAATTCATTTTGAAAATTTTCAAGTAAAATTATGGTGTTTTATGAAATATAATGAAACTTTAAAGTATATACATTCACTAGGTTTTTTTTCGCATACTGCGGGTCTTGACCGCATCAAAAAAGTTATGCAAAAACTAAACGATCCGCAAAACGATTTTAAATCGATACACATTGCCGGTACAAACGGCAAAGGTTCGGTCTGTGCGTTTGTGTCATCGGTTTTGATAAGTGCCGGCTACTCGGTTGGCAGTTTTACCTCACCTTATATTACCGATTTTTGCGAACGCATACAATTGAACGGAAAAAATATCGGTAAAACCGATTTGTGCCGTCTGTCGCAAAAGGTTATCGATACAAATATCGAACTCACCGAGTTTGAATTTATAACTGCTGTCGGATTTTTATATTTCAGCGAAAAAAAAGCGGACGTTGCGGTTATTGAAACAGGGCTCGGCGGCAGATTTGACGCTACAAATATTATTCCGCCGCCGCTTGTATCGGTTATTACCAAAATAGGTTTTGACCATACCGCCGTTTTGGGCGATACACTTCAGAAAATAGCAACCGAAAAATGCGGAATTATAAAAAACGAAAACGTTGTTACCGGTTACAGTCAACCCAAAGAGGCGCTTTCGGTTATAAAAAAATATGCGCCGCAGGCTGTAATACCTGATATAAACAAGCTTAAAATTATTAAAACCTCTGTTTTGGGCAATGAGTTTATTTGTAAAAATGTAAATTATAAAACCGATTTGGGCGGATCTTTTCAAATAGAAAACGCCCTGATTGCCATTGAAACAATTAAAAAAAGCAATTTGGTACAGAATGAAAAAGACATAGTAACCGGACTTAAAAATGCGTTTATTCCGGCAAGAACTGAGGTTGTGTCAAAAAGTCCGCTTATTATAATAGACGGCGCCCACAACCCCGATGGTGCAGATGCGCTGGCGCAGATATTGGGACAACATAAAGACTGCACGGCAATAATCGGTGTTATGAAAGATAAAGATTACAAAAAAGTTCTGTCAAAAACACTGCCGTTTTGTAAAAACGCAATTTGTGTTAAACCATCCGTTCCGCGGGCGTTGCCTACAGACAAACTTTGTATTACCGCAAGCGAGTATTGCAAAAATGTTTTTGTGGCGCAAAACATTGCAGATGCCGTAAAAATTGCAAAGGAAAAAGCACAGGGTGAAGCATTGTTTGTATTTGGCTCGCTTTATCTGGCTTCTGAAATACGAGGTCTTTTAAAAGACAAATAAAGAGCCGATTCGACAACCCGATATGACATTATTTTTAAGGACAAACCGTTATACTGTAAGTATAGGGTTTGTCCTTTTTTATTTATTATTAAATCAGAGGTGTTTTATTTGTCAGTTGAAATAACCGTAAAGGGAGAAGTAATGACCGCATATCTAAGCGGCGAACTTGATCATCACAGTGCGGCAGCAATGCGGACCGAAATCGACAACGCAGCAGAACTCAATATGCCGTCACTGTTGGTGCTTGATTTTACACGTATAAGTTTTATGGACAGTTCGGGTATAGGTCTTGTTATGGGCAGATACAAAAATATGTCGCGCAGAGGCGCCAAAATTCATATAACCGGCACGTCACCGCAAATTTATAAGGTGATGCGTCTTTCGGGAATAGAAAAACTTGCAACAATAGATGCTTGCAATAATTAAGGAGATTGTAATATGGAAATTATAAACAAATTCAGTATGAATATGATGTCGCGTTCGGCAAACGAGGGATTTGCCCGTTCGGCGGTTGCGGCATTTGTAACGCAGCTCGACCCCACGCTTGAAGAAATAAACGATATTAAAACCGCAGTCAGCGAGGCGGTTACAAACTGCATTGTTCATGCTTACCGTGAAGGGCTCGGCAAAATTTACATAACGGGCGAAATATACAATAACAACATAATAAAAATTAAAATTCGCGATAACGGCTGCGGCATAGACAATGTTGAAAAAGCGATGGAACCGCTGTTTACCACGGTGGGCGGTGAGCGAGCGGGATTGGGTTTTGCGGTTATGCAAAGTTTTATGGATGATATACGCGTGCGTTCAAATCCCGGCAAAGGCACAACCGTTACGCTTACAAAAAAAATTGCGCCGCGTTACAGTGTAAATGGTTGACGCATCGTCACGCGACAGTTTTATTGAAAGCAATTTGCCGCTTGTTCACTCGCTTTGCAAAAGATTTATCGGCAGGGGCATTGAATACGATGATCTTTTTCAGGCAGGGTGCGTTGGGCTTATCAAAGCAGCAGACGGTTTTGAAGCCGACAGGGGATTGTGCTTTTCAACCTATGCTGTGCCGGTTATTTTGGGTGAAATACGCCGTATGTTCCGTGACGGCGGTTCGGTAAAAATATCGCGGAGCCTTAAAGAACTGTCGCTTAAAACAATGCGTGTTAAATCTGCGCTTGAGTTGAAACTGTCACGCGAGCCTACCGTAAGTGAACTTGCCTTTGAACTCGGAGTGAACCCCGAGGATATTACCGAGGCGCTATCGGCGGCGCAGCCGACGCTGTCGCTTACCTATGACAGCGAAGACGGTGTAAAGGACACTGACATTCCTGTTGACGGACCCGAAGAACTGTTGTCGGATAAATTACTGTTGGAACGCGCATTAAAATATCTTGAACCTAATGAACGGCTTATTATAAAATTCCGTTACTTTGAACTTTTGACGCAGAACGAAACCGCTAAAAAACTTAATATGTCACAGGTGCAGGTATCGCGTGCAGAAAGAAAAATTCTTATAAAATTACGCAATGCAATCGGTTCGGTCGCTTGACAAAATATGGCGCAGGTTATAATATATTTATATAAACCAAAAGGGGGATATATCTTGAAACCCATAATATATATTGTAATACCATGCTACAATGAGCAGGAGGTTTTGCCTGTAACCGCACCTATGTTTCTGCAAAAAATAAACGACCTTTATATTGACGGAAAAATAAGCGAGCAAAGCAAAATACTTTTTGTGAATGACGGCAGCAGCGATAATACCTGGCAGATAATAAATGAACTGTCTGAACTTGACAGCCATTATTGCGGCATATCGCTGAGCCGTAACCGCGGACATCAAAATGCGCTTCTTGCCGGCCTTTCAGAAGCCGCCGGCAGGTGTGACGCCTGCATTTCAATCGATTGCGACGGTCAGGATGATATAAATGCTATGGACCTTATGATAGACGAGTTTTTATCAGGCAGCGAAATTGTGTACGGCGTGCGCAGCGAACGCAAAACCGACACGGGTTTTAAGCGCGGCACTGCACAGTTTTTTTATAAATTTATGAGCGCTATGGGCGTAGAAATAATTTATAATCACGCCGATTACAGACTTATGTCCGCAAGGGCGGTCAAAGCGTTGTTAGAATTTAAAGAGGTTAATTTGTTTTTACGCGGAATGGTGCCGCTTATCGGGTTTAAATACTCGTGTGTTCAATATTCGCGTAAAGAGCGTTTGGCAGGCAAAAGTAAATATCCGCTTAAAAAAATGCTTGCCTTTGCTGTTGACGGCATAACGAGCCTGTCTGTAAAACCCATAAGGTTTATAGCCGCGTTTGGGGTTATAGTCACAATAATCGGCTTAATAGGAATAATCTGGTCGGCGATTGCCGCGATTACGGGTTCTTCTGCGGCAGGTTGGGTGTCGATTGCAGGCATTATATGTTTTTTGGGCGGCGCACAACTTTTAAGCATAGGCATTATCGGCGAGTACATAGGCAAAATTTATCTTGAGGTAAAACAAAGACCGCGTTTTATAATAGACAAAAAAACCGACAGTATAAAATAAAATTATTCAAATAAACCAAACTCCCCGTGAAAACGGGGAGTTTGGTTTTAAAAGTTTTTTTGATTGTTCTTTGGCACAAAAAATGGAGTCAATATTATCGACCTGTGCGTTAAATGGGCAGTAGTTTTAATCAGGTATTATATTTTTTTCACCTATGTTAATACCCGGAGTATCCATTCCGTCACCACGATACGCATACTGTGGGTCGGTATCATCTTTTCTGATATATCTTTTCATACTACCTATTACTCACAAAAAAATGTGCCAAACAAATAATTAGTTTTTTAATCCGCGATACCAAGATTTTTCATAGCAGCTAAAAATACATCTGCTTCTCCGTTTGGATTGGCTTTTTTTGTTGCCTCGAAAATATACCACGTATAATCCAAGTCGTGAATTATGATAGGAATTGGTTTTCCGAATTTAGTTTTGATAAAACCGCTATCCTGCAATTTTTTGGCTACGGCGGTTATTTCCGAAAGCAACTCATAATATCCAACGGGGCCTTTTCCAATATATTGCATCTCATCATCGTAGCAAGCATTATAGTCTTCATAACCAATATTATCTATGCCGTTTTCCTTATACCAATCAAACAGAATTTTTATGCCATCATTATCAACATCGATGATAGGAGTCTCATTTTGGCGCCAAAAGGCATAGTTCCAACGTTCTTCAGATAATGCGTCTGCACCGTTACAATCATTTTCAGTATTATAACTCACTGAAAAAATTGTTACATTAGAATATCCGTTATATTCGTATGCTTCGTTTGAGTAAACAAAAAATGAGATGGCATAAATATCATTTTCACTCCAGGCAGAAATAACGGTACGCAATTTATTTTCAAGATATCCTTGTAAATCAATCATTTTTAAAATCTCCTTGTTAAAATCTCCTTTTTTTAAACTGTAAAAGAGAGTCTTGTATCGTTAAGGCTTTTTTTATACTCAATGCGAAAACAATACAAAACCTAATCCCATCTGATCCCGACAGCCGAATTCGCAAGAATTTCCTCCTTAAGCGAAGCTTTTATATTTGCTTTGTCATCTTGTGATAATCGGTATTACGTAATATTCAAGAACGTGGGAAACCACACAATATACTACAGTTTCATGATATCCATAAACTCAATTTTCAGGCGTTTGTATTTTGTTATAGCAAAACCGTCTTTTTGCTTTGCTATATAAATATTTTTTCCGCCAAAGGAAACGCCAACCGGAAGTCTACCGTTTTTTAATCCTTGCTGAACATTACTGTTAACTAATTTCCGAAAAGCAGGCGAGGTATGATTTACACAAAATACAGATATCATATCGACAGTATCGGTTATTGTTTTGTCATCATAGTATTCGGTTAATATACTTGTTATGACTCCGTTAACAGTCTCGATCAATTCATCTGATAATTCGGGAACGATAATGATTACAAAACATCTTAATGTCCAAATTTTTGTTCTCTTTAAGTATAACTCCACCTCACCGTTTGGTGAAATTTGAACACTCTTTTGCAACTTATATTCTTTTTGCAACAGACGATTTTGCAAAAAATCCAAAAATTCATTGGGTGTATCAAATGCAAGGTGCATATTTTCTGACTTGACAGGTTTTGGCTTTATTCCAAATACGAATAATAAAATTATCAAAAGCGAACCAGATACAAAAAATATAATCAAAGAACAAATAAAAATTATATCTGTGACCTTTTCGCTTAGAAACCAGCAAAAAATAAGTAAACCGGGAAATATAAAAAGCAGCGATGCAATTGATATTACAATAGCTGTTTTTACAACAACTTCTTTGAATTTGTCACTCATGTAAATCACCCTGCGGTTTGTATAAATGTATCCGGGAAGAAAGTTATTATCGGTTGCTGGCCTTGATTTAAACGATAACTAATAGCGGATTTAGTACAGTTAATACCAAAGATTAAACTTGACTGTGCCACTGTTTGTAAATTCGATTTTATTGCATATCTGCCGGCAAATGAACTTATGAATTTTTGTGGTTTAATCCACGCTTTATTGATTGGAACAATTTTCGAAGCTATTTTCCCTGTTGCGACGGAAATTGTTCCGTTAACGGCTGTATCCAAAATAGCGTTTTTGGTTGAGTTTAATATGTTTTCTTTAGACAGTTTTTGCGTTGATGAGTTTCCATTATATTTTGATATTGTTGGGATATATGATAAAACTTCATTTAAAACAGACTCAACCGCTGCTCCGACAAACCCGGCAGCAGTAATACTCCCTGTTGCAGCCAATATTCCACCGGATACTGCACCGCCAATGACAGCACCTATAATACCTTCATTCCATTTTTTTCCATCTATTGCATTTGAAATAACTTTTGTTATGCCTCCAGCAATGCCGCCAATAGCTGCCCCGGCAAATATCCACCAACCCTGTCCGTTGTCATCTGTTCTATTTGCTGGATTATTGCCACAGTATGAAAATAGATTGCAACCGATAATATCATTATTTAACTGTGAATCCGCATTTATAAACCTGTAAATCTCAGGGTCGTAGTATCGGCTTTGCAGATAGTAGAAACCGGTTTCGGCATCAAAATAATAACTGCGGTATCTTATGGGGTTAAACAGACCTATTGTGTTTGCACCGGTGCCTTTTATTGAAACGGTTTCGCCCCAGGCATTGTATCTGTATTTTACAATTTCGGTTCCGCCGATATCGACTATGCTTACTACGTCGCCCTGCACGTTGAGCGCATAATAATACAGTTCGCCGTTATTTATCATTCCGTACGGAGCGCCGTTTTCATCATACAGAAATACTGTATAATCTTCACCGGTTTTTTGAGCCTGCAAAACGCCGTTTAACCAATAGTAATCGGTTGTAACGCCGTTAACGGTCTTTTGGGTTCTGAGTCCGTCAGCGTTGTACAGATAAGATATATTGTCTGTGCCTTTTGTAACGTTTACAAGCTGCCTGCCGTTAGCCCAGGTGAAATTAAAACCGTCACGGTATGACAGGGGATTGCCTATTTGGTCATAAGTTATGGTCTGACCGTTAAATTCGGTGAGAAGGTCTTTCCACTCGCTGTTGCCGTAAGTATAAGTTTTATATGCTTCACCGTTTTTGGTGACCGAAAGTATATTTCCGCCGTCATCATAAGTATAAGCATAAAAACCGTCAAGATATTCGGCGAAAATTGTGCGCCGTATCTTTGTATTGTTCTTATCGGGCTACAAACCGCCGAGAATCTGCCACCCGATTCCGCTTTGAAAGAAAGGTGTTCTATCTAAAAACGGATGGCAGAATTGTCCGGTAAAGTGCGAAAGTTGTTTGACGGTCACGCTGACGGTGTTATTGATGACCGGAACTATGAAATGCTGATGAAAGATATTCGGGCAGAACAGTAAAGTTTAGAACAAAAGCTATCTATCTTGCAATCTAAAATTTCACAGCAACATAATACCGAAATATCTATTGAGCAGTTCAGAGAGACCGTCAAAATGTGCTTAAATGTTGAAGAATTAACACTCTATGTTCTAAACAAGCTGATTGCAAAAATTGAAATCGGTTGTTTAGAAATGTTTGATGGTGAGAAACAGCAAATGGTTAGCGTGGAGTGGAAGTTTTTATAAATTAGTCATCATACCAAAAGCCCCAATTTTTATAGTGCTTTTGTAGCTTTTCTATAATTGGTTTTGGCAATACTGCTTTCAACTCTTCATTATCAAGTAATTCCGATAAATAATCTAACCACATTAGCCCTTCTTCGGTATTTAAGTTGTTAGCATAGGCAAACCGATCAATAAAAGGTTCTTTTAATTTTTCTCCTGAAAAAACCTTTAATCTATCCAGTATTATCAACGCTCCAGGCCAATTTAAGTCTTGTAACCAATCTAAAAGACTATTTAAATATGGTTCTAAAACTATATCAGGTTTTTCGGACAAAACTTGAGCGCAACATTCCCAAACAGATGGTGCTGCTGGTGGAAGAATCAACAATGATAAATCCTCAATTTTTTTTGCTAAACGAAATCCCTTTGCTCTTATTTCATCTGCGTTTTCCCAATTTAACATTTCATAGATTTTTTGTATATCACTCATATCAATTTACACCATCCCACTTTACTACTACAGATTTGACAGCAGTTGTCCAAATTGATGAAGAACCAGCATTGTGCCAATCCTCCAAAGTACCTCCAATGGGATGAACACTGACATGACCAGGGCCATCTTGAACCGCAAAAACAACACCAGTTGCATTTAATGCCTCTATAGTAGTTTTTGCAGCTCCTGGTCTTGGTTCAGTAGAAAAAGAAAGCCCTTTTCCAGTTGATGGGTATGCATCAACATCACGTTGACTTGGGGTTAAATTTCCCGGATTAGTACCACCATAGCGATAGATGACAGTCTCTTTTTTGGGTGGATTTTTAGGGATGGCAGGAGCAATATCTTTTTCCTTACTATCACTTTTCGGTTTTGTTTCAATTTTTGGTAGTGATATTGACGGAAAAGCTGGAGGATTTTTTGCAATAGAATCAGCAGCAACAATTAGTGCTACCGATGCTATGATTGCTAAGCCAATCTTCCATATAGCGACACCGCATATGGTTGCCGTAAGAAAGAATCTGCCATTAGGATCACACTTATTAACCGGGTCATTACCGCAATATGCAAACATATTGTAACAGTTAATGTCTTGACCTGTTGAAATATATCCGTCTGCATTTATAAACCTGTAAACCTCAGGGTCGTAGTAGCGGCTTTGCAGATAGTAAAAACCGGTTTCGGCGTCAAAATAATAACTGCGGTATCTGAGTGGGTTTTTGTTGCCGATTGTGTCGGCAAGAGTTCCGGTTATAACGGTATTGTCGCCCCAAATGCCGTATTCATAAGATACAACCTGAGTACCGGTGCTGTCTATTATGCCTACAACATCGCCCTGTACGTTAAAAGTGTAGTAATAATATGTTTCGGCAGTTCCGTTTTTAAGCAGCATACCGTAGGCAGAACCGTTTTCATCATACAAGAATATAATATACTCTTCACCGGTTTTTGAGCCTGCAAAACACTCGTGAACAATCAGCTTGACCTTTCACATAGTTGCCTCCTTTACCGTGAGAGTAACAGTTGGAGGAAGAGAAGTCCCTCCAACTGTTTCCTCACCTAAAGGCAAAAAAACAAGTCTCAATTTTGAATGTTCACAAAATGTTTACATGTTGCAAGCTGCTTGCCGGTACAATTTATCTGTATTTTTGTAATAACATTTTTGCGGAAAAACATATTGTCGAATCGTTCGAATCAGCAATTATTCTTTCCAATGTAAGAATGGATTGCTCAACTAAAACCTCTGATTTCAAACAGAAGGAAGCAGCATTGACTTTTACTCTATCATCTTCATGATTAAGTAACGCGCACAATGTATTGTCACTAATATTTTGCATCATTTCATATTGCAAATCGTTAAGTTTTTCAGAAGCTGCATTATGTTTTTTTACTTTTAATTGATCTACATAGTCGTTTTTAGTACACTGTTGTAGCGATAATTCCACAAATAAATTATAATAATCTTTCATATACACCTCACATAAACAGCTTGACAACGTTAATTCCAAATTCATACTGCGCAATAAAGCTTTGTCCAGCAAGCCAATTCCGTACAATCATTCCATTCGTAAAAGGCTGTACACTGGAATAATAGCCACTTATTGCTCGGTGTGTTGTTTTGCTAATAGACATAATATTGTTTGTGTTTTGAATCATCTGTGGACTAAAACCAGACTTTGTAATTTGACTTTGTTCTACAATATGATGCCATTCATTTCCTGATCCTGGTAAACCTATTTCATTTTTTAATTGTCTGTAGGTGTCAAAACCTTTTCCTGCCGAAGTTGCTCCTGAATTATAACTTAGACCACCTGTAATTCCGCCTGTTATGGCACCACTAACTGCTCCGGATAATGCACCATTAGCCATACCGTTCAGGGCAGCCTTGCCAGCACCATTCCAACTACCTGTTGATATTCGGTGACTAATTGCACCACCTGCCGCACCAGTAGCTGCACCTACAGCAAATCCTATTGCAGCGCCTTTTGCAGCGCCTACAGCAACTGCTGCTATTGCTGTTCCTGCTCCCGCAGTTGCTACTGTGACCGCAGCTACAACAGCTACAACGGCAACAACTGCTACGGCCGCGATAAGTTTAGTCGCCCATTTAGGCCAGTGACCTGTTCCGTCGCGCATATTAACCGGGTCGTTGTTGCAATAGGCAAAAAGGTTATAACCTTGCGGAGATTCGCCCGTGCCGGATATAACACTGTCTGCGTTAATAAACCTGTAAATCTCAGGGTCGTAGTAGCGGCTTTGCAGATAGTAAAAACCGGTTTCGGCGTCAAAATAATAACTGCGGTATCTGAGTG
>CAKSDJ010000010.1 GCA_934445015.1 uncultured Eubacteriales bacterium | reverse complement strand
TCTCTGCCCAAAGTCAGCCACGCCTCGTCTATGCCGCTGTATTCGCCGCAATACAACACTGACAGCACCTTGCACTCAGGCAGTATTAATGCGTCTTTTGGGGCCTTATCATTCCGCACCGGCACGCACACCGCATTGGGGTACGGCGTGTCGCCTACGTAGCCCTCAAGGTAATCTTTGCGGTCAAGAATAGCAAAAAGCGGCTCATCCGAAAGCGCGCAACCCATACGGACGCACTCGCTGTAAAAATCGTACATTTCGGCGTATCGGTCGTCGGTGGTAAGCCCCATACTCCAGCGTATGCGGCAGGTGACCGCAGGCAGCGTCATAATCTGCACCGAAACGGCAGGCGGCTCCATAGAACGCAGACGCAGCTCCTCTACGCTGCGCTGAAGGTCGTGCAGTCGGTTTTCAAGAACCTTCAGCATATCGGTTGCTTCACCGCCGCGGACAAAATATTCGATTATATCCTTATTATTTATGCCCATAGCCTTGAACTTTTCGATTTGCAGAATACGCGCCACATTGTGGTTGTCATAGTAGCGCCGACCGCTGTCGGGGTCGGTGTACGCCGGTGTGAGCATACCTTTTTCCTCAAGACGCAAAAGCGTGCTGCGCGAAAGGCCGCAAGCCGCGGCAGCCTCGGTGATTTGAAAAAGTTTTTTTGTTTCGGTTTTCACTTTTTTAAACCTCCAAAAAAGCACTTGATTCGTTCATAGGTGAACGGTATATAATATTATTATAAAAGAGATTTCGCCGCTGTCAAGACATTATTTTGCAACAAATGACAGCTGTCGGTTTTAAAAAGGTTAAGGCAGAAACAGAAAAAAGGAGCGAGTGATAATGAAAACTCTGAAACGGATTTTGAGCGCTGCGCTGTGCCTGTGCCTGTTGTACACGGCGCTGCCTGTGCAGACAGACGTTTCCGCCGACGCACCAAGGCGTTATATAATAGAGTGCGGTGAGGTCTGGGGTCAAAAAACAAGTGCTACCGCCTTTAACATCTGTGGCGGAAGTTACGCTATGAGATATTACAACACCTACAGAAACCGCGGCTATAACACCGTGGTCACCGTAGACGGTGAACGACAGACAGATCCCTCAAACCTGATTGCACCCGGTCTGCGGCTGAGCGTGGAACTGGAAAATCCAGGCCTTGACAAAACAGAACTGAGAGAATACCACAAAAACTACATTATGGTGCGATACACCCTGAAGAACAACGGTGCAAGGCCACACGAAGTTCAGGTGGGCAGCTGCGCCGGCATAGCGGTAGGCGGCAAAGAACATCCACCCATTTGGGCAGAAACGGCAGGCGGTAATACGCTTATCGCCTCAGGCAGACCCAACCTGCGCGCCGTAAGGCTTGTCGCCACAGCCTGCGATACGGTGTGGTACGGGGAATACGAAGACAGATTCGATAACTGCTTCAAGGATAAGAAAAACCGCTCGCCCGATAACGTATGTTACATTTCGCCCTCGCTTGCCTACTCGTGGAGCGTAACGATTGCCCCCGGCGAAACGTGGTCAAGTTATGTTCTGTTAGGCGCGGGTTTGCAAACGGATCTGCAGGCGGCAACTCCGTCAATACCGCAGCCTAAAATAATACAGTCTGCGCCCGCAGTCAGCTTGACCGCAAGCGAAATTTACATCAATGAGGGCGACGATATGCCCGACTGGGAAGATTACGTTGCATTTGCCTCGGGAACTATAAGCACTTCGGGGCAGCCTACAAAAGCCGACCCACCCGGTACATACACGGTGACCTACACGGCGGCAAACACCAAAGGAACTGCCACCGCGACGCTTAAAGTCAACGTTTTACCCAAATCGGCGGCACTTTCGCAAACTGCGGTCACGGGTACCGACAATTTTACACTGTCTGCCAAACTTGAGTATACAGGCGGTCTTGACTTTACGGAAACGGGCTTTGTTTACGGGCTTGTGTCAAAACCGACCCTCTCTAAAAACGACGGCTCGGTCAAAACAAGCGGCGTTGTAACCGACAAGGGCGGCGCTTTAAAAGTTTCTTTAGCAAAAGGCAGTCTGATTGAAGGTCTGCAATACTACGCACGCGCATACGCCAAAGCAAAAGACGGCAGCGTTATCTACGGAAACAGCAGTGATCCTTTCGGAACTGCCGTTCCTGCTTACGGCAAATTCTCTGTAAAAAATAACGGAAACCGAAGTTTTACCATAAGCCGCACAGACGGCACCGACGGCGCGCAGACGGTATATTACCGCACGGTCAACGGCTCCGCAGTGGGCGGAACGCACTTTACGCATATTGCAAACAGCGTTAATTTTGCCGCAGGAGAAAGCAGCAAGACCATCAGCGTAACCGAACTCGGTGTAACAAAAACCTATGGCGGCAACGCCTCAACCGCTTACTCAAACACCGACCGCACCTATCAGTTTGAAATCTACCGTGTAGAGGGCGGCGCGACCATAGCAACCTCAAAAGCGACCCGAACCATACCCAAAAGCACAAGTTATACGGTAAGCAAAACCCTGTACAACGAAACGTCGAGAACCGTGGTTGATAACGTTTTGACAAGCGATTCCGCAGATAAACAGAATACGTGGGTCGGGGACCATTCTGGCACCGGCGACTGGAAAATATATTTTCAGAATGACAGAAAGAAAAATACCGACCAGTTGAATTTTCACGTAAGCAGGTCGATAGACTCGCCGTATTTAAAGGCGACGGCAAAAGGATTTTTTTACAGGGCGTATTTCACTTACAAAGAATATGACGATGGGTATCACCTTGTATGGATGGCAAATCACACGCCCGACAGTTACGGCCCCGTAGAAATCACAAAAGGTGCGATACCTTTAGACAGCGACTTCGGCAAAGCCTACTTCACCGCAACGTGGGAGTCGGCAAGCTCAGGCTGTTATCTTAATATTCCGAGTATGGAAGGAAATGCGACGGCAAAAAACGGAATCGAATACGACAGCAGCAGAACGGTCGATAACAATATACTGTTTGACATAAACGATACCGCCCACGTCTGGTTTTCAGCAGCGGGCAAAAATTCGGATCTCTGGTATATAAAATCATATATGGACTACGCGAGGGTGTATGACAACGTTGAGCCGCAGGTTCTTGCGATTGCGCCTATGGCAGGCGGAAAATACTTTGCCGGCGACAGCGTTACAATTTCTCTTATTTTTGACGAGATCGTAGACAGCGCCAACAGCAGCCTGAGCAACCGTTCCGTTATCACTACAAACTGGGGAACATTCAGCTATTCGGGCGGTGCCGACACCAACGTGCTTTATTTTACGGGCAAAGTTCCCGAAAACGCCTCAAGCACAATAAGGCTGACAAGTCTTAACTGCGCCTCGCAGATCAAGGATTTAAGCAGCGACACCGGCACGGATTCATCATACAGCGGCACAAAAAGCACTACCGTTACGGTAGGCAAAGCCGCAGCGCCGACTGTTACCGTAAACGCTGTTACCAACTCAAACGGCACGCTAAGCAGCACTGTTCGCGCAACCAACGCCGTAAAACTTGAATATGCGTGGAGCACCTCCTCGGCGATTCCGACCTACGGCTGGGTAACTTCGGGCAGCACGTCAAGCGTTTCGGTAAAAACCGTGCGCGGTTCGGGAAAATATTATCTTCATGCCAGAGCCACCAACAGCGACGGACGAACCGTTACAGCATACAAAAGCGTAACGGTTCCCTCTTCGGGAACAGGTGCTGCCATAACTCCGGATCTTACGGTAACCGCAAACAACACCGCCTGGGCAAAAACGCAGACCATAACCGTAACGCGCTCGCCGGGCACTGCGACCGTGAAGGTTAAAACTCCTTCAGGAACGACAACTACATTAAGCAGCAGCGCCACAAGTTACACCGCGACCGAAAACGGCGTGTATGCATTTACTCTGACCTATAACGGCGAGACCGTGACCCGACAGGCTGTGGTGGACAAAATAGACAAAACTCCGCCGAACATTATAATAAACGACCTGCCCGATGATAACTATACCGAGCGGATAACTCTTAAATTTTCTGTTACCGATACCGGTTCGGGCGTTAATACGGTTACGGCAAAATGGGGTACTGCAAACGCGGTTATTACCGACAACGGCGACGGCACTTATTCTACCGTCTGCCCTGACGCAACGGGTACTCACACGCTTACAGTGACTGCTGCCGATAAGGTAGGAAACAGCAGCGCAACCGTAAAATCGAAATCTTATACGGTAAATTTAAGCGCACCTACCCTTACCGTGACCAAAATCAGCACAACTGCTACGGGTATAACGTATTCGTATTCGGTAAGCGCCAACGGCAACACCGATGTAACGGTCCGCCTGCCCGACGGCACGGAAACTACCGAACTTACAGGCAATTTCACACTTGCAGAGTCGGGCGTCTATCTTGTAGCAGTCACCGACGCAGCCGGGCATTTTGTATCAAAGGAAATTGAAATAACCGCAGAAATTGACGGCGTCCCCCCCGACGTCCGGCTTTATGCCGATGACTCAGCCGAGAGCCACAGTATGACCGTTGTGGTCGCAATTTACGAGGCAAAAGCGTTATCCGCGGTCACCAAAAACGGTGAGACATTTGCTGTTACAGACGCAGGCAACGGCAAATACACCGCCTCATTCACCGTGACCGAGGGCGGCGTTTATACAGTTACCGCCGATGACGCATCGGGTAACCGCGGCACAGATTCAATAATTATCTATGCACTTAAAAACGACAATACCACCGTGCTTAAATATGCCGAAGAAGGAAAATACGGCGAACTGCCCTCGCTTGGGAAGAGCGGATACGCTTTCGGCGGCTGGTACACGGCGGCCTCAGGCGGAACAAGGGTTGAAAGCGGCACGGAAATAGACAGTGTTTATACGCTGTATGCACAGTGGACGCATATCGCCCACTACGGCGGCGAAGCAACCTGCACAGCAAAAGCGGTTTGCGAAATATGCGGCGCCGAATACGGCGAGATCGACCCCGATAATCATAATCTTATACATCATAACGCTAAAGCCGTAACCTGCATTGAAAACGGCTGGAACGCCTATGACACCTGCTCGCGGTGCGACTACACAACTTTTGAGGAACTGTTAGCCCCCGGCCACGACTACCAAAACGGCTTATGGGTGACCGATAATATTCTTCACCGAAAGCAGTGCGCCAACTGCGACAGCACCGACACGCCCGAAAATCACACTTTCGGCGAATGGAGCGGCGGCAGTCGTGTTTGCGAAGTCTGCGGTTATGAAGAATTGCAGACAATAACCGTGACCATAACCTGGGGCGCAATGGCATTTACCTACACCGACGGCGCCTGGGACCCCGAAACCCACAGCAGCCTACCCGGCAAATGGGCAGCCGACAGCACCGACGGAAATATGATTACCGTTGAAAATTCGGGCAACAGCGAAGTCGACGTATCTTTTATCTACGCGAAATCCGATGATAATTCTGCCGTAGACGGACGTTTTGCAAATGAGCAGGGCTCCGACATTGAAGGTTTTGCGGCTTTGCCTGTCGGCGACAAAAAATATGCCCGATTGCTCCTGAGCGGTAAGCCGGAGCACAGTATGAGTGCCGAAACCGTAGGCACGGTAACAGTTTGTTTAGGAGGTAATACATAATGACCGAAAACAAAAAAACCGATACCGTCAATTCGCAAGAGGAAGAAAAAGAGGGTAAAAAGCGCTGGCTTTTGCTTTTGCTGCTGTTACTGCTTTTGTTGCTGTTTTTGCTTGTAATAGGCATTCTGCTTAGGCATAATCGCGGCGGAAACGGCACGTCGACTTCGGGCGACACGCCACTAAAGCCGAATATTGAGGCAAATGCAGAGTCCATTGCAGGCGATACCTCGGGCGAAAAATTAAGCGCTCCCGACGGCGGCGGAGCTGTATCGCTAAACTACTCAAAACAGGTTGACGTTGACCTGTCGGCAAAAAAAGCGTCTTTGGTGTTTGCCACCCCTTCAAAATCCAATCAGGACGCCGTTTTGCAGTTGATAATACAGGATACCGTTATCATACAGTCGGGCAGTCTGGCACCAGGCACCCGGGTAACTACACTTGATTTGTCAGACGACGCGGCGGCAAAACTTACCGCCGGAACCTATGACGGTAAATTTACGGTATCTTTTTATGACAGGGCAACCGACCGCTGGGCAACGCTTAACGCCGAGATACCCGTAACCGTCACCGTAACAAAATAAAAAAATCAAATCAGGTATTAACACCGCAGCCGCGCTCCGGCAAAGGCGGAGCGTCGGTGCCGCAGGGTTGATATATATAACAATTACGTCGAAAGGATGAAAAAGTATGAAAAAAATCTTTGCACTTATTCTTACGCTTGTCATGGTGTTCTCTATGGCTGCAATTCCCGCTTTTGCGGCTACAATTGAAACTGCAACGGGCAGCGATTCTCACGAAGTTAAGGCTACCTACAATGCAGGTTCATCGGGTACTACAATCTACAGTGTGACCATCGCATGGGACGAAATGAATTTCACATATAACGACGGCGCCTGGGATCCCGAAACCCACAAATATAACGCCAATTGGTCTGCCGGCAACACCATAACCGTTACCAACCACTCGAATACCGATATTAACGCAGAACTTACCTACACTCCTGCCGGCAACTATACCGGCATAGAAGGCCATTTCGACAACAGCACTTTAAGCCTTGATTCTGCTGTAGGTACCCCTGTAAACGAGGCGCCCACCAAGACGGCAACACTGACCCTTTCGGGTGTTCTTGATAAAGCCGCGAACAACTCTACTGTCGGCACTGTTACAGTAACAATCGGCGACTAATGCAGCCTATTATAAGCATCGCTGCGTTTTTTACGGCTTGTGTCTGTGGATGAGATGACTTCTGCATCCTGCCTTTGACGGGCATAGCCGCACGGTCTTACACCGGCAACCGAATTTGTTGACGGTCGCCTTAAACGTATGCTTTTTTAAAATCACAGCGGCTTCCGCCGGTTTTTTCGGTAAATTAAAGCAGACCCCCACGGGTCTGCTTTTGTTTTTTATTCAAAAAATTTTTTTCAACCGACACTGTTTCAATTTTTATCGTTTTGTGTCGGTTGTGTTTTTTTTATTTTATTTTGTTTGCTGTATAAAAATTCCGTTTTGACAAACAATAACATCACCGCTTAATTTGATAAATAAAGATTTTACAGACAATGCAACGCCGAAACGGCGCGGTTTTGCCGGGCGGTTTTTTCATTGTCTGTCTGTTTAAAAGGGGAGTCAAAACACTTATGAAAGCAACGGGTATTGTAAGAAGAATAGATGATTTGGGCAGGGTCGTAATTCCTAAAGAGATCCGCCGCACAATGCGTATACGCGAGGGCGACCCACTTGAAATATACACTTCGGGTAGCGGAGAGGTCATTTTTAAAAAGTATTCGCCTATGGGCGAAATGGCGTCTTTTTCGGCGGATTACGCCGCAGCCCTTGCCGAAACAAGCAAACTTGCGGTTGTATTCTGCGACCGCGACCGATGTATCGCCGTAGGCGGTGCCTCAAAAAAAGATCTGCTTGAAAAGGCGGTAACGCCCGAACTCGAAAATATAAACAACCGCCGCAAAACTTATATAAACAAAGCGCACGACCCTGTTTTTGCGATAGAGGGTTGTGAGCGCAGAATATGCGTGGCGGTTCCGGTGATCTCCGCCGGAGATATTACCGGAACGGTGGTACTGCTTGAAAACGACGCAGCCGATACCGCAGATGATTCAGACATTAAAATTGCAGAAGTCGCCGCAAAGTTTTTAGGCACCCGAACCGAATGAATTTTGCATCGCAAAGCCGTTTACCCGATTTTAGCCGCAGGTTTAAAAGGCAAAATAAAAAACACCGCATGTTTCGGTTTTGAAACGCGCGGTGTTGCTTTTTGTTTTAATTATTCTTCGGAAGTGTTTTTTGTGATATAGTCAACCACGTTTCCGACGGTTTTAAGGTTTTCAATCTGATCGTCGGGTATTTCGAGGTCAAACTCGTCTTCAATTGCCATAAGCATTTCAACAACATCAAGACTGTCTGCACCGAGATCATCCTGAATATCGGTTTCAAGGGTTATGCTCTCCTCGTCAGCATCCAATTGCTCAGCCAATATCTGTTTCATTTTTTCGAATACCATAAATATACCTCCGTAAACAAGCGAATTTTCGCTTTTGCTTTCAACTGATTTACATTATATGAAAATAATATGTGCTGCAGCCACATTTGTCAATACTTTTTTATAAAATTTTTATAATTTTCAACGTTAAAAAAATCAGTAACAAAAAATAAAAATATCTATTGATTTTTCGACTTGCTTTTTATATAATTAAAAGGGAAAATTTAGATAATGGGTGGTATGTTACTTTTGCTTTTTCGGCACATCTGACAGACGCCGCCGTTACGGAGGTTAACACAAATGAAAGCTATAAAAGGCGGAAAAATTATTTTAAAAGACCGCGTTATTGAAGGCTTTGCCCTGCTTTACACCGATGTTATCGAGGGCATTGTTCCCGAAGACAAAATCCCCGAAAATGCAGAGGTTATCGACGCCGCAGGCGGATATGTTTCACCGGGACTTATCGACATTCACATTCACGGTTATTTGGGCAAAGACGTTTGCGACGGCGAGGAAGAATCTATCCGCACCATCTCAAAAGGTCTGCTTGCAAACGGCGTTACGGGATATCTGCCCACCACAATGACGGTAGATATGAAAGTTATTAAAAAAGCGCTTGAAGTTTGCCGCAGCCTTAAAGAAGAAAGCAAAAACTGGGACGGTTGCCAGATATTGGGTTGTCACGCCGAAGGTCCGTTTATAAGCGAAAGTAAAAAAGGCGCGCAGGACCCGAAATACATACTCAAACCCGACGCAAAATTTGTTAAAGAATACGCCGACATAATTAAAATTATTACTCTGGCACCCGAAACCGACACCGAAGATTTTGCCGCGATCCGCGAAATTGCGCGCGACACCGACGTTGTTATTTCAATGGGTCATACATCTGCCGATTATGATACCGCGCTGCGTTCAACACAGGTGGGCGTTAAACACGCAACGCACCTTTTTAACGCAATGACTCCGCTTGCACACCGTGCGCCGGGCGTTGTAACTGCCGCACTTAAAAGTGACGCCAGCTGCGAAGTTATAGTAGATACGTTTCATGTAAACAGTTGTTTTTATGATATTCTGTGGAAACTCAAAGGCAGAAAACTCTGCTTTATTACCGATTGTCTGCCTGCAGGCGGCCTGCCCTACGGCGAATACACTCTGGGCGGTGCAAAAATAATATACCGCGACATTGTATGCCGATTGGAAGACGGCACTGTTGCCGGCAGTGTATTGCACCTCAATCAGGGAGTTTGGAACGTTTACACCAATTCCGAAATTCCGCTTAACGAGTGTGTAAACGGCGCTTCGCTCAATCCGGCAACAACTTTGGGCATTCAAAACCGCAAAGGTTCGCTTGAGGTAGGAAAAGACGCCGACATAATTATTACAGACGGTACGTTCAACGTACAAAAAACCATTATCGGAGGAGAAATAAAATATGAATCTTAAAGTACAGGCTAAACTTGACCCGCAGTTTCAACCGCTTGCGTTGGTATGCCGCGAAATGCGTGAGGCCACAAAAAACGGCGGACAGGACATTGTTATAGGCATTGAACGCAACAAGGGTTACACCACAACATACAAAACCCGTGTTTTTGCCGACGGCACAGGCAAAGATGCCGAAAATTTTGCGTTTGTTGAGCGTATAGTTAAAACGCTTTTGTGGGTTGCGGGCGGTTACAAAATAATTATTGCCGGCAGCGAGACCATAGGCAACAAAATTAAAGACGCTTACCGCCACGGCGGCGCGCGCGATTTTGACGTTAACTTTATGGAAGGCGTATATGAAGAAAAATTTGAAGTAAAAAACGTTTCCCTTGCCGACGCCCCTAAAGACAAATCTTCTGCTTCACCGGTAGGCCGCCATCTTGACGGTTGCCGCATAGGATTTGACGCAGGCGGCTCAGACCGCAAGGTAAGCGCTGTTATAGACGGCGAGAGCGTATACTCGGAAGAGGTTGTCTGGTTCCCAAAAACAAATTCAGACCCCGATTATCACTATCAGGGCATACTTGACGCTATGAAAACCGCTGCTTCAAAAATGCCGCGCGTTGACGCAATAGGCGTTTCAAGCGCAGGTGTTTACATTGATAACCGCATAATGGTAGCGTCACTGTTTCTTAAAGTCAGCAAAGAAGACTTTGAAAAGAAAGTTAAAAATATGTACCTTGACGTTGCAAAAGAAATAGGCGAAAATATTCCTATTGAAGTTGCAAACGACGGCGACGTTACCGCGCTTGCAGGTGCAATGAACCTTAACGACAACGCGGTTCTCGGTATTGCAATGGGTACATCCGAAGCGGCAGGCTACGTTGACCCTCAGGGCAATATTACCGGCTGGCTTAACGAACTTGCTTTTGCTCCGGTAGATTTTTGCACCGACGCTATGGTTGACGAATGGTCGGGCGATTACGGCTGCGGCGTTAAATATTTTTCGCAGGACGGCGTTATCAAACTTGCGCCTGCCGCAGGCATTGAACTTGATGAAAACCTGTCTCCTGCAGAAAAACTCAAGGTTGTTCAGAACCTTATGAAAGAGGGCGACCCGCGCGCCGCTGCTATTTATGACACCATAGGTGCTTATTTTGGCTACGCTATTGCCTATTACAGCGAGTTTTACGATATTAAGCACGTTCTTATTATGGGTCGTGTTACAAGCGGCAAGGGCGGCGAAATATTGCTTGAGCGCGCCAAAGAGGTTCTTGACAAAGAATTCCCCGAACTTGCTGAAAAAATCAACCTTAATATTCCTGATGAAAACGCGCGTCGCGTTGGTCAGTCGGTTGCAGCAGCAAGTTTGCCCAAATTAAAATAATAATACTTATGAAATGTCGGGTAAGCATTGTTTACCCGGCATTTTTTATTCTGACCGTAAACTCGTTTTATTTTTATGTTGACTTTTTGCAACTGTTTATATATAATATATGAGTTGATTGAATATTTTTAAGAAATAGCGTGTAAAATCAGGGCGTGGCTCAGTTTGGTAGTTTTGAGCACGAGTGCTGCCTGCGGCAGATGAAGCGAGTGTGAAAAAACGCCGCGGTCAAAAAAATTTGCCGCTCCAAGGCAATAAATTTTTTCGGGCACCGCAAGTGTAGCGGAGTAGCAGCGCGATTTTGTTCAATCTCAGACCGTGGTAAAATTTCTATATTATTGTTTATATCGAGGCGTGGCTCAGTTTGGTAGAGCGCTGCGTTCGGGACGCAGAGGCCGCAGGTTCGAATCCTGTCGCCTCGACCAAAACCGATAGGTGCCGTAACATCTGTCGGTTTTATTTTTGCTATTGAATTCTTAGATTTTTTTACCTCTTTACTTATTAAAAAAACAACAATAGCAAAAAATTTGCAAGGCTTTGCCTTGCTTTTTTTATATATAAATCCTATTTTTTTGCCGTCAAGACATTGACTTTTATCGGCAGCGGTTTTATTATATAAAGTGCAATAAAAGTGCCGCCTTACAGGTTTAAAATTATCAACGGTCAGCCTATAAGCGTTTATTATTATAAAAAGGGGAATTTAAAAATGAAAAAAAGCAATACTTTTTTAGAATTATTAAAACTTTTAGGTTCGTGTCTGGCAGGTTGTTTTTTGTGGCTTATTATTTTTTCAATGGCGTTGGAGCCCGATGCCGACGGTGCGACAAGCGAGCCGTTTCCGGGCGCTATTTGCGTTTTGGGCGTATTGACCGCGCTTATAGTAATGTTTATTTTAAATTACAACAGAATACAGAACGCTTATCAGAAAACAAAGTCGTCTTTCAGTAACATAGGCATTTTTAAAGAGCGCTCTGAAAGGCTGCTTGTAAAAGCAAATAAAGTTGCAGATAAGTATATGGCACATGAAGAAAATGTTCAGGTAGAAGTATCAAAAAACCGCACACAAAAAGGTTCTGCCGCAGCCTCAAAACTTTCAAGAGTTATTCGCAATTCCGAAGAATTTCAGATAGCGCTTGAAAATTATCCCGATTTAAAGGCAAACGAGAGCATTATGGAACTTTTAAATCAGATAAGGGACAGCGAAAACGGTTTTGCACAGGCAAAACTTAACTATAACGCGTTTGTTGAATACTACAATACTTTAATTCATACTTTTCCGAACAGTATGATACGCGGAATTTTTAAATTTAAAGACGCAGAATTTTATAATGATGAAGCAGATACCGAAATTTCGGACGAGGCGCTCGGAATTTAATTATGGAAATAAAACCCATTGCCTGCATAAAAACCGATTTTAAAGAAAAATTCGGCATTCCGCGGCAAAGCGGAGTTGTAGATGAGTTAAAAGGAAAAATCGTTTTTAACAAAGAATTCAGAAACCCGGACGCCATTCGCGGAATAGAAGAATACTCGCACCTTTGGCTTATTTTTGATTTTTCTGAAAATCACCGTGCAGAGTGGTCGCCTACCGTAAGGCCGCCGCGGCTCGGCGGAAATGCAAAAAAAGGTGTTTTTGCAACGCGCTCGCCTTTCAGACCTAATAATTTAGGTCTTTCATGTGTTAAACTTGAGTGTGTTCAAAAAGACGAAAATTTGGGCGATATTTTAATTGTAAGCGGCGTTGATCTGCTTGATAATACGCCTATTTTCGACATAAAACCTTATATTCCCTATTGCGACAGCAAACCGCAGGCACTCGGCTCATTCGGAGAAGAAAACAAAAATTTTAAAGTTGACGTTTTATTCGGCGTTGACGTTTTTAAAAATATTCCTGAAGAAAAAGTCAATCTGATTATAAAATGCCTTGAGCAGGACCCACGCCCGTCTTACCAAAATGACGATAGAATTTATAAAATGAACATTTCTGATTTTGAAGTGGCTTTTAATTACGCTGATAACAAAATAAATATTTTAAGCGTCGAAAAGGCATACTGATTTGCCTGTGTCTAAATTTTTTTAAATTTACAAACAAGATGAAGCAGATATAAATTTAATTTATATCTGCTTTTTTGCTTTTTGGTTTTTAAATATTGCGTATTGAAAATGTTAATAACTTATGATATAATATATGTAACTATTTAATTATATATAATATATATAAATATATAAAGGGGAAGTTTAAATGGCAGTTAATTCACTTGACGACATTTGGAATGCTGTTTGTGAGGAATGTAAAACTCAAATTTCTGAAATTGCGTTTGATACTTTTTTTAAATACCTTACCCCAAAAAGCGTAAACAGCGAAGAATTTGTTCTTGCCGCTTCAAACGAATACATAAAGGGTATGATTAAAAATGTTTATTGCGACATTATAAACAACGCCATTGAAAAAATAATGGGTATAAAAATACCGGCAAAATTTGTGGTTGCCGATGATGAAGAAAACATTAAAAAAGCCGAGGAAGAATGCGAAGGCCTTACATTTGAAAAGTTTTTTAATTTTGATAACTTTGTTGTAGGTTCTACAAACCGTTTTGCTCACGCGGCGTCTCTTGCCGTTGCCGAAAGTCCTACAATTATTTACAATCCTCTTGTTATTTACGGTCCGTCGGGCGTAGGCAAAACCCACCTTATGCTTGCTATTAAAAATCATATAAACAAAAAATATCCGTATAAAAAGGTAGAATTTGTACGCGGTGAAGATTTTACAAATCAGCTTATAAAATCTTTGCATGACGGTAAACTCGGTATGGGCAAAATAGATGATTTTCGCAACAAATACCGCAACTTAGACGTTTTGCTTCTTGATGATATTCATTTTATTGCCGGCAAAGACTCAACTCAGGAAGAATTTTTTAACACCTTTAATTCTTTGTATCAGAACAACAAGCAGATAATAGTTACGCTTGACCGTCCTTTAAAAGAAATAAATACTCTTGATGAGCGTATTAAATCACGGCTTTCGGCAGGTCTTTCGGCAGATATTACCCTGCCTGATTTTGAAACAAGAGTAGGTATTATAAATAAAAAGGCGCAGCAGTTGGATATTGAACTTGATGAAAATCTTGTTTTTTATATTGCAGAAAAAATTAAATCAAATACGCGTCAGATAGAAGGCGTTATAAATAAAATAAACGCTCTTATAAAAATAGAAAATAAAAAGCCTAATATCTCTATTGTTCAGGGCTTTATAAAAGACATTATAAACGACTCCGAAACCTCTGTAATTAGTATTGAAAAAATTATAAGCGAAGTCGCCCACTCTTACAACGTTTCGGAAAATGAAATTCTTTCTAAAAAAAGAACTAAAGATCTGGCACTTGCGCGAATGGTTGCGATGTACATAACGCGTGAGGTTACAGACCTTTCTTACAAAGCAATAGGTGAGGCGTTCGGCAGGGATCATACCACTGTTCTTTACGGCGTTCAAAACATAGAAAAGTTTTTAAATGACAAGCCTTATGAAAAAGAACTTATTGCCGATATTATCAAAAACTTAAAAAGCACGAGTTAGTTTTCCACATTTTGAAAGTTGATAATAATAACTTTTTCCACAATTTAAACTTTTAAAATATTTTATTATACTTATCAAAATTTTACTAAACGGGTTTTTAAATTTAAAAAATGCTTTTATCTTGCGTTTTTGATATACTTATCAACCTTTTTAACACCCCCTATTACTACTGTTATAATATATTACTTTATTTTTAGAAAAACGGAGGAAATTTTATGAAATTCAGAGTAGAACGCGCCGCTTTTTTGGATGCTGTTTTAAAAATGCAGAAAACGGTAGGAGTAAAAAGTTCAATGCCTGTGCTTGAAGGTATTTTGCTTTCTGCCGAAAAAGGTCTGCTTACGCTTTCTTCATATAATCTTGAAATGGGAATGAAAAAAGAAATATACGCGTCTTGCGAAGAAGAAGGCGACATTGTAATAAACGCGCGTCTGCTTGCCGATATTTTAAGAAAATTAAGGGGTATAGACGTTGAAATAGAATGTGATGAAAGATTGGTTTGCCACATAAGAAGCGGTGAAGCAGTATTTGACATTATGGGTATGGAGGCAAACGATTTTCCCGAAATGCCTTCGCTTACCGACGGTGAAAATTTAAAAATACACGGCGAGGATTTTTGCGAAATGGTAAAAGGCACAATTTTTGCCGTATCGCAGATTGAGGGTACAAGGCCTATTTTGACCGGTATAAATATTTCGGTTAAAAACGGTGTATTGCAGTTTGTTGCAATTGACGGATATCGCCTTGCAATAAGAAGAAAAAAAATAAATATAGATAATGAAATAGAATTTATAGTATCGGGCAAAGCGTTAAGCGAAGTTGTTAAACTTATTGATGAAACCGATGAAGAAATTGAAATTAAAGTAGGCAAAAGACTTATACTTTTCAAAATTGCAGGTTATGTATTTATATCGCGTCTGCTTGAGGGTGAATTTGTAAACTTTGAAAAAATTATCCCCACCGAGTGCAAGCAAAGCACTGTAATTGACTGCGGTGAAATAGTTGACTGTGTAGAGCGCGTTTCGCTGCTTATAAACGATACTTTTTCAACTCCTATAAGGTTTGCATTTTCAAAAGAAGAACTTATTTTAAGCTGCGCTACCGCTTTAGGCAGAGCAAAAGAAAAAATGAATATTATGCTTGACGGCGACGATTTTGAAATGGGTCTTAACAGCCGCTATTTGCTTGAAGCGCTAAAAGCTTGCGAAAACGGAAAAATACTCTTTAAATTTAACGGCTCAAACGCAGGCGTTACAATTACTCCGGCAGATGGAAAAGATGAAGATATGTTATATCTTATAATGCCAATGAGGTTAAAATAAATGAAAGAAATTTTTATAAAAGACGAATTTATACGTCTTGACAGCGCACTTAAATTTTCGGGCGCGTTAGGCACCGGCGGGCAGGCAAAAATGGTAATACAGGACGGTCTTGTTAAAGTAAACGGCGAAGTCTGCACCATGCGCGGCAAAAAACTCCGAAACGGTGATACCGTAGAGTTTGAAAACAACACATTTATAATAAAAGTATGAATGTAGAAAAATTAAGACTTAAAAATTTCAGAAACATATCATTTTCAGAACTTGATTTTGATAATAAAACCAACGTAATATGCGGCGAAAACGCACAGGGCAAAACAAATATAATAGAAGCGCTGTGGCTTTTTTCGGGAGCAAAGAGTTTCAGAATTTCAAACGATTCGCAATTTATAAAATTCGGTGAAAACAGGTCTGAAATTTATACCGAATATAAAATTTTCGGTGTAAACAACAGCGCAAAAATCACTTTCGGCGAAAAAAAGACGGCGTATTTAAATGAAAAAAAATTGCCGTCTACCGCAAGTCTTGCCGGTAAATACAACGCGGTAATTTTTTCGCCTTCGGATCTTACACTTGTAACCGACGGCCCCGACAAACGCCGCAGATTTTTAGACACGGCAATAGGTCAGCTTTATCAGAATTACATTGAAATATTGCGCGGATACAACCGTGCTGTGATGCAGCGCAACAAAATTATAAAGGATTACCGTTACGATAAAACTTTATCGGTAATGCTTGATGTTTTTGAAAATGAGATAGCGGAGTCAGGAAATAAAATAATAAAATACCGAAAAAAATACATAGAAATTTTAAACAGGTACGTAAACGATATTTATTTCGGAATATCCTGCGGAAAAGAAGAGATAAAAACAGAATATATTGCAAGCAAGGGCGAAACGCTGAACTGCGAAATGCTTAAAAACGCCCGTGAAAAAGATATGTATACACAAACCACCTCGATAGGTCCGCACCGCGACGATATAAATTTTAAAATAAACGGTATTTCGGCAAGAATTTACGGCTCGCAGGGTCAAAAACGCAGTGTTGCGCTTGCAATAAAACTTGCCGGAGCCGAAGTTATAAAGGAAATAAGCGGTGAATATCCTATTTGCCTGCTTGATGACGTAATGAGTGAACTTGATGAAGGCAGGCAGAATTACATTTTAAACCACATTAAAAACTGGCAGTCGTTTATAACCTGCTGTGATACGTCAAACATCAAAAATCTGAAAGACGGCAAAATTATAAGAATAAAAAACGGTGATAAAATTTAATGTATATACATTTGGGAAACAACACAATGCTGCCTACAAATGAAATTATAGGAATTTTTGATTTGGAAAACGCCTCGGTTTCAAAAAGAACACGTCAATTTTTAACCAAAGCCGAAAAAGAAGGCAGGGTAATAACAATAAGTTACGATCTGCCGCGCTCGTTTGTAGTGGCGGGCAGAACCGCAAAAGATATAAAGGTATATATTTCGCAAATTTCATCGTCAACATTGCTTAAACGCACGGGATATATAGATTCTCTATAAAAGATAAAAGGAGATATAAAATGAGTGAAGAACTGAATTTACCTGTAACCGAAAAATATGATGAATCCTCAATACAGGTACTCGAAGGCCTTGAAGCCGTAAGAAAACGCCCCGGTATGTATATAGGTTCTACCGGTGAGCGCGGACTCCACCACCTTGTTTATGAAATAGTTGATAATTCTATCGACGAGGCATTGGCAGGCTACTGTTCAAAAATAGAAGTTGAAATTCTTGATGACGGCATTATACGCGTTACCGACAACGGACGAGGAATACCTGTGGGTATAAATCCCCAAAAAGGCATACCTACCGTTACGGTTGTATTTACTATTTTGCACGCAGGCGGCAAATTCGGCGGCGGCGGATACAAAGTATCGGGCGGTCTGCACGGTGTGGGCGCGTCGGTTGTTAATGCGCTTTCAAACTGGCTTGAAGTTGAGGTTTGTGACGGCACCCATATTTACAAACAGCGTTATGAAAAGGGCAATATTGTAACCGACCTTGAAATAATAGGCGATACCGATAAAACGGGAACCACAGTAACCTTTAAACCCGACCCGACAATATTTACCGATACCACCACCTACGATTACGATACCCTGCTTACAAGGCTTCGCGAGCAGGCGTTTCTTAACGCGGGTATAAGAATAGTTCTTACAGATAAGCGCAGCGACGCATATACTTCGGGTAAGAGCGACGATTTATGTTTTGAGGGCGGTATTAAATCTTATGTTGAATATCTGCTCGCAGGCATTAAAAAAGAGAGTCTTATAAAAGACGTTATATATCTTTCGGGCACAAGGGGCGACTCAACAGCCGAGATTGCGCTTTTGTGGTCTACGGCTTATGACAGCCGAATTTTATCTTTTGCAAACACTCTGCACACCGTTGACGGCGGTACCCACGAGCAGGGATTCAGGCAGAGTCTTGCAAACGTTGTAAACAAATACGCTTTTGACTTTAAAAAACTTAAAGAGGGCAACGCAAGGCTTAAAGCGGATGATATTCTTGAAGGCGTGGTAGCGGTTGTTTCGGTAAAACTTGCCGACGCACAGTTTGAAAGCCAGACAAAGGCAAAACTCGGCAACACGTCGATAGGTCAGTTGGTAAGGGATATTGTAAACGACCAACTTTATAAACACCTTGAAGAAAATCCGATCGACGCCAAAACCGTTATCGATAAGGCGATTGCCGCGTCAAACGCGCGTGAGGCGGCTCAAAAAGCGCGCGACGCGTCGCGAAGCAAGGCAGGCATAGGCAACAAGACCCGTATGCCCGAAAAACTTACCGACTGCATCTCAAACGACGCTACAAAAACCGAACTTTACATTGTCGAGGGTGATTCTGCCGGCGGCAGCGCGGTAGAGGGCAGAAACGCAACCTATCAGGCAATACTTCCGTTGTGGGGTAAGATGTTAAACGTTGAAAAAGCGCGTGACGACAAGGTTTACGGCAATGATAAACTAACGCCGGTTATAGTGGCTCTCGGCACCGGTATTGCCGAAAATTTTGACATTTCAAAGTTAAGATATGACAAAATAGTTATTATGGCGGATGCCGACGTTGACGGAAGCCATATCAGAACGCTACTGCTTACGTTTTTTTTCAGATATATGCCCGAACTTATTGAAACCGGTCACATTTATCTTGCACAACCGCCTCTTTTCAGAATTTCAAAGGGCAAACAGCATTTTGACGTATTTACAGATGAAGAAAAGGCGGCAAAAATTGAGGAACTCGGCGGTGTTGCCGATGTTCAGCGTTATAAAGGTCTCGGTGAGATGGACCCCTCTCAGCTTTGGGAGACCACCCTTGACCCCGAACGCAGAACGTTTTTGCAGGTAACAATGGCAGACGCGGCGCTTGCCGACCAAACGTTTACAATACTTATGGGTGAAGAAGTAGAACCCAGAAGAAAATTTATAGAAGAGAACGCAATTTACGTTACGGATCTTGATATTTAAGGAAAGGAGAGAGAAAAAATGGCAAAACAGGAAAAAGTTTATTGGCCTGAAAGCGAAGAAACCAAAATTCTTCCGGTTGAGATCACCGATGAAGTAAAACAAAGTATGCTTCAGTATTCTATGTCGGTGCTTGTGGGCCGTGCGCTGCCCGATGTGCGCGACGGTTTAAAGCCCGTTCACCGCAGAATACTTTATACTATGTATGAAAACGGACTTACGCCCGAAAGCAAATACCGCAAGTGCGCCGATACTGTAGGTACGGTGCTTGGTCGTTATCATCCGCACGGCGACGCTTCCGTTTATGACGCAATGGTGCGTATGGCGCAGGATTTCTCGCTCCGGTATCCCTTAATAGACGGTCACGGCAACTTCGGTAACATTGACGGCTACCCCGCCGCCGCTTACCGATACACCGAATCAAGAATGAACCGTCTTTCATACAGTATGCTTGACGATATTAAAAAAGATACCGTTAATATGCAGCCTAACTATGATGACCGTCTTGAAGAACCCGAGGTTCTGCCGGTTCGTTTTCCGCAGCTTTTGGTAAACGGTTCAAGCGGTATTGCGGTTGGTATGGCAACCGAAATTCCGCCGCATAATTTGGGTGAGGTTATTGACGCAATGTGTTGCCTTATCGACAACCCCGACGCCGACCTGCCCGAACTTTGCGAATATATAAAAGGACCCGATTTTCCGACAGGCGGTATAATAATGGGTCGCAGCGGCATACGCGCGGCATACGCCACCGGCCGCGGCAAAATCGTACTTCGCGGCAAAGCCGAGATTGAGGAGACCCACAACGGCAAATATCGCATAGTTATAACCGAAATACCTTATAAGGTGCGCAAAAAAGATCTGGTTAAGCATATTTATGACCTTGCCGCCGAAAAGAAGATCGAGGGCATAGAAGATGTAGTTGACTATTCATCAAAACGCGACGGCGGTATAAGAATTGTTGTAGACATAAAACGCGATGCAAACGCGCAGGTGGTTCTTAACAAACTTTACAGTTACACCTCGCTTCAGACAACGTTCGGCGCAATACTGCTTGCAATAGTAAACGGCAAGCCGCAGATACTGACGCTTAAAGAGATGCTTCAGAACAGCATTGATTTTCAGTGTGATATTGTTCGCCGCCGCACCGCATTTGACCGCAAAAAAGCAGAGGAGCGTGCGCATATATTAAAAGCGCTTCGCACGGCACTTGACTTTATTGATGAAGTTATTTCGATAATCCGAAATTCCAAAACTATTGCCGAAAGTAAAGAGGCACTCGCTGAGAGGTTTGAGTTTGATGATATTCAGACCACCGCAATAGTGCAAATGCAGCTCGGCAAACTTGCAGGTCTTGAAAAGCAGAAAATTCTTGACGAATTGCAGGAGAAGATAGACTTTATAAAAGAGTGCGACGAAATTCTGGCTTCGCATCAAAGAATTCTTGATATAGTCAAAACCGAAAGCCTGAATTTGCGCGATAAATACAACGATGACCGCCGTACCGAGATTTCGGACGTTGCGGGCGAAGTGGATATTGAAGATCTTATTCCGCTTGAGCAGTGTGTAATTACCAAAACGGTCAACGGTTATATCAAACGTCTGGCTGCCGATACATACAATGTTCAGCACCGCGGCGGCAGGGGCATTACGGGTATGACCACCCGTGAAGAAGACAGCGTTGAAAATATGTTTGTCTGCTCTTCGCATGACCGCATTATGCTGTTCAGCAACTTAGGCCGCGTTTACCGCATAAAAGCCTATGAAATACCCGAGGGCTCGCGCACCTCAAAGGGTATGAACCTTGTAAACATTGTTCCGCTTATGCCGGATGAAAAAATAAATGTTATTATTCCGGTTACGGCCGATGATGAGGAAGAACGGTATATTTGTATGATAACCCGAAAGGGCATTGTAAAGCGTACAAAATTATCCGACTTCAAAAATACCAGAAAAAGCGGCATTATCGCTATAACTATTGATGAGGGCGATGAACTTGCGCACGTTCGTATGACAGACGGCGACAACAACCTGCTTGTTTCGACAAAAAAAGGCAAAGCGATTCGCTTTAATGAAAATCAGGTGCGCTCAATGGGCAGAACGGCACGCGGCGTAAAGGCGATGAATATGGCAGAGGACGACACAATTGTCGATATGGCTATATGCAAAGACGATACCCGCATTTTAACCGTAACCGAAACCGGCTACGGCCGCATAAGTCCTATATCGTGCTACCGTTTGCAATCAAGAGGCGGCAAAGGTCTTACAAACTATAAGGTGGAAAAATACGGCGATGTTGCCGCAGTGCTGCCTATTGAAAAGAATGAAGACATAATAATGATCGCCTCTAACGGCATAGTTATACGCATATTCGGCGATACTATATCCGAATTTGCGCGTCCGGCAAAGGGCGTAAGAGTAATGCGTGTGGCAGATGGCGAACGCATACTTTCGGTTGCAAAGGCCGAGCATGATGAGGCTGAGGTCAATGACGTGCCCGAAGCCGCCGACGCAGATGCCGGAGCGGTAGAGAGCGAAGAATAATCTCAAAAAGTTTTTTGCACTTATAAAATTAAGGTTTTGAGGAAATATTCAAAAAGGAGTATTTCTATGTTAGAAGAAAACAATTTTAACGCCGAAAACACCGAGTCCGAACAGACGGGTGCACAACCTATGGCAGACATACAACCCCAAACCGAAACAGAGGCACAGGCAGGCGCTGCAATTTATGCAGATGCCGAACCACAAACGGATGAGCAGGCTTATAACGGGCAGGTGGCTTATGCACCGCCTGCGGCACCTGTTGTGTATATACCCTACGGTTTTACACCGCAGACTTTTGCCGAAAAAAAGCAAATCAGAAAAACCGCTTTGGTAATAGGCATACCCTGCATTTGCCTGTCGTTTATGAGTTTTATCTGGTCCTTTATTTATCTGTTTGCCACAACAAAAATCGCAGGCTTAAGTTATTCGGCGGCGATAGACCTTGCAAGCAACCCCGCGGTTCAGCAGGTGCTGCAAATAATTGCGTCGTGCCTTATGTTTTTGCTGCCGTTTCCTATAGCGGCAAGGTGCGCAGGTTGCCGCATTGACAAAACCGTAGACCTGTGTGCGCCAAAAAAACATACGTTTTTGCCGTTTTATCTTTTGGGCATAGGATTTTGCGCCTTTGCAAATATATCAATGAGCTATTCATCGGCGTTTTTTGAAGGCTTCGGCATTGATTACAGCGTGGATTACGGCGATAACCCGAACGGATTTTTCGGATTTTTGCTTACCTTTATTGCAACGGCGATTGTTCCCGCTTTGGTTGAGGAGTTTGCCTGCCGCGGAATTGTTATAGGTTTGCTCAAAAAATACGGCGAAGCGTTTGCGATAGTTACGTCGTCGATTATTTTCGGCGTTATGCACGGCAACTTTGACCAGATGCCGTTTGCCGTTATAGTCGGATTGATTTTGGGTTACATTTATGTAAAAACGGGCAGTCTTTGGGCAAGCGTTGCGGTTCACTGCACCAACAATGCCGTGTCGGTTATATTCACCTACCTTGACGGCAGCACTTTGGCTTCAAACCTGCAAAACGTTTTGTATTCGCTTTACCTTTTGTTTAGTCTGCTTGCTGCAATATGCGGTATATATATTATCTCTAAAAGATATTCCGACATATTTGCGCTTGAAAAGGCCTGCACCGAATCAAGCGAAAAGCAAAAATACAAATGGTTTTTTACTTCCTGGATAATAATTGTATTTTTGGTATTAAACATTCTTGAATCATTTAAGTATTTTATAATTTAGGGGCGTTGTTATGCAAAGCCGTTTTATGGACAGGGCTGTTGAACTTGCCGAAAAGGCCGCGGCTATGGGCGAAGTGCCGGTCGGGGCGGTAATTGTTAAAGACGGCGTAATTATAGCCGAGGGTTACAACAAACGCGAGCAAAAACAAAACGCGCTTTCTCACGCCGAAACCGAGGCAATCAACGCCGCCTGCAAATATCTTTCGAGTTGGCGGCTTGACGGCTGCACAATATATGTAACGCTTGAACCCTGCCCTATGTGCGCAGGCGCGATAATAAACGCCCGTATAAAAGAGGTGGTTTTCGGGGCGTATGACCTGCAAATGGGCGCGGTAGACAGTGCAATCAGTTTTTCTGCCCTGCCTTTTGCGGCAGATATTGCAGTTTACGGCGGTATTCGTGAAGAAAAATGCAAACAACTTCTGACAGATTTTTTTAAAGAAAAAAGATAAATTTATTATTTTAAAAAGGCATAAGCCGTCGGGTAACCGGCGGCTTATGTTTATTTTAAAGAAAAGGGGGAATAATTTTAAAAAATTCAGGAGGTTTAAAATGGAAACCGTAAAAATTATTCTGACCTCGGTGTTATCTGCCGTAACGCTTTTTATAATCGCAAAGATCACCGGTCACAAACAAATGTCGCAACTTGATTTTTTTGATTATATTTCGGGTATTACAATAGGCTCAATAGCGGCGGAACTTGCAACCGAACTTGAAAAACCGTGGCAACCATTTGTTGCCATGCTGGTTTACGGAGCGATTGCCGTAATTTTAAACGTTTTGATGAACAAAATACCGCGCACCCGAAAATTTATAAACGGGACTCCCACAATTATTATGAACAACGGCAAACTTTATCGCAAAAATATGAAAAAGGCAAAGCTGGATCTAAGCGAATTTATGGTGATGTGCAGGCAAGAGGGCTTTTTTAACCTTAACGATATTCAGACGGCAATCTTTGAGTACAACGGCAGGCTTACGATTTTGCCGCTCAGCACAAAACGGCCCGCAAATCCGCTTGATATGAATATTATACCCGAACCCGAACCGATAAGCACAGAGGTAATTATGGACGGCGCCGTTCTTACCGAAAATCTGAACCGTTTGGGGTTGGATAAAAACTGGTTGAAAAACGAACTTAAAGTTCAGGGAATAAAAAGCGAAAAACAGGTCTTTTTGGCTTTGTGCGACAACAACAATCAATTAACCGTTTTTAAAACCGAATAAATTTTGCAGGGCGATTAAATCTTTTAATTTGATTTGACCGCCTTTATTGCATTTATATCGTCACGGTCTATTATTCCGAGCATAAACAGGTATACAAAATAAAGTGCTAAGCAAATAACCGACAGGCAAACCGTATATATTAAATCCGACATATTAAAAAGCGTTTTTAAAAGAGTGTTCACGCCGAAACACAGCGTAAGCGCACCGCAGGCAGGCAGAAAAAATATGTTTGTGAGGTCAAGGCGCAGCTTTGTTACCTTTATGAGCCTGCCTGTGTTTAAAAAGCAAGTAAAAAAGTTAGAAAAATACATAATCGCTATAAATGAGTTAATGCCGAAACGCCGCAGCAGCAACAAAACAAGCACTATTCTTATTGCAGAGTCGCCCACAGACGTATGAAAAGTAAATTTTTGCTGGTCGAGGCCCTTTAAAATGCCGTCGGATATTGCGTCCAAATACATAAACGGCACAATTGGTGACAAGGCGCATAACAACGCTCCGACATCGGCGTCGCCGTAAACCAGCAAACCTATTTTTCTGCCCCCGACAAAAAACAGGGCAGAAAAAATAACAGATACAAGGCTTGTGATTTTTATTATACGGTACGATATGTTTTGAACAATTCCGTTTCTTTTGCGTACAGCCGATTCCGAAATTTCGGGTATCAACAGGGTGGACATAGCGTTTAAAAGCGTAGACGGAAAAAACAAAAGCGGCAAAGCCATACCCTTTATCATACCGAAAAGCGATATGCCGTTTACATCACCTGCGGCGCTTGCGCTAAGGCATTGCGGAACCAAAATGTTTTCAATCATACGCAAAAAAGAGTTCAGGTATCTGCCAAGAGTTATGGGTGTTGCAATGTGCGATATTGCCGGCAGCAGTTTATACGGCGCGCGGCCCGACCCTGCGGCTGTTTTAAGTTTGCGGAAATCAAGTTTGTAAAGCAGATAAATATACGCGCAAGCCAGCGCTTCGGCAACGGTGTCTCCTATCAGAACCGCCGCACAGGAGTATTCGAGTCCCAAATGGTTATAGCGGCTTATAAGGGTTATTATTAAAACTATCCGCACCGTTTGTTCAAGTATCTGCGAAACCGAAGACGGCATTGCCTTGCGCCGTGCAATAAAGTATCCGCGTATACAGGATGAAATTCCCATAAAAGGCAGCGAAAACGCAAGTATTTTAAGCGAAAGCGCCGCACGGGTTTCCTTTAAGATATAAACGGATATAAAATCCGCGCCGAAAAACAATATTGCTATTGAAAGTGCCGCAATTATCACCGATAATTCAATGCACCGCACAAGTATGCGCTTTACGCCGCTTTTTTTGCCGACCGCGAGTTCCTCGCTTACAAGGCGCGTTACCGCGGTAGAAATTCCGCTTGTGGCAAAGGTTGCCGTAAACATATACACCGAAAATACAAGCTGGTAAAGTCCGATTCCTTCAGAGCCTATTTTTGCGGCAAGCCACACCTTAAAAACAATGCCTGCAAATCGCAGAATAAGCGACGATACCGTAAGCACGGCGGCATTTTTTATAAAAACGGTTTTTCTCATATTAACACTCCAAGCGATATTCAGTTATATTTATGCTTATTGGAGTTGAAAAAGAATAATAAATAATGTAAAATATATATAATAGTATTATTGTAAAGGAGTAAAAATAATGCCTACACCGCTTGCAGACAGATTAAGACCCACTGATATTGATGAAGTTGCCGGTCAGCAGCATCTTTTGAGCAAGGGCAGAATTTTACGCAAAATAATAGAATCGGGCGATATTCCCAACCTGATCTTTTACGGTCCGTCGGGCGTGGGCAAAACTACAGTTGCAAAAATAATCGCCTCTAAAACAGGCAAAAAACTTTGCTATCTTAACGCAACTACCGCCTCTACCGCGGATATTAAGGATATAATCGGCGAAATCGGCACGGTTGACGCGGTTTCGGGCATACTTTTGTATCTTGACGAAATACAGTATTTTAATAAAAAGCAACAGCAGATTTTGCTGTCGTACATAGAAAACGGTGACATTACACTGATAGCGTCTACCACCGAAAATCCGTATTTTTATGTATACAACGCCATTTTAAGCCGTTCGACCGTGTTTGAGTTTAAAACCCTTTCGGCAAACGATATAATTACCGTTTTAAACCGCGCAATAAAAATATTGAGCGATGAAAACGGCAAAAAAATTAAGATAAGCGATGAAAGCGTGTCTAAAATAGCACGTGCCGCCGCAGGCGACGTAAGGCGGTCGCTCAATATGCTTGAACTATGCGTTATGTTAACTTCTGGTGACTCGGAACCCGAAATTTCAGACGATACGGTAGAGCAGATATTATCGGGCAATTCGGTGCGTTACGACCGTGAGGGCGACGAGCATTACGATATTATTTCTGCGTACCAGAAATCGATGCGCGGCTCCGACCCCGACGCTGCCGTTTACTACCTTGCAAGGTTGCTTGCCGCAGGTGATCTGCCAAGCGCCTGCCGCAGACTTTTGGTATGTGCCAATGAGGACGTAGGGCTCGCTTATCCACAGATAATACCTATAGTTAAGGCTGCCGTTGACACCGCTTTGACGGTTGGTCTGCCCGAGGCGCGGCTGCCGCTTGCAAACGCAGTTATACTTGTTGCTACAAGTCCTAAATCCGTGTCTGCACACGACGCGATAAACGCCGCTATGGAAGATGTTGAACGCGGTATAGGCGGCGATGTTCCGAGGCATTTGCAAAACAAACATTTTGATGGCGAGGATGCCGAAATAAAGGGTCAGCACTATCTTTATCCCCATTCATATCCAAAGCATTATGTAAACCAACAGTATTTGCCGGATAATATAAAAAACAAAACTTATTATAGGTTCGGTGATAATAAAAGCGAGCAGAGTTTTAAAGATTATTGGGATAAGATAAAAAACAAGCAAGGGGTGTGAATATATGACTTTCAGTCTACCCGGTAAAACGAGATTTTTATGGCAGGTAAGGGTGATTATAGCTTTTATCGCGCTTTGCGGCATTGTATCGTTTTTCAGCCGATATACGCTGTGGTTTCTGCTGCCTGCAGCGATAATTGCGGCGCTTGGACTGCTGGCGGCATTTGTGTATATCCCCTTTTATTTTAAAAGTTACTCCATTACGGTCGACGATAATTCAATATGTATTTCAAAAGGCGTTTTTATTAAAACAACGCAGATTATGCCGTTTCCGCGGCTTGTGTTTGCACAAACGGTCACAACGCCGATTGCCTCGCTTATGAAACTGAAATGCGTTTTGCTTAAAGCTGCGCGCGGCTGGATGCTGATACCCGAAATCGAAAGCATCAACGCTGAGTATCTGCTTGACAATTTGAGGATCAAACCTAATGATTAAAACCAACTTTAAAGCGCACCCGATAATGATTATAAAACTTATGAAACCCTATTTGTTTGTGCTTGTGCTGCCGATAGTGCGCGCGGTAATACAGTATTTTACAAAGGGTGAAATAGACGGCTTATTTACGCTTGAAACCGCCGCATTTGTTTTTGTGCTTATAATAGCGGTGCTCAGGTGGCGTTCAATCGATATTTCGGTAAACGACAAAAGCGTTACGGTTAAAAACGGCGTCATAATAAAAAACTGCGCCGTTATAGAGGTGTCGCGGCTTTCAAGCGTGGTGCTGCGGCAAGGCCCGTTTGATTTGATTTTTAAAAGCGTTGAATGTTCAATAAACACCGAAGCCGGCACACCGCAAAAAAGCGACTTCAGTTTAAAAATGTACAGTCAGGACGCAAAAAGGCTTTTTAAACTCATATACGGCGAAGAAAATCGGGAGATAATAAAATTTTCGGCATTTAAAATCGCTGTTCTTGCGGCAACAACTTCATCAGCCGCAACGGGAATAATAGTCGGAATACCTATTATAAATCAAACGAGCGAACTGTTGGGCATTGCAATATCGGATATGCTTTTTGATGAAATCAACGTTATTGCCGAAAAATTCAGCACAGTTTTTCCGCCGGTTGTAAACGCCATAACTATTGTTTTTCTTGTGGCATACAGCGTTTCGTTTTTAATATCGTTTTTTAAAAACTTAAACTTTAAACTTCAAAGCGGAAAAGACGAGGTGGATATACAGTCGGGCGTTATAGTGCGAAAAAGAACAGTCTTTAAAAAATCGCAGGTCAATAATGTTTGCCTTGAGCAGACACCGCTGCTGCGCCTTTTTAAAAGATTTTCAATGCGGGCGTCAATAGGCGGATACGGCAATATGCGCGGCGAAAAAGCGGTTGTTATTCCGGTGGCGGAGCATGCCGAAATCGAACGGCAGTTCAAGGTGCATTTTCCTATGATATCGGTAAAAGACGAATTTATAACTCCGAAAAGATACCCGAGGGCGCTTTTCAGATTTTTGTATATACCCACACTTTTTTTGCTTTGCATAATTTTAATCGGCATTGCACTTTCGGCGCTGTTTCCGTATTTTGACAGGCTTGTACTGTTTTTGACCCTTGTTCTGCTCGGAATAGACGTTTATTATGCAACGGTGTGCTACCGCAACTATAAATACGGCGGACTGTCGCTCGGCGACTGCGTTCTGGCGGCAGGCTCCGAGGGATTTATAATCAGAGAACTTTATTGCAACAAAAACAAAATCGGCGTTATAAAAATAACCCAGACCCCTGCAGACCGAAAATATAAGACCTGTAAGGTGAAAATCACGGTCCGCAGCGAAAATGCCGACAGCGTAAAGGTAAAAAATCTTGATATGGCAACGGTAGAGCAAAAAATTGAAAATGTTTTTATCCGAAAATGAATATCGGACCGAACCCGTGAAAAAATAAAACCAAATAATGTTTCACGTGAAACACCGAAAGGAAAGAGAAATTTTGGATTTGTTTATGAAGTGCGTGTGGGCGTTTTTGGTAGGCGGTTTTATTTGTTTTATAGGGCAGATACTTATTGATTACACCAAACTGACCCCTGCGCGTATATTGACGGGTTACGTGGTTGCAGGCGTGGCGCTGACGGCTATAGGCGCTTATGAACCTATTGTAAAACTCGGCGGAGCGGGGGCTACGGTTCCTCTTACCGGATTTGGCTACTCGCTGGCTAACGGAGTTGTCGAGGCAATTAAAAAATACGGTTTTATGGGCATACTGTGCGGCGGACTTACAGCAACGGCGGCAGGTATAACGGCGGCAATGTTTTTTGGGTTTGTTATGTCGCTCATTTGTAAATCGGGCGATAAATAATCAATATTTTTGTTTACAAGCACAACTTTTATATGTATAATAAAAGACAACGGTGTTTCACGTGAAACATTGTTGTCTTTGCTTTTTGGACCGACAGAGTTTTACCCTGACGGTTTACGGCAAAAACACAAACATAAACATAAACACACATATAATATATACACCTACTGTATACGGTGCATATTCCGGAGGAGATATTTTGGGTAAAATAATAGCAGTGGTTAATCAAAAAGGCGGTGTAGGCAAAACAACTACGGCGGTAAATCTTGTTGCAGGCATAGGACTTGCCGGCAAAAAAGTTCTGCTTGTAGACGCCGACCCTCAGGGCAACTCAACAAGCGGATACGGAATAAGCAAAAAAGACACCGCAGCAACTACATACGAACTCCTTGTGGGCACGGCAAAAGCCGACGCGGCTGTGATAAAAACTCAGTTTAAAAACGTTGACGTAATACCTGCTTCTATGGACCTTGCCGCAGCAGAAATCGATTTGATTGAAACCGAACACCGTGAATCGGCGCTTAAAAATGCGCTGTCGGCCGTGCGCGAAAAATACGATTACATATTTATTGACTGTCCGCCGTCTTTGGGACTTATCACAATAAACGCTTTAAACGCAGGCGACACCGTGCTTGTGCCGATACAGTGCGAATATTACGCCCTTGAGGGACTTTCGCAGCTTATGTCGTCGGTACGGCAGGTAAAAAGGCTTTACAATCCGACTCTTGAAATCGAGGGTATAGTGCTTACAATGTTTGACGGCAGACTAAACCTTACACAGCAGGTTGTGGGCGAAATCAAAAAGTTTTTCGCAAACAAACTTTATAAAACGGTCATACCGCGCGGTGTAAGGCTTTCAGAAGCGCCGAGTTACGGCTGCCCGATACAGTATTACGACAAGCGCTCAAAAGGGTGCGAGGCATATAACGATCTGGCAAAAGAATTTTTAAAGCGCAATAGGAGGGCATAAATATGGTAGTAAAAAAAGGCGGCCTCGGCAGAGGTTTAGAGTCGCTTTTTAACGAAAACGCAACCGATAACAACGGCGTTGTAACGCTCAGAATAACCGAAATCGAACCCAACCGCAATCAACCCAGAACGGATTTTGACGAAACCGCCCTTTCAGAACTTGCAGAAAGCATAAAAACACACGGTTTAATTCAGCCTATAGTTGTGCGACCGGTGTCTACGGGCGCTTATCAAATAGTGGCCGGCGAGCGCAGATGGCGCGCCTGCCGAATGGCCGGTCTTACGGAAGTTCCCGTTATAATAAAGGAACTTGACGACCGCAAATATTTTGAAATCGCACTTATTGAAAATCTGCAGCGCGAGGACCTTAATCCCGTTGAAGAGGCAAGCGGTTACCGCTCGCTTATAGATAATTACGGTCTTACACAGGAGCAGGTCGCCGAAAGCGTAGGCAAGTCGCGAAGCGCCGTTACAAATATGCTGCGGCTTTTAAGTTTAAATAAATCCGCGCTTGACGCACTTAAAAATAACGAGATAACCGCAGGTCACGCAAGGGCGATATTATCCGCAAAAACAGACGATGCTGCGGCAAAAATGCTTGAGGCCGCAAAGGCCGGTGCGTCGGTCCGTGACCTTGAAAATATGGCAAAAGCGGCTGAAAAATCTCAGAAACCGAAAAAGCAGACACAAAAAAATACGTTCTACAGCGAGGTCGAAATTTCGCTTAAAGCCGAACTCGGCAGAAAGGTTGAGATAAAATCAACCGGCAAGGGCAAAGGCACTATAACGCTTGAGTTTTACAACGACAGCGAACTTGCCGACTTTGCGAAAAAAATAGTGGGCGAATAAAAATATATAAATCTTGATTTTTTAAAATTGCCGTGCTATAATGGTAAAAACAATTATTTCGGAGGAATTTTATAATGAAACGCATACAGACACTTGAAACAAAAAATCTTTGCGAAAGCGCTAAAAACGGCGGTTGCGGCGAATGCCAGACGTCTTGCCAGTCTGCCTGCAAAACCAGCTGCGGTATTGCAAATCAGGAATGCGAAAAAAACAGCAAATAATTTAACAACCGGTGTTAAACAAAGTGCCGCCTTATAGGCGGCACTTTTTGCAGAAAGGTAATACGCAATGATACATTGTTATAAACTCGGCGGATTAAATATTGTTTTGGATGTCTATTCGGGATCGGTTCACCTTGTCGACGAGGTCGCCTATGATATAATCCAAATGTATGAAAACAACCCGATTGAAAAAATCACCGCCGCAATCACCGATAAATACAGCGATATTTCGGCGCAGGACGTAAAAGATTGCTGTGAAGATATAGAAACACTTAAATCGCAGGGCAAACTTTTTGCGCCCGACACCTTTAAAAATATGGCGGGCGACTTAAAAAGAAAAAGCGCCGGCGTAATAAAAGCGCTGTGCCTTCACGTTGCTCACACCTGCAATCTGAACTGCTCATATTGTTTTGCAAGTCAGGGCAAATACCACGGCGAACGCGCAATTATGAGCCTTGAAGTCGGCAAACGCGCCCTCGATTTCTTAATAGAAAATTCTAAAAACCGCATCAACCTTGAAGTCGACTTTTTCGGCGGCGAACCGCTTATGAACTTTGATATGATAAAGGAACTTGTAGCATACGCCCGTAAAAGAGAAAAACAGGCAAACAAAAATTTCCGCTTTACGCTTACCACCAACGGTGTTTTGGTCGATGACAGCGTAATAGACTTTGCAAACCGCGAAATGAGCAACGTTGTGCTCAGTCTTGACGGCAGAAAAGAGGTTCACGACCGTTTTCGGGTTGATTTTAACGGAAACGGCAGTTGGGAGAAAATAGTTCCCAAATTTCAAAGATTTGTTCAAAAGCGCGGCAATAAAAACTACTATATGCGCGGCACCTTTACCCACGCAAATCCCGATTTTTTAAACGATATCAAAGAGATGCTGCGTCTCGGTTTTACCGAACTGAGTATGGAGCCGGTAGTTTGCGCGCCGGGTGACCCGTCGGCGCTTACGCAGGAGGATCTGCCCGTTGTTCTTGAGCAGTACGAAAAACTTGCCGAACTTATGCTTGAAAAATACCGCGAGGGCAAGCCTTTTACGTTTTATCATTATATGCTTGACCTAAAAAGCGGCCCCTGCATTTATAAGCGGATTTCGGGCTGCGGTTCGGGCACCGAATATATGGCGGTAACCCCGTGGGGCGACCTTTATCCGTGCCATCAGTTTGTCGGTGAAGAAAAATTCAGACTCGGCAATATTTGGACAGGCGTCGACAACACCGTGGTTCAGGATGAATTTGCCGCCTGCAACGTTTACACAAGACCCGAATGTAAGGATTGTTGGGCAAAGTTGTATTGCTCGGGCGGTTGCGCCGCAAATGCATACCACGCAACGGGTTCGGTAAACGGCGTATACGCTTATGGCTGCGAACTGTTTAAAAAGCGTATGGAATGTGCAATTATGCTTGAAGCGGCAAAAACTGCGGGCGAAAATTTATGAATACACCGATAGTCGATTTTGTGAAAAAATATTCGCAGCAAAAACCGCTCAGACTCCATATGCCAGGGCATAAGGGCAATAATTTTTCGGGGCACGAAAACGCCGATATAACCGAGATAGACGGTGCCGATGTTTTATACAGTGCAAACGGAATTATAAAGCAAAGCGAAGAAAACGCAGCAACTCTTTTTGAAACTCAAAGCACGTTTTATTCGGCAGAGGGTTCGTCGCTCTCAATAAGGGCAATGTTGTATCTTATTAAGATATTTGCTGTGCAGCAGGGTAAAAATCCCCTTATCGCTGCCGGCAGAAACGCACACAAAACGTTTATTAACGCCTGCGCTGTTTTGGATATAAAAACAGACTGGCTTTTGCCCCAAAACACCAAAACGGTTATATCGTGTGTTATAACCGCCGATTTTCTTGAAAATTACTTAAAAAATGCGGCAGAAAAGCCTGTTGCGGTTTATATAACAAGCCCCGATTATCTCGGAAATATAACCGATATAAAGGCACTCAGCGCAATTTGCCGCAAATACGGCGTGTTGCTGCTTGTCGATAACGCGCACGGCGCATATCTTAAATTTTTAAACCCCGACAGCCACCCTATAACTCTGGGTGCCGATATGTGCTGTGATTCGGCCCACAAAACGTTGCCGGTGCTTACGGGCGGCGCGTATCTGCACGTTTCAAAAAACGCTCCGCAATTTTTATCGCAGAACGCGCAAAGGGCACTGAGTCTGTTTGCGTCAACCAGCCCGTCATACCTGATTTTGCAGTCGCTTGACGCGGCTAATCATTATCTTTCAGACGGCTACGCAAATCGTCTGGCGTGCTTTTTGACAAAACTGAACGCTTTAAAAACCGATTTAACAGACACCGGCTACTGCCTTACGGGCGATGAGCCGCTAAAACTTACCGTAATGTGCAAACCCTATGGCTATACCGGTTTTCAGATTGCGGATATTCTTGCAAAAAACAATATATTTTGCGAGTTTTCGGACCCCGATTATGTTGTTATGATGTTTACCCCCGAAACGCCTGCGGCAGGTCTTAAAAAACTTAAAAGGGTATTATTGAATATACCGCAAAAAAATGCGCTTGCCGACTCTCCGCCGCAGTTAATGCCAAAAACTCAGAGCATTTCGCTTAAAGACGCGGTGTTTTCAGCAGGTGAGTGGATAAACACCGAAAACAGTTTCAGCAGAATTTCGGCTATGACCGATTTTGCCTGTCCGCCGGCGGTTCCCGTTTGTATACCCGGCGAAAAAATAGACGGCAACACGCTTGAACTTTTTAAATATTACAACATAGACAGATGCTTTGTTATCACAGAAAAAATTCACAATGAATAAATTTTTGTTGCAATCTCCACAAAAGAATGTTAAAATGGCATTGCTTTATTTAATTTTGAGGAGAGCAAACAGATGAGTGATCAAACAAAAAAGAGCAGTTTCAGCGGCTCTATCGGCTTTGTGCTTGCGGCGGCAGGCAGTGCGGTAGGACTCGGCAACTTATGGCGGTTTCCTACACTTGCGCATAAATACGGCGGCGGTCTGTTTTTGGTAGTGTATTTGGTGCTGGTTTTAACGTTCGGCTTTTCGCTGCTTATAACCGACATCACAATAGGCAGAAAAACAGGCAAAAGTTCTGTCGAAGCGTATAAAAGCATAAATCCAAAGTGGGGCTTTTTGGGCAAACTTACATTTATCGTTCCGTCAATTATAATAACTTACTATGTTGTAATAGGCGGTTGGATACTTAAATATATGGTGTCGTCGGTTACCGATTTTGCCGGCACTGTAAAAGATAACTACTTTGTTTCTTTTATAACGTCTGAAGTATCCCCGATTTTCTGGATGCTTATATACCTTGCAATAACCGCATTTGTTGTTTATTGCGGCGTTGAAAAGGGCATAGAGCGTTTTTCAAAAATAATTATGCCGCTCCTTTTTATATTGGTGGTAGGTATATGTATATTTATTCTTACAGTTAAAGACGAAACCACCGGAAGAACCGGTTTGCAGGGCCTTGTTACATATATAAAACCGAATTTCAAGGATTTGGAAAACGAATCGGGCAAGGCAGACATTATAAAAATAATGAATCTGTTTCTTGATGCAATGAGCCAGTTGTTTTTCTCGCTGTCGGTTTCTATGGGCATTATGATAACCTACGGCTCGTATGTTAAAAAAGATGTAAATCTGAGCAAGTCGGTAAAACAGATCGAAGTTTTCGACACGCTGGTAGCGTTTCTTGCGGGTATGATGATAGTTCCTGCGGTTTATACCTTCGGCCTGACACAGGGTATCGACAAAAGCGGCCCCGGCGTTATATTTGTTGTGTTGCCGCAGGTGTTCGATAAAATGGGCTTTGCCGGTCGCATATTGGCACCCCTGTTTTTTGTTATGGTAGCGTTTGCCGCGCTTACTTCAAGCGTTTCTATTATGGAGGCTATTGTAGGCAGCTGCACCGAAACTTTTAAAACAAACCGCAAAAAAGTCAGCCTTATTATAGCGGCTATCGCGGCTGTTGCAGCAGTGATTGTGTGCCTCGGCTACAATGTTTTGAATTTCGGCATATCGCTCCCCACCAGCGCAAAAGACCAAAATCTGCTTGACGTTCTTGATTACACAAGCAACAACCTGCTTATGCCTATCGTTTCGCTTTGCACCTGCATTTTAATAGGCTGGGTTGTAAAGCCGAAATGGATAATCTATGAAATAGAAAGCAGCGGCTGTAAATTCACGCGCAAAAAACTTTACACGGTTATGATAAAATATATCGCCCCCGTACTTATGGTGTTGCTTATATTGCAGGCGATAGGCGCGTTCAACTTCCTGCAATAAATAAAAAAACAGTCCGAATTTTAAATCAAACGGCACAGGGTTTATATGCTCTGCGCCGTTTTTTATTGTGCTTTTTTGTAAACAAAACTCAATATATAGTGTATAAAATCGCAGAAAGAAAAAAATTTTAAAAAACGGAAAAAAAGTGTTGACAAAGAGGAGAGGATGTGGTAATATAATCGGGCACCCAAAAAAGAGGGTGAGGAAAAGACTGC
>CAKSDJ010000009.1 GCA_934445015.1 uncultured Eubacteriales bacterium | reverse complement strand
GGTCAATGGTTTCCTGATTGCAATTCAGCACTAAAACTTTTTTTCCGCTGTGCGCTTCTATGCCCACATCAGGACAGGCGTTAATTACGGTTTTTACTATACTGCAGTCCTCTTTTGAAATGCACTTATTATACAGAATCCTGTCTTGCCTGAAATCGTATATCATACTGCCGTTTGCAACCACGGAAGGACCTATACTGTTAAGCTTTTCGGTAACGCCTGATACGGCGCCGGCCGTTCTGCCTGTGGCAAGTGAAAAAATGCCGCCCTCGCTTACAAAATAATTTATTTTCTCTATATTTCGTTCGGGCAAATAATTATTTACAATCAGGGTGTCATCTACGTCACAGGCAATTAAACAACCGTCAAATAAACCCATCAGCCTCTGAGCTCCTTTAAAAAATCAACAAAATAATCCGGCAGTTCGCTTGTAAACTCCATATACTCTTTTGTTGTGGAATGAATAAAACCTATTTTTCGCGCGTGCAAACACTGACCGCCTAATTTTGTTATTACTTTATGCGGCCCGTAAACATCATCACCCGCAACCGGATGACCTATCGAAGCCATATGAACTCTTATTTGGTGGGTTCTGCCGGTTTCAAGTTTAAGTTTCACATAAGTAAAACCGTTTAAGCGTTCTAAAACGGTATAATGCGTAACCGCAGGTCTGCCGCCCGAAACAACTGCCATTTGCTTGCGTTTTACGGGGTGCCTGCCAATTGGTGCGTCTATTTTACCGCTGTCATTTTTTATGTTGCCGTAAACCACTGCTTCATACTCACGAGTAAGCGAGTGTTCTTTTATTTGCTCAGACAAAAAGTTATGCGCATTATCGTTTTTTGCAACAACTAAAAGCCCGCTTGTGTTTTTGTCAATTCGGTGCAATATACCGGGTCGCATAACGCCGTTTATGCCCGAAAGACTGTCACCGCAGTGATAAAGTATTGCATTTACAAGAGTACCCGAATAGTTACCCGCCGCAGGATGAACGACCATATTTTTCGGTTTGTTTACAACCAAAACATCATTGTCTTCATAAACAATATTAAGCGGAATATTTTCAGGTTGCGCAATATACTCCTCGGCGTCGGGTATTGTTATACTTACCGTATCGCCGTGTTTTAGCTTTGTGTTTTTTGTAACGACATTGCCGTTTACTGTAACACAGCCGTCGGATATAAGTTTAGCCGAAAAAGAACGGGTTATATCAGCCCCTTGCGCTGCATACACATCAATACGGCGGCTTTCGCCGTCGTCAAAAGTAAGGTTAATTTTTTGCATTGTTTCTGTCTTCATTTTGCTGTGCTTCGTCAGCACGCAATGCGTTGCGCTTTTGCCTGCCCTCGTCAATAAGACCTTTGAAGAAATAAATCACCAAAAGTCCCGCGCCTATCACTATTGCACAGTCTGCAACATTAAAGACAGGGAACGTAGGCATAAATTCAAAGTGTAAAAAGTCTATAACGTTGCCGTCTCTGAAAATACGGTCTATCATATTGCCTATACCGCCGGACAAAACAAGTGTTACAGCCCACAGCATCAATTTGTCCTTTACGCCGTATTTAAGCAGCAACGCGATGCAGACAAGCATTACAACAATGGTTACAGACAACAAAAGCCATGTGTAGCCGCCAAGCATACCCCAGGCACCGCCGTCATTATTTATGTATGTTACATCTAAAAATCCGGGCAAAAATTCATAGGATTTTGCCATTTCAAAATTTGTTGAAACATAAATTTTTGTAATGCGGTCAGCCGCCAAAACCAAAATACCCGTTACGGCTGCCAAGATATAAGATAACAATTACGTCACTTCCTTAATTGGGGTCTGATTCGCCCTTTTCATCGTCCTCAGAATCAAGATCAAACTTTTCAGCGTTGATTACAAAGCCTGTGGGCACGGGTTCCGATTCAACATCGTTTTTTTCAACAGTATTTATATCGGATTCAGCTTCCTCATTATTTTCTTTTTTATCCACAACATCTTTTAAATTCGGCGCTGAATCAAACGACATTGAAATCGCCGCAGCAATCTGTGAGGGGTCGCCGGGTACGGTGTCGGGTAAACTTGAAAGCAGCTCAAGATGTTCTTTATACTTGTTTGTAATATCAGCCTTAAAAGCCGCTATTTCAATTTTCATTTTATCAAAAAGCAATTGCTGACGGTCAACGCAATCCTGTGTTGCCTTTTCAACCGCTAACTGCTTTTCCTTTGCGGCAGAAATGATTTTTTCAATATCATTGTGAAGAGCTGTTTTTCTTTCTCCGGCTTTTTTATCAAAAGCAGTGGTAAGTTCCTGCTCATGCAGAGTTATTTTTTGAATACTCTGCTCTGCGGATGATATTATCTCAGCGCTTTTCGCCTTTGCTTCCTCTACTATTTGGTCGGCAAACTTTTGTGCGCTTACAAGTATATTCTGTATATTGCCCTGTGAACTTTTATACTCCTCAACATCGGTTTTAAGCTGATTGATTTTTGAGTTCATCTCACGGAGAGTGCGTTCAAACTGCTCGTAATCCGCCTCGATCTTGTCAAGAAGAACGTCAACCTCCTCCTGCTTGTAACCGCTCATTGATTTTGAAAATTTCACGTTTCTGATTTCATTGGCACTTAACATAAATTTTGCCTCCCAAAAATATTATTTGTACCTGCTGTATTTTAAAATAATTCTGCCTTTTTTCGAAAAAGTGTCACACCCGGTTATTTCAAAACGACCTTTTTGTCTTACCGTGATCATACTGCCTGCCGTAACATTACAGGTAGGTTTTTCACATGATACCGAATTTATCGCCACCAGACCGTCGCCGATTTTATCAGTGGACTCCTTGCGTGAAAAGCCGCACAGTGCCGCAACCACACAGTCAAGACGTGTTGACGCCACGGTTGTTGTAAGATCTTCTTTTTCGCCGACAGCCGGTAACGGACGTTCAAAGCCGAAAGACACCGTAACGCCTACTTTGCCTATTTTATTTATCTGTGAATAAACAAAATCAGCCACATCGGCAAGCAAAAAAACAACCGCTCTGCCGCTTTCAACCAAAATATCGCCAACCGTTTCACGCGCTATGCCAAGAGACATAAGCACGCCTAAAAAATCCCTGTGAGTCAGTTTATCGTATTTACGGTATTTGAACGTAATTGCGGTTAAGGGATAAGACGGGTCTTCACACCAATTTGGCATAACACAAAGCACGGTGCGCTCTGCCCCATCATAGCCGCCGAAAAAGCGATATTTTTCACGGCCTTTAAGCTGCCCTTCACAAACCGCGGCTTCGCTTTGCGTTAAAAAACCTAAAAACTTAGGTGCAGATGTTTTTTCGCAAATGTTTTTTAAGTCGCTCACTCTTGCCGGTAAAATATCAATATCCATTAAAAGTAGATTTTACCGTCCTCAAAATCTTCAAGCATAAGTTCGCCCATTACATCAACACCGCGCGCAACTATTATAAAAGTGTTTTTTGCAACTTTGCGCATATTGCCGCCGTTGGCATACGCCACGCCGCTTAAAAAGTCAACTACACGGCGCGTAATCTCACGCGGGGTTTCTTCAAGATTAAGCACAACCGTTTTGCCCTCATTAAGGTGATCGGCAATTGTTGTTACCTCGTCAAAACGGTCGGGTTTTACAAGAACCACCTGCAATCCGCTTTGAGCCTGTGAGTAATTGATTGTTTTTGATTTTAAAATCTTAGGAGTCGACTCCTGTTTTTTGCGGCTGTATGAACTGTCATCAACAGGCTGGCTCTTTGCGGGCTGCTCATCTTTTTCAACCGCTTCATCCTCAAATTCGTCATCGTCGGGTATTGTCATAATGTTCTTAATGCTGTCCCAAAGTCCCATAAATACACTCCACTTTCATATATTATAATTTCTTTTGCCGAAAAGCGCGGTGCCGATACGCACCATATTTGCACCCTCGCTTATGGCTGTTTCATAGTCGTCGGACATTCCCATAGACAAAATATCCATACTACTATTATCTATTTTTTTATTGCCAATGTCAATAAACAGTTTTTTCATTTTTGCAAAATAGGGTCGGTTTTGTTCGGAATGTTCACAAATTGGGGGTATTGCCATAAGACCTCTGATTTTTATTCCTTCAAGTTTTGATATTTTTTCTGCAGCGGCATACGCATTTTCATACTCAAATCCCGATTTGCTGTACTCGCTGCCTATATTTATTTCAATAAGAATATCCATAACCTTGTTGTTTTTTACTGCCTGCTTTGAAATCTCTTCTGCCAGGCGGTATGAGTCAACCGAATGTATAAGTTCGACACGGTTTATAATATCCTTAACTTTATTTGTCTGCAGATGACCGATAAAATGCTTATGTACCGGCAAGTAACTGTCATTTTTAAGCAAAAATTCCTGAACACGATTTTCGCCTATATAGTCAACACCTGCCGAAATTGCATGATTGATAACCGATATATCAACCGTTTTTGTTGCGGCAAGCAGCGTTATATCCTCAGGTTTTCTGCCCGATTTTTCTGCAGCCCGGGCGATATTCTGTTTTATAATTTTATAGTTTTCATCAAATAAATCAATCGACGATTTTTCCATCATAAAGCCTCTTTCCCTTGACTACCACGTCATCATAAAGACGAAGCACCGAGTCGTTGCTTGTTTGCTGTTCACATATAATATACTCGTCCGTGCTTTGAATTACATTTACGGTTACAAATTTAAGCATTGAACCCGAACGCACAAACACACCGGTTTTTCCGTCCTGAACCCTGAGCGCCTTTTTGGGCAGTTTAAGACCGGAATATGTGTTTTTTACTATGGTCATACTGCCTTTTCGCATAGCGGCAAGTTCGCCGCTCATCTGTTGACACGAAAGAACCAGCACTGCGGTTTCGCTGTTTGATGAGGTGTTGATTTTTTCCACCGTAACATCAAGTACGGGGTTTGATTTTACCGAAGTTTTAACGGTAAATGTATCGCCCGTTTTATACTGCAGTGAATCCTGCGTGCTTATCTTTGCAACTATATACCAGGTATAACCCGAAACTATTTTTCCGACTGCATTCTCATTTATTTTTTCGGGTTTAAGACTGTCAAGAAATTCGGGCGTTATATTGTCAATATTATCGCATGAAAGCACGCTTTCATAACCGTCTATACCCGAAACAAAATATCCCGCGGTATCAGCGGTAATATAACCGACAGCCTGCGGCAAAGTTGCATTAAGACTGTCGCGTTCGGATTTAAGTTCGGCAAGACGTGCCGAAAAATCGGTTTGTTCACCCGTTATCATTTGTCGGCGATTTATGTTTGTGAGCAGTTCATCGGCACAATCGTCTATTGAAGAATAATTACCTGTCGCGCACTCGCGTATCAAACCGTTAAGCGAGTTTGTGACTTTTGCATTTGCAAGCGAAATATCCGCTGCCTCGACATCATTGTAACTTTGCATTTCCTCAATATCCGAAATGCGCGAATTTAATTGCTCAATGCGGTTTACCGTAACCGATGCGTCCGCATTTGCATAAATATTTGCGATAACTCCGTTTTTTGAAACTCTTTCGCCGTCACTCAGAACAAAGTGTAATGTGCCTGCCACGTCAGAAGCTACTACCTTTTCTTCTCTTACGATAATGCCGGTTATATCAACTCCGTCAATATCGGTGCAGTACTCCGCGCTTACGGCAGTAATTGGTTTATAAAAAGAGGAATATGCCTGATGAACAATAAACACTAATGCTATAATACAAATTATTACTTTTAACGCTTTGTTCTCACGCATAGTTTTCCTCCCTTTCTGCAATACTGAACGCTTCTTCTGCGGCATTTTCGGTTTTATCCTTGTATATCCAATGTATTCGCTTATCTTTATTAAACCAAGTCAGTTGGCGTTTTGCGTAACGCCTTGTTGACTGTTTCAGTTTTTCGGTTGCCCCTTCAAGTGAAATCTTGCCGTCAAAATAATCGAAAAATTCTTTATGCCCTATCGCCTGAACCGCACCGCCGACAACGCCTTTTTTGTAGGCAATGTACGCTTCATCAAGCAAACCTTTTTTAAGCATTATGTCAACGCGCGCATTTATGCGCTCATAAAGCAGTTCACGGTCGGCATAAGAAACCCCGATTAAAACCGAACTGTACGGCGATTCGTTTTTTAACGATTGCACGTCCTGAAAAGTTTTTGTGTTGCCGGTGCTTTCATATATTTCAAACGCTCTTATTATACGGCGTTTATCGTTTTTGTGAAGTTTTGATGCGGTAATGCTGTCAATTTTGCTTAGGCGTTCAAGCATTTTTTCGGCACCGACACGGTCAAACTCCTTCGTAATCCGCGCCCGCAATTCAAGGTCTGCCTTGTTCTCGGCAAATTCGATATTGTTAACAAGTGAATTTATATAAAGACCTGTTCCGCCAACAATCACGGGAACTTTGCCTTTTTGTGCAACCTCGGATATTTTTTGCCTTGCCGCTTTAACGTAATCTGCAACCGTATATTCACTGCCGTAATCAAGAAATTCGACCAAATGATGTTTTATGCCCTGCATTTCATCTTTATCGGGCGCGGCAGAGGCAATACTCATACCGCGGTATATCTGCATTGAGTCTGCAGATATAACCTCGCCGTTAAAATGCCTTGCAATCGCTACGCCGAGTTCTGTTTTACCCGATGCGGTAGGCCCTACAACGCAAATAATTTTTTGTTTACTCATTGTATTCTACCGAAATATTTTTCAAGCTGCGATTTTTTTATTTCAAACGCAACGGGTCTGCCGTGCGGACAATACATAACGTCATCGCTTTCCAACACGCTTACGGCAAGACTCAGCATTTCGGCCCGCGAGGTGATATACCCCGCCTTGATTGCCGCCTTGCAGGCAACGGTATGCAATATATCGTCTGCCTTTTCTATTTGAACGCTGCCGCGTTTTGCAAGGCTTTGTGCCGCTTCGGTTATAACAGACTCGGCGTCTTCACCCTTCAAAATTGCAGGAATAGCGCGAACCATTATTGTTTCGCTGCCGAAATCCTCTATTTCGAACCCGTAATCACATAAAACGGAAATATTGTTTATAACCGCTGAATATTCGTCGCCGATAAGTTTTACGGTAACAGGCACAAGCAACATCTGAGTTTCTACATGCTGGGTTTTTTTTAGTCGGTTAAAAATTATGCGTTCATGCGCTGCGTGCTTGTCTATAAGAAATATACTGTCGCCCTTTTGAACAGCTATGTAAGTGCCAAAAGCCTCGCCTATTAACTCTGTTTCATTTTCAGGTGAATATTCTTTTTCAACCGGATTGGGCGTTTTTTGAACAGGTTCGGGTCTTATATTTGCAAAATCCGGTTTTGCAGAATAAGTTTCGGCACTTTTTTGTTGCGGAATATTCGGCTTAAACTCATCACGTAAAAAGAACGGCGTGTTGTCCGATTTTAAACGTGTAGGTTCAAACCTTTGCACAGGCGCGGGTGGTTCTGCGGTTTTATCAGGTTTATCGGGTTTACCGTATCCGGTATACTGAGGTAATTTTACCGCAGATTGGCGGTACTGCTGCGCGTCAATATGCAAAAAATTGTTCTTTTTAGGGGGTGTAACAGAAATTTCGGGGCGTGTGTCGCCTGAAAGTATAGCGTTTTTAACCGCGTTATAAACTGCCGTAAAAACACGCTTTTCATCTGAAAAACGCACCTGTGTTTTTGCCGGATGAACATTTACGTCAACCGTTTCAAAAGGAACAGTGACGCAAAGCACAAACACCGGAAACTTGCCCACCATTGCGCTGTTTTTGTACGCCTGCTCCGCTGCTGCCGTAACGGTACCCGACTGCACATACCTGCCGTTTAAAAAAGTGAACTGATATGCGCGTGAAGCACGGCAAAATACAGGTTTGCAGACAAGCCCTTTAACCGTAACACCGTCAAGCGAAAGGTCAACAGGTATCAGGGTGTTTGAAATTTCCCTGCCTAAAACGCTGTACGCTGCCGACGCAATCTTACCGTCGCCCGAAGTTGCAAGCGTTTGTTTGCCGTCGCGTATAAGTTTAAAAGCGATTTCGGGATGTGCAAGTGCCAAACGCTCAACCACCGCGGCAACGGTTGTGCCTTCTGAAACGTCTTTTTTCAAAAACTTCATTCGTGCAGGCGTATTATAAAAGAGATCGCGGACTATAAGCGTTGTGCCGTCGGGGCAACCGACTTCTTCATTAAGGATTTCTTCGCCGCCCTCAATTTTATAATGCGTACCGAAATCCTGCGAGTTTGTTTTTGTAAAAATTTCTACGCGCGATACCGCGCAGGTAGCGGCAAGTGCCTCTCCGCGAAATCCCAGCGTTGAAATGTGGTCAAGGTCTACCGCCTTTGATATTTTGCTTGTAGCATGGCGCAAAAATGCCTTAGGTACATCACTTGCAGATATTCCGCAACCGTCATCGGTTACGCGGATATATGTAATACCGCCGTGATTTATTTCAACCGTAATGTGCAAAGCGCCTGCGTCTATTGAGTTTTCTATTGTTTCTTTAACTATTGAGGCAGGTCGTTCAACAACCTCGCCCGCTGCGATAAGTTCGGCAATTGCCTTTGGCAACACATTTATATTCGGCATTTTTTCACCTTCTTGTTTTTAATTATCCGTTAAATTGATTTTGCTTTGTTGACTAAATCAAAAAGCACACCCATTGATTCTATCGGAGTAAGTGTGTTTACATCAACCGCCTGTAATTCGCGTAAAATATCTACCGCGCCGTGCATTTCAAGCGACATTTGGTCTACTGCGGTATCTACCGTTTTGTAGGTAACTATTCCGCTTTCAAGTGTTTGTTTTAAAATCTGTTTTGCGCGGTCGGTTATGACACTTGGTATGCCACCCAACTTTGCAACTTCAATTCCGTAACTGTCATCTGCGCCGCCGCGGACTATACGACGTAAAAAAATAATATCATCGCCGCGTTTTTTGACCGAAATATTGTAATTTTTTATACCGTCAAGTTCATTTTCCATTTCGGTAAGTTCATGATAATGCGTTGCAAACAGTGTTTTTGCACCCAATTTTTTCTTGTCGGCAACATATTCAAGAACCGCTTTTGCAATTGCCATACCGTCAAACGTTGACGTACCTCTGCCTATCTCATCAATAATAAGCAGACTATTCTTTGTGGCGTTTTTGAGTATATGCGCCATTTCGCTCATCTCAACCATAAAAGTCGATTGACCCGACGCCAAATCGTCGGACGCGCCTACACGGGTAAAAATGGCGTCTGTAACGCCTATTTCTGCCATTTGTGCCGGCACAAAAGAGCCCATTTGCGCCATAAGCGTTATTATTGCAACCTGACGCATATAAGTTGATTTACCTGCCATATTAGGACCTGTTATAATAGCGCAACGGTCGTGATTTGAGTCTAAATATGTATCATTTGAAACAAACGGAGATTTTAAAAGTTTTTCAACTACCGGATGCCTGCCGCCTTTTATGCTTATCACACCGTTATTTGTAACAAGCGGTCGGCAGTAATTATTCTCGATTGCAACAGCCGAAAGCGAACACATAACATCAAGCCGCGCTATTGCCGCTGCGGTAACGCGCACACGGGGCGCAGCGTTTGCTACCGTTTCGCGTATGTTGTTGAATATTTCATACTCCAGCTGAAACGCCCTCTCTTTTGCGGTGAGCAATCTGTTTTCAAGTTGTTTTAACTCTTCGGTTATAAACCGCTCGCAGTTTGTAAGAGTTTGTTTTCTTATATAATCCGCCGGAACTTTATCAAGAAACGAATTGGTAACTTCAATATAATATCCGAATACTTTGTTGTAACGTACACGAAGATTTTTAATACCCGTGCGTTCGCGCTCTCTTGCTTCAATAGCGGCAAGATGTGAAGTTCCGCCGTCCATATCATCGCGCAGAATGTCAACCTGTTCGTTAAACCCCTTTTTAATTATCTTGCCTTCGCGAACCGTTGCAGGAGCATCCTCATTTATCGCCGCGTCTATAAGTTCCACAATCTCATCAAGCGTATCAATATCGTTATATATGACTTTAAGCATTTTGCAGCCTGCGCCCGACAGCAATTGTTTTATGTACGGAAAACGGTGTGCCGTAGAGGCAAGACCCAAAAGTTCTTTTGCGGTAGCGGTACCGTATACTATCTTTGTCATCATACGCTCAATATCGCGTATGCCGCTCATATACTCCTGTGCTTCACCGCGCATAACCGTATCGGAGCAAAGCTCTTCTACCGCGTTTTGGCGCAAGGTTATTTCGGGTATAGTGCAAAGCGGCTGCAAAACAAATGAACGCATAAGCCGTTTGCCCATCGGGGTTTTGGTTTTGTCAAGCACGCCTAAAAGCGAACCGCGCTTTGATTTTGTCCGCATAGTTTCGCACAGTTCAAGATTGCGGATAGCGGTTATATCAAGCTGCATAAACTGAGACGACGTATAAACGTTCACCTTTTTTATGCCTATTGTACCGCTTTTTCCGTTTTCGTGCAGGTAATCGATAACTGCACCCAACACCCCCTGTGATACACTGCCGCTCTGAATACCTATGTTTTCGGGGCTTAATATGTCAAAATTCTTGCAAAAAGCATCCTCGGTAAAAGTGCGGTCAAAATTTTTTTGCTCTCTGAGTGTAACGCTGCCGGTGTATTTTTCGTCTAAAAAATCCTTAACCGTTTCATAAAATTGGGGTGTTAGCAGAATTTCGCTCGGCGAATAACGCATTATCTCGTTATAAAAGCGTTCATACATATCGTCGCCGTAAATCTCGGTTATATTTGCTTCGCCTGTTGAAGCGTCGGTAAAACAAACACCTATTCTGCCGTCTGAAATATTTGCGGCGGCAAGATAATTGTTGCGCGACTCGTCAAGCATTTCACCCTCAATTACAGTACCCGGAGTGATTATTCTTACAACATCGCGCTTAACAATGCCCTTTGCGGTTGCAGGGTCTTCTGTCTGTTCGCAGATAGCAACCTTGTATCCCTTTTCAACAAGGCGTGATATATAACCCTCGCAGCTGTGATAAGGAACACCGCACATAGGTGCGCGCTCTTCAAGACCGCAGTCTCTGCCGGTAAGGGTCAGTTCAAGTTCTTCGGAGCCCGTCTTGGCGTCTTCGAAAAACATTTCATAAAAATCACCTAAGCGATAAAAGAGAATACAGTCTTTATTTTGTTCTTTTATTTCCATATATTGGCGCATCATAGGCGACAATTCTGACATTTGTTTGTTATCCCCTTTAGAAACAAAATGTAGTTTTTATTGTATCGGTATTATCAATGGCAACCGCCGCAGGTAGAACACGAACCCGTGCAGGCTGTGTGCGGTTCAACCGTTGCAGGGTCCTCGCCGTCAACACACTGCATAATAATGCTGTTAACATCATTGAGCATTGCATCAAGTTCTGCCTTTGCGGTGTTGTACTCAAGCATAGCCTGACTTGACATAATGTTTGTGTATATATCGCGTAGTTTTTCGTTAAGTTCGCGTATTTTCGCATCGTCCTGCTTTTCCGAATTCATTTCACGATCAAGATTCATACGTATTGTGTTAAACTCGCCTATTTGATTTTGCAGATTTTCATCGCTGTCATTTTTAAGTTTTGCTTTGGCAAAACGTATAAAACGCTCGTCCTTTTGAATTTCGGTTCCGAGTGCTCTTGTTGCTTCTATAATTCCCATTTTAAAATTCCTCTCAAATTTGTTTTTTATTTTATTATTGTACCCGAAAGTACATTGTTATACGAGTCAATGTGAACGGTGACAAACTGCCCTATCAGACTCTGGTCACCGTCAAACTCAACCGATGAGTAATACTGTGTTTTGCCGGTAAGCCTGTCGTTTGAAGTAGTTTCTTCACAAAGTACGGTCACCGTTTTGCCCACAAGGTCAAGGTTTAACTGATTTGATATTTTATCCTGCACTGCCAAAAGCTCGGCAAACCATTTGCCCTTTTCTTCACGTGATACGGGGTCGGGCATAGATGCCGCCGGAGTGCCCTCGCGCGGTGAATATATAAACGTAAACAGCGATGTGAATTTTACCTCTTTTATAAGTGACAGCGTTTCGCAAAAATCATCATAGGTTTCACCCGGAAATCCTACAATAATATCGCTTGTAAACTGAACATCAGGTATACGCTTGCGTGCCGACTCAATAAGTCTTAAATAACCCCCGCGGTCATAACGGCGGTTCATCTGCCTTAAAATTCTGCTGCTGCCACTTTGAAACGGTAAATGTATATGGCGTTCTACCTTTTTGCAGTCACATATTGCGTCCAGCAGTTCGTCCGTACAATCCTTTGGGTGCGAAGTCATAAACCGTATTCTGAAATCGCCGGGTATATCGTTTATCATACGCAAAAGTTTTGCAAAATTTATATTGTGCGCTTCACCCTTGCCGTATGAGTTTACGTTTTGACCTAAAAGCATAATCTCTTTATAACCGCTGTTTATCATATCGGTTGCTTCTTTGATTATCTCTTCCGGAGGACGTGAACGCTCGCGCCCGCGCACATAAGGCACTATGCAGTACGTACAAAAATTATTACACCCGTACATAACAGGCAGCCAACCCTTAAGAGTGCCGTCACGACTTATCGGAATATCCTCAACTATATCGGCGTTGTCAAGGGCGAGTTCATACACCCTTTTGCTGCCTTTTAACCTTTGATATATAAATTCAGGCAAACGATGATACTGCTGTGTACCGAAAACAATATCAACATACGGATAACTTTTATAAATTTTTTCTGCTACCGTTTTTTGCTGTGCCATACAGCCGCATACAGCCAAAATAAGATTTTGATTATTGCGTTTGTATTTTTTAACTGCGCCTATATTGCCGTATACCCTGTCCTCAGCGTGACCGCGCACTGCACAGGTGTTAAAAATTACAAAATCGGCGTCTGATATATTATCCGTAAAAGTGTAGCCGCAAAGTCTCAACATACCTTTTATTCTTTCGGAATCGCTCACATTTTGCTGACACCCGAAAGTTACAATATGTGCCTTTGGGCAAGTAATATTACGGTCCGCCAAAATACCGCTTACCCTTTTGGCATAAGCGAGCTGTTCGGGCGGATATGAATTTAATTTTTTATCGGCTGGCACCACTTTAAATGCTCCTGTATTCTGAATTGATTTTAATTGAATTATAATCTAATTTATTATACTACAAACTTTAGGTTTAGGCAAGAACTATATTGGATTTTTTAACGCAAAAAGTCACTGTCTGAATTTCAAACAGTGACCCGGTAAGTAAATTTTTTCAGTTTATATATTATCAAATACCATTTGATTTACGGTACGGCGGATTTTAAGCATCAGATCCGCATCATTTACACATTTGTCAAACTTGATTTCACCGCACAGAGCCTCAATGGCACCTATCACCTTTTCTTTACCGCAAAGACTTTCCGCAAGGGTCATAGCACGCATATCCTCCATACCCTCATAAAGTGCGCGAAGGCGTGTTGACTCCCACGCGGTTCCGTTTGGCGCAGGATACACCATATAAGTATCTCCGCTTGCTGCAAAACATTCGCCGTCGGAATTTGCAAACGGATCCAATCGGTCGTAAGAGAGCTGATTGTTATAAAAATTATAGCCCCAGTGTAAAAATCCCTTAATATTGTATTTATACATCTGCATACCGAGCGAGCGCACACGCGACAGCGGCATTGCAAAATGACAGTTGCTTACTCCGTTGCACTGACTTCCGCAGTAATAGCACCACAGATCGGGAACATTATTTTTCAAAAAAGGTTCTATACCCATAGTTTTGGGAACGGGGGTTTTGATTATTCCCATTTCATAAAACTCATAATGCGAAATGGCATCCATAACGTTGTAATCTTCAAGCAGATCGGATATTGAATTCCTTACATTTTTGTATTGTTCAAGCTGCTCGGTAACCGGCTCGTCTGATATATGATACCAGCATTTTTTATCCTCGCCGCGCGACTTCATATGGCTTATAAAACCGCTTATAAAAGCGCGTATAAATGTGTTGTACTCGGTTGACAGGGGATTTGTTCCCCAACCGAATATAACCTGTTTTTTGCCGTCGCACTCGGCAACTACTTTTGGCGTGTTGTCGGCGCCCCACTGTGAAAAGAAGGGCGAAACTTCATAATACTTTACGCCCACACGGTTACACATATCAAGCCAGCGGTCAAGATTTTCATAACCGAATGTATAACTGTTTCCGTTTTTGTAAACATCAATAAGCTGAACCGTTGTTCGCTCACCGCCGAAGTGAGTATCCAGCGCATAGGTGAGCAACGGCAAAAGCAGCATATTACGTCCGTTTTCAACAGCAGTTCGGGCAAAATTTTCACATATTTCAAAATGACGGTCGCTGAACACCTCAACATTGTAATAATCTGCAAGGCAATCGGCATAAAACCATTGAGTAAATTTAAGTTGCTGTTCGGGCAAGGCTATGTCTTTTATATCGATTTTGAGTTCGTGCTCTGCAACAACCTCATCTGTGTCAAAAAAGCCCTTGCTTGTCACATCAACACGCATCAGTTTTATTTTTAATATTTTTTCACCCGTGATTTTACAGTTTGGTTGAATATCAAACCACAGAGCGCGGCTTTGCGTAGGCAAAAGGCGAAAAACGCCGTTGTATTTGAGCGGACGCAAAAGGTCGGGATAAAGACCCGGCGTATGCACCTCGGGCAGATCGCTGCAATTCGGATACGTAGGCAGTTCCGACGGAATATTAACAACCTCGCGCACGGTAACATATCCGGCAAGGTCGCCCTCTATAACAGGTTTTAGCGCAATTTGCCAACCATCTTCAAAATGGCACAAAAGCTGAAATGAATATTTTTGATTTTTGAATATTTTTTCTTCGGTAAGTTCTGTAAACTTGTCTATGTCTGAATTTAAAAAACATTTTTCAAGCGAAGATACTGTTTTTGATTTAAACACTGCGGTTCCCCCTGAATATAAATTAACGGAATTATTATATGATTAAACCTAAAATTTGTCAATTGAATTAAGACAAAAAATCCGCCCCCAAACAAGGGCGAATTTTAACTGTAATCAATTGGCTTCCATTATCTCGCGGAATTCTTCACCCGAGATTTTTTCTTTTTCATACAGAACTTTGGCAACATCATGCAATTTGGGCATTGCGCCTTGCAAAAGTTCAAGTGCTTTTTGATATTGTTTCATAACAACGGATTCAATTTCGTCATCAATAGTTGCCGCCGTTTTTTCGGAGTAGTTAGGTGTTGAAGAGAAGTCACGTCCCAAAAAAACCTCATTGTTATCGTCGCCGTATACAACAAGACCTAACTTGTCGCTCATACCGAAACGGGTAACCATTTTACGCGCTAACTCGGTAGCACGTTGAATATCGTTTGAAGCACCTGTGCAAACGTCATCCTGCGTCAGCTGCTCTGCCGCTCTGCCGCCGAGGAGCGAACATATCTGCTCTAAGATCTGATTTTTGCTTGTATGGCCTTTTTCTTCGGTAGGCAGATACATTGTGTAACCTGCCGCCATACCGCGCGGAATTATTGAAATCTGATGCACAGGATCCTGCGTAGGTAGAAAATAAGAAACTATAGCGTGACCCGCCTCGTGATAAGATGTTACCATTTTATCCTTTTCGCGGAGTTTATGCGATTTCTTTTCAGTTCCCATAACAACCTTTATGGTTGCCTCTTCGATTTCTTCCTGAGTGATCGCTTTTTTACCGTGGCGAACCGCCAGAAGCGCTGCCTCGTTAAGCAAATTTTCAAGGTCGGCACCCGTAAAACCCGAAGTTGATTTTGCAATTGTGGCAAGGTTAACATCGGGGCCGAGCGGCTTGCCGCGTGAATGAACCTTGAGTATTTCTTCCCTGCCCTTAACGTCGGGGTAATTTACCGTGATCTGACGGTCAAAACGACCGGGCCGCAGCAATGCCTTATCAAGTATATCGGGGCGGTTTGTAGCCGCCATAACTATAACGCCCTCATTAGCGCCGAAACCGTCCATTTCAACAAGCAGTTGGTTAAGCGTTTGCTCACGCTCATCATGACCGCCGCCGAGACCTGCACCGCGCTGACGGCCTACCGCGTCAATTTCATCAATAAAAATTATCGCAGGCGCATTTTTTTTGGCTTCTCCGAAAAGGTCGCGCACACGCGAAGCGCCTACGCCTACAAACATTTCAACAAAGTCGGAACCCGAAATTGAAAAGAACGGTACGCCTGCCTCACCGGCAACTGCACGCGCAAGCAAGGTTTTACCAGTTCCGGGAGGTCCTACAAGCAAAACGCCTTTGGGGATACGTGCTCCGAGTTCGTTAAACTTTTTGGGATCCTTTAAAAAGTCAACTATTTCAGCCATTTCCTCTTTTTCTTCATCGGCACCGGCAACATCGGCAAACGTAGTCTTTTTCCGGCCGTCGGCTTTTTTAACTTTTGCCTTGCCGAAGCCAAAAGTTTTGTCTGCGCCCATACCGGCATTCATACGTTTCATTATGACTACCCAGAACACAACCATAACGGCTATAAGCAGCAGCGTGGGCATCATACTTAATATCCATGAACCCTGTCCGCCTTCGATATAATCGTCTTTGATAAGTTTTGCGTCGTTATCGGCATTTTCGCGGTTGTTTGTTCTTACAAATTCATTTACATCATTATAAAAAATTGAAACATCCGCAACTGTGTAGTGGTATTTTTTACCGTCTTCACGCAGAGTATAGGTAAGATCACCGCTGTATTTATTAAGTGTAAATTCAGAGATCTTGTTGTTCTCGATCATATCGATGATTTCATAATACTTGGTTTGGGTCGTTGTTTTTGAAATCTGTGATACAAAAACAAATGACAATATAAGTATCAGCGGAGTACCTATATACAAAAGAATGTTTTTTATGTTCTTTTTCAAAATCCGTTACTCACCTTTCAGTTATTTGCCGCCGTATACCGACGGGCTCAATACACCCACGTAGGGTAAATTTCTGTATTTTTCGTCATAATCAAGCCCGTATCCCACAACAAACTCATCCGGTATTACCTTGCCTACATAATCTGCCGATATGTCGGCTTTGCGGTTTGCGGGTTTGTCAAGCAGAGTACAAATTTTGATACTGTTTGCATTTCTGCCTTTTAACACACTGCTCAAATATGAAAGAGTTATTCCCGAATCCAAAATATCCTCAACTATAAGAATATCCATTCCGTCTGGGTCAATATCAAGGTCTTTTTTAAACTTAACAACGCCGGTGGTTTTTGTGCCGCTGTAAGAAGAAACTGCAATAAAATCAATAACACAATCGCACTTGATCTCACGCAAAAGGTCTGCCATAAAAACAATGGCGCCTTTAAGAACACTTACCACAAGCAATTTTTTACCCTCGTAATCACGCGATATCTGTTCACCCAGTCGTTTGCATATCTCGTTTAGCTCCTGCTCAGATACCAAAATATTTGCCACATCACTATTATTCATATTTATCTTCCCCAATAAAAATCTTTTCCACGTATATTTTATATATTCTTTTACTTGATATGTCGGCGGCGCAACGCTCCGACACACCTATTTTGTGTACCCAGACAACGCCGCTGTCATCGCTGAGAACGGGCCATACATTGCGCTCTTCCAAAGGTATTTTATATTCACAAAACAGTTTTTTTAAAGTTTTTGTGCAATTTTTGTTTTTAAGTCGTATTTTGTCGCCGGCTATTCTTTGCCGCAGTACCAATTTTCCCACTATTTTATCACAGTCTAATATATTTTTTAATAACAAATTATGAACTTTTTTGGAATTTGAAAAAAAATTGTTTTTTTGCTCTGTGATTTTCACATCAAATGTCGGTTTTTGCTGTTTTTGCACGGCAGGTACTATTTTTAATACATCATCCCGCACTACCGCAGTTTGATTATCCGGCACACTTGTTTTGCCGCCTGACAAACAAACCGAATAGATACGGTTTATATGAAAACTATCGGCGTTGCCGCAAAATAGAGCATAATACCTTGCTATTATTCTTTTTGCAACAGCCGGATGCAAACCGCTGAAATTTTTAATTGAAATCGCACCGTCTGAAAAACGGGCGTTATATTCGCCAACGGCACAGGTGTTTATAAAATCCTCGTCTTCGCGAAGCGAATCCGACATACGCAAAACGGCTGTTTCGACAGAACCGTTAAACTGCTTTAAAACGGGAACCACGTTGTGTCTGATTTTATTTCTTGTATAGTCATCAGACAGATTTGTGCTGTCGGTAACATAGTCAATATTGTTGTCAATACAATAATTTTCAATATCGGTACGAGTACAGTACAAAAGCGGTCTTATATATCTGCCGCGCTCGGGCGGTATGCCGCAAAGCCCCGAAAGCGCCGTTCCGCGCGACATATTTAAAATTACCGTTTCAATATTATCGCTTGCGGTATGCGCCGTTGCAACGGCGTCGGTATCTATACTTTCAAAAAAATCATAGCGCAGCTGCCTTGCGGCAAGTTCTGTGCTTAAATGATTTTTCTTTGCATAAGCAGGCACGTCTGCACTGCCCAAAAACAGCTGAACACCGTTTTGAGCACAAATTTTTTTTACAAAATCTTCATCTCTTTGCGCTTCGGTACCGCGGATTTTATGGTTAAAATGTGCCGCACTTATTTTTTGCAAGTTTAAATCCTCTTTAAGGCTAAGCAAAACAAAAAGCAATGCCATAGAATCCGCACCGCCGGACAAGGCAACCGTAATATGTTTTTTGCCCTCGGTAAGAGAAAACCGAGTAATTGCTTTTTTTACTTTTTCAAGCATTATCTGAACACATCCACAGACGTAAATCTTGTATACTGACCGTCCCAGTGCAGAGGTATAATACCTGTTTCACCGTGGCGGTTTTTTGCGACAATACACTCTGACTTGCTGTTATCGCTTAAATCTTCATCCGAACTTTTTTCATTGTCGTAATAGGCATCACGATATAAAAACAGTACAATATCCGCATCCTGCTCAATAGAGCCCGAATCACGCAGGTCGGCGAGCATAGGTTTATGCGATTTGCCCTTTGTTTCGGTTCCGCGTGACAACTGAGCGCAGGCAATGACCGGAACCTTAAGTTCCTTTGCCATTATTTTAAGGCTGCGCGTTATTTCGGATATTTCCTGAACACGGTTATCATTTTGACGCGGTGTGTGCATAAGGCCCAAATAGTCTATAATAACAAGATCAACGCGTTTCATACGGCGTAATTTTGCCTTCATTTCGGGCACGGTGATATTTGAACTTTCATCAAAATATATTTCTGCCCTGGATAAATTTTCGCCTGCCTGAATAAGTCTTGTCCACTCTTCGGGTTCCAATTCGCCGGTGCGTAATTTTTCGCTTTTAATTGCGGCTTCGCTTGAAAGCATACGTTGTGCCAATTGGTCACGGGTCATTTCAAGTGAGAAAAAACAAACCGTTTTTCCTGCATTTATCGCTACATTACGCGCAATATTAAGAGCAAAAGAAGTTTTACCCATACCCGGTCTTGCGCCCAGAATTATGAGGTCTGATTTATTAAGACCGGTAATCATTTTGTCAAGTTCGCCTATGCCCGAAGGTATGCCTATATAGTCGTCATGCGTTTCAGGGTCACTGATTTTTGTGAGGCGATCATACGTTTCGGCTGAGATTACATCTTTAATGTGTGTAAGGCCGCCGATCTCTCTGCCGTCACGGATCTCAAAAATACGCTGCTCGGCGCTGTCCAAAAGTTTGCCCGAGTCCATGGTATTTTCATTTATATCCTTAATAATACCCTGAGCCGCACCCATAAGTGCACGTGAGTAATACTGCTCGCGTATAATTGCAACGTATGTAAGCACATTTGCAGACGACGGAACCGATGTCACCAATTTGGTAAGGTAGTCTTTGCCGCCGGCCTCGTCATAAACGCCGTCTTTTTTAAGACGTTCAAGAAGCGAGATAAAGTCAATTGACTGACTCAACTCATACATTGATGAAATCGCCGAATAAATATCCCTGTGCTGCGGTATATAAAAATACTCGGTCTTGACCTGTACCGCTACCTCGTTTATGCAGTCAGGGTCAATTATCATAGACCCTAAAACCGCCTGCTCTGCACTGACCGAATACGGCAATCTGCCGCCGTCAATATCATAAATAAGCCCGTTATCGATCATATTACTCCGTTACCTTTACTGTAATTTTTGCGGTAATTCCGGTATAAAGTTTTATCTCGGCCTCATATTCTCCGAAATTTTTAATGTCGGCAATGCTCATTTTTTTGCGGTCGACCTCAATATTAAAAGCGTTTTTTACCTCTTCTGCAATCTCTTTTGAAGTTACACTTCCGAAAAGTCTGCCGTTGCTGCCTGCCTTTGCCTTAACGGCAACCGTTTTTCCGTTGAGTTTTGCCGCAACCGTTTTGGCTGCGTCTATTTCCTCCTGCTTATGGTGAGCCGCTGCAGCCTCACGGCTTTTAAGCTCTGACATAGCGGCGGAGTCTGCCTCTATTGCTAAATTTTTTGGAAAAAGAAAGTTACGCGCGTACCCGTCGGATACATTGCAAAGTTCGCCCTTTTTGCCTTTTCCCTTAACGTCTGCCAATAAAATGACTTTCATATACTAAACTTCCTTTCGGTAAAAGTATCTGCTTAAGGCAGGGCGGAATAACCGCCCCACAAAAAATTATACTTCCATTATTATGGGTAACACCATGGGAGAACGGTGTGTTTTGCTGTATAAGAATTTTGAAACGCCGTCTTTAATCCGGGTTTTAATTGTATTCCAGTCTTTAACGCCCAGAACATAACAGTTTTCAAGCACATTGCAAACAACATTGTCAAGTTGCGACATAAGCGCGTCTGATTCTTTTACATATACAAATCCGCGCGAAACAATATCCGGGCCCGACAAAACCTCACGCGTAGCCGAATCAATGGATACAGTAACAACTATTATACCGTCTTCGGCAAGATGTTTGCGGTCGCGAAGAACTATGCTGCCCACATCGCCGATACCGAGTCCGTCAACCAACACTCTGCCTGCCTGTACGGTTTCGCTGCACTTGATGCCCTGACTTGATATTTCTATAACGCTTCCGTTGCTTGCAATAAGAACATTTTTGTAGTCAATACCCATACCGTATGCCAACTGCGCGTGTTTACACAAATGCTTTTGCTCACCGTGAACCGGTATAAAATACTTCGGTTTTACTATGCTGAGCATAAGTTTAAGTTCTTCCTGGCAAGCGTGACCCGAAACATGGACATCATACATTTTTTCATAAACAACATTTGCGCCGCGCTTCATCAGTTCGTTTACTACCTTGCTTACCAATTTTTCATTGCCGGGTATAGGCGTTGCCGAAATAATTATCATATCACCGGGAACAATTTCAACCTGACGGTGATCAGAAAATGCCATTCTGTAAAGGGCAGACATGGGTTCGCCCTGACTGCCAGTGGTAACAACAACAAGTTCGCGGTCGGCGTAATTCTTGATAGTATCAATATCTACAAGCACACCGTTAGGCACATTAAGATAGCCGAGTTCTGCCGCAACGTTTACAACATTTATCATACTTCTGCCCGATACGGCTACCTTGCGCTTACAGCGCACGGCCTCATCAATAATTTGCTGTATGCGGTGTATATTTGACGAAAAGGTTGCGACTATTATGCGGTGACCCTCCGCCTTTTTAAACAGGTTAGAGAATGACTCACCCACAATACGCTCAGACGAGGTGTACCCCGGACGCTCTGCATTGGTTGAATCCGAAAGCATTGCCAGTACACCTTTTTTGCCGAGTTCTGCAAAACGGGCAATGTCTATAACATTGTCATCAATGGGGGTGGTATCAATTTTAAAGTCGCCCATATGCACAACCGTGCCGGCACCGCAGGTTATTGCAAAACCGACAGCGTCGGGTATAGAATGGTTAACGTGTATAAATTCGACGCTGAATTTACCAAAATTTACGGTTTTACCTGCTGATATTTCATTTAATTTTGCGTCACCCAACAATTTATGTTCTTTAAGTTTGCCCGATATAAGACCTATTGTAAGGCGGGTTGCATAAATAGGAACATTAAAATTTTTAAGCAAATAAGGTATTGCGCCTATATGGTCTTCATGACCGTGAGTAACAACAAGGCCCTTGATTTTGTCCTTGTTCTCAAGCACATAGGTAAAGTCGGGTATTACGGTATCTATACCCGGTGTTTCCTCATCCGGAAATGTCATACCGCAATCAACAAGTATCATATCGCCGTCATACTCATAAAGGGTAATATTTTTACCTATTTCACCGAGTCCGCCGAGAGGTATTATTTTTACCGTTTTGTTTTTTGCGGCAGTTTGTTTTGTGCTGCGCTTTTTTGCGGTATTTGCGGTATTTTGGCTATAAGTTTTTTTTGCAGAAGTGTTTTTCTTAGAATGTGTACCGCTGTTTGTTTTTGCGCTTTTGGTATTTTTTTGTTTAGCGGGTTTATCCTGTTTTGCAACGCCGGAATTACTTACAACACTTTGCACTGCGCGCTTTGCGGCAGATGTATTCTGCTTTTTTGTATTCGGCGTTTTTGAACGCTTTTTTTCTGTTTTTGTTTCACTCATCAATAAATATTTTCCTCCGTTTAAATTGAATATGTAATGTATAATCTGTACCCTGCCGATACAGAATAAAAGTCATAATACCCCAAAATAACTATAATAGTATTTTACTATTATTATACATAACTTGTCAAGAAAAATTGTGCCCGTATAAATATTATTGTTTTCTTTTCGGATTTATAATCAAAAGCACTGCCGATTAAATACCGGCAGTGCTTTTAATATGAATTTTAAACTGTTACCAATTAACCTGCCAACGGTTTGAATATTTACCGTTAACATCTTTTTTACTTTTTGCATCGTTGATTTTTGAATGTTTGATTCTTTCATCCAACAGACGGTCAAACTCACCGTTATCAAGCGGAAGATTAACGGCGACTCCGCCTTTCCAGCTTGAAAGGTATGCAGCATTTGACAAAGTCAGTTCATAAATGCCGTCTGTGCCGGGCGATAATAGCTCCTCGCCGTTTAATATGGCGTTGGTAAAGTTTTGAATTATTTGTTTGTGCGCCTCACTTGTCGGCGTTTGTGCAACATACTCTTCATAATTACATTTGATTTCAGGGAAAGAGTCTTTACTGTTAAAACATATATTGCGCTCGTCATCGGGAAGTTTCCACCACTTAAGAACGCCGTTTTCTATAACGATTTTGCCAAGAGTTCCGGATATTTCAAGTCGGTTTGTACCGGGATATTCGCCTGTTGAAGTAATAAATATACCGGTAGCGCCGTTTTGATAACGGGTTGTAATTACGACATCATCCTCAACCTCGATATTGTGGTACTTAGCAACCTCGCAATCGGCTATTACCTGACTCGGCATACCGCATATCCATTGCCAAAGGTCAAGATTGTGCGGAGCTTGATTAAGCAGCACGCCGCCGCCTTCACCTGCCCATGTAGCGCGCCAGTCGGCAGAATTATAATAGAACTGTGTTCTGTACCAGTTGGTGATTATCCAAACCGTGCGCTTAAGTTCACCCAGAGCACCGCTTTTTACAATATTCCGCGCTTTTGCAAAAATATCATTTGTACGCTGGTTAAACATTATAGCGAATTTTTTGTCGCTCTTTTTTGCTGTTTCGTTTATGCTTAACGCCTTGCTTACGGTAATGTCAACCGGTTTTTCAACCAAAGTGTTAAGACCGCAGCCAAGCGCCTCAGCAGCAATATCGCAGTGAAGTCTGTGCGGAGTGGATATGATTACAGCGTCGATAAGACCGCTTGAAAACATCTGTTTATAATCGGTAAAAAACGGAACATCGGCGAATTTTTCTTTGCAATATTGCTGACGGGAGTCTGATATATCGCAAAGTGCCGCCAGACACATACCGTTTATTTCATTATTGTATATACAGGTTGCGTGCGCAGTACCTATATTGCCTATTCCGATTATTCCTACTCTGACTTTATTCATATAAGCACCTTAACCTTTACTTTTTAGCACCGCCGTATGTGCCGTTTGTATCGGCAAAAGTTTCTGTTACATTTTCTTTTTTCTTTGAAGTTGCCACACGCTTCATAAGCTCATTATAGAACAAATCCTCATCAAATGGAAGTTCAATTTCGCGACCCAAAAAGTCCGATAAGTGCATAGCATTTGAAAGCATAAGACCGTTTATGCCCTCGGCACCGTCTGCAATAAGAGGTGTTCCGTGAAGTATTTTGCCTGCCCAGGCGTTGACAACACCGCTGTGTTGAGTGTTTTCACCCTCTAACTGTATATCGAGTTTATGTGCTTTTATGCTGCCGAACACTTCTGTATTTGTTTTTGTAAATTCGGGCTCGCTCATTTCAAACTCATACACGGTAAGCACATCGTTTTCGGCTACAAGTTTTGCGCCGTCCATCTGAATCTCAAAGCGGTTTGTTCCTAAACCGTCACCGGTTGTTGTAATAAACGCGCCTGTTGCACCGTTTTCATATTCAACAACTGTTGTTACATCGTCATCAACTTCAATATCGTGCCACTTGCCGTATTTGATTTTAGAAAGAACCTTAACCGGCATTCCGCATATCCACTGCCATAAATCCAATTGATGCGGACACTGATTAAGCAGTACACCGCCGCCTTCGCCCGCCCATGTAGCGCGCCAATCGCTTGAATTGTAATATGCTTGCGAACGGTACCAGTTTGTTATAAGCCAGTTTGTGCGGCGGATCTGACCGTATTTGCCTGAATGTACAAGTTCGTACATTTTGCGGTAAACGGGATTTGTGCGCTGATTAAACATCATACCGAAAACAACTTCGGGGTGTTTTTTTGATTCGGCTATCATTTCACGGACCTGTTTTGTGTATACGCCTGCGGGTTTTTCACACATTACGTGAATACCGCGTTTCATACATTCGACAGAGTATTTAACGTGATCGTAATGCGGAACCGCAACAATACACGAGTCAATAAGACCGCTGTCAAGCATCTCTATTGCGTCGGTAAAATATGTTATATTCGCATCGGGATATTTGTTCTTGCCAAACTCGATACGCGCAGGTTTAATGTCGCATATTGCAACCAATTCAACCTCGGGGCAATTGCCGCTCATAATGTTTGAAGTATGGCCGGTACCCATATTACCGAAACCTATTATACCCAATTTAATTTTTTCACTCATAAGAATTATCCTTTCGGTTTATATTGCAAATTAAAATCCGCATGAACGCAAATAGTCATAACTGCGTTTAACGCAATCAAACGGATTTTCGCCGTGACAGTTATCCTGCTCGACCATCATATACTTAACGCCGCTTGTTTCTGCCTTTTCGAAAACGCGGTCAAAGTTTATATTGCCCTCGCCTACAACGGCAATGTTGTCGTTAAATTCTTTAAAGTTTTCATCATATTTGTAATCTTTAAGATGAATTACAGGCAATCTGCCGGCAAATTTTTCTATCCAATAAGCGGGGTCACCGCCTGCAGCCTGAACCCAGAAAGTGTCAAGTATAAATCCCAATTCATCGGGTGAAAAAGTTTCGGCAATTTTTTCAATTACGCGCTTGCCGTCATCAAGAATTAAAAACTCCTTTGCATGATTATGATACATAAATGTTTTGCCGTTTGCCTTTATTGCCTTTATTATAGGTGAGTATTCATCTATAAAATCCTGACATTTTATGCCGTCTTTGGTAAGCGAAAAATCATGAAAACCGAGTCCTACATAATCGCAACCGAAAATTTCGTGATTTTTGCAAACCTTTGCAATATCGCCTTTAAGCTGGTCAACGGGCGTGTGCGTAACAACACACCTCAAACCGTTTTTGTCAAGCTGCTCTTTAAGCCATTCGGGTTCATAATCGCAAACTGCGCTTATCTGGACATTTTTGTAACCTATATCCGCAATTTTTTTAAGCGACTCTGCAAAATCTTCAAGATTTTTACAGTAGTCACGCAATGTAAAAAACTGAACACCTATTTCCATAATAAAAGTCCTTTCTGAATATAAATTAAAATTATTTTAGATTATTTCGCCGAGCAGATTTTTAAATGCGTTGCAGGCATAATCAAATGCCTCGTCGCCCGTTTCAAAATTGAATTCGCCCACTTTGCTTTCTTCGCCCTCGCGTTCAAGGTTTGAAAGACCGCTGAATTCTTTAAGATGAGGTTCCATTGTAAAGCAACTGCCGCCCATAGCAATATACTGCGGAATAATTGTTTTAAAATTACCGTCGCCGTTTCCTGCCGGCACTATCATATCGTCGCTCGCACGTGCGTCTTTTATGTGAATATATTTTATGTATGTTTTAAGCAGATCCCAGGCGGCTATTGTGTTTTCGCCGCTCTGAACAAAGTTTGCCGGATCAAAAATGCCCTTTATATCGGGTACTTCTCTGTATATTTCAAGACAACGCGCGGCGACATCGCCGTAAATACCCTTTTCATTTTCGTGACAAAGCGTAACGCCGGTTCCCTTTGCAATATCAGCCATTGCACCCATACGGTCAATAACCTCGTTTTTATAAACCGACACGTCTGTATTCTGTGGCATAAAGAACGAGAATATCCGCATATTTCCGGCACCCAAAATATTTGCCGTTTCAAGCGTATGCTTCAGTTTTTCGATGTGTGCGGCAAAATCATCTTTTTCAATGTCAATTTTACCTATCGGTGAACCCATTGACCATACGCAAAGGCCTGCGTCATCCATTTTTTTGCGGACTTCGCGCGCCTTTTCAAGGGTAATATCGGCAATATTTGTTTCGTCAACGTTGCGAATTTCAAGTCCGTTAAGACCGTTTCTTAACATTGCCTTAATCTGGTTATCAATCATAGGACTTGCTTCATCGGCAAATCCGAAAATTCTGATTTTATCACTCATAACGACTTTTTTCCTTTTTGTGGATTATACCAAAACTTATACGCCCGAATACGCTGAAAAACCGCCGTCAACAGGCACTGTAATTCCGGTTACGAAGCCTGATTTTGTTTCATCAAGCAACCATTCAACCGTGCCCCATAATTCTGCTGCGTCGCCGAAACGGCCCATAGGTGTAGAACGCAGAATTTTATCTGTGCGTGGCGTGGGAGTACCGTCCTCATTAAACAAAAGCGCACGGTTCTGATTGGATACAAAAAATCCCGGAGCAATTGCATTAACACGTATGCCCTCTTTTGCAAAATGCACCGCAAGCCATGACGTAAAGTTGCTGACTGCCGCTTTTGCCGCCGAATATGCGGGTATTTTTGTGAGCGGTCTGTATGCGTTCATTGAAGATACGTTAAGCACACAGCAACCATCTCTGCCTATCATATCGGGCATAAATACCTGACTCGGCAAAAGAACGCCCTTTATGTTGAGGTCAAATACAAAATCAAATCCCTTTTCGTCAATGTTAAAGAACGTAAGAAAATCATCTGCGTTTTCATCGCCCTTAACGTATTCTTCGTGCGCGGTTGTGCATTTTGGATTATTGCCGCCTGCACCGTTTATAAGCACGTCGCATTTACCGAAATCAGACAAAACCTTAGCGTGAACCGCCTCAATGTCAGACTTATCAAGACAGTTACATTTATATGCCTTTGCGGTACCGCTGTTTTCGTTTATTTCGTTTGCTACTTTTTGCGCCGCTTCTTCATTGAGGTCAAGCAAAGCTACCTTTGCACCGTTTGATGCCAAAAACTTTGCAAAACCCGAACAAAGCACGCCGCCTGCACCGGTTATAACTATTACTTTATCCATAACATTCTACCTCACTTAAAACAAAAATAAATTACTTTTTATCTTTTTCAATCGCTTCAAAAAGTCCTGCAATATATGTAGCACCGAGAGCACGGTCAAACAAACCGTAACCGTAACGACCCTTTTCGCCCCATATCATTCTTCCGTGGTCGGGGCGTACATAGCCGTCAAATCCGTGATCTACCAATGCTTTCGCAATACCGTACATATCAATCGAACCGCAGTTTGTGGGGTGACCTACCTCTTCAAACTTGCGAACGCCTGTGTGCTTGATATTGCGCAGATGCAAAAAGTGTATGCGGTCGGCAAATTCGCTTGCCATATCCACAAGGTCGTTATCGGGATTTGCGCCGAGCGAACCGGTACAAAATGTAAGACCGTTGTTTTTCTCAGGTACAATATTTAAAAATCTTTTTAAGTTCTCCTTGTTTGTAATAATTCTCGGCAATCCGAACATACCCCATGGCGGATCATCGGGGTGAATAGCCATATTGACGCCTGCCTCTTTGGCAACCGGAATTACGGCTTTTAAAAACGTTTCAAGATTTTCCCAAAGTTTCTCTTCGCCGAGTTTGTGATACTCTTCAATCAAATCTTTTAACTGCTCTTTTGTATAACTTGCGTCCCAACCCGGAAGTGCCAAATCGCCTTTCAGCGGATCCATGGCAAGAACGGTTTGTTCATCATAAGCAAGCGCATTTGCGCCGTCAGGTTGCCTGTGTTCGAGCTCGCTTCTGAGCCAGTCAAACACAGGCATAAAGTTATAGCAAATACACTTTACATCAGCTTTACCGAGGCGACGAACGTTTTCACAATAGTTTTCTATAAGTTTAGGGGCGTTAGCGTTGCCGAGTTTAATATCCTCAGGCACGGGAACACTTTCAACCACTTCAAATTCAAGATTATGCTTTGCCGCTTTCGCCTTTATTTCGGCAATACTCTCCTCGCTCCAAACACCGCCGGGTTTAACATCGTAAACCGCAGACACTATACCTGTCATAGTGGGTATCTGGCTGATTTTTTCGAGCGTTACAGGGTCTGAATCACCGTACCAACGAAATGTCATTTTCATAATTAAACACCTGCCGTTATTAAATAATTTGCGGTACATACAACCGCTTTAAACATATTATACATAATCAATTTTAACAATGGAATTGCAAATATTATCTTATAATATTGCAAATGTTATCAAAATGTGTTAAAATGTTCAAGGTGATATTATGAGCAAGTATTTTTCATACAACGATTCGATAATAAACTGCCATTACCGGTGTGACGAAAAACCTAAAAAAGAACTTTTTAAGCTGCACACTCACGACAACTGCGAACTGTACATTTTTCTTTACGGAAAAGGCAAATTTTTGGTGGAAGGCAATGAGTATTATCTTTCAAACGGCGATATTTTGCTTATGCGTCCTGCCGAGGCACACTATATCGACATTGACACTAATCACCCTTATGAGCGGTTTTCAATACATTTCGGTGAAAAATTTTTCAGCGCTTTTGATAAAAACAATTTGCTGACCGAGGCATTTTTTGACCGTCCGTCGGGTTCATTTAACAGGTATTCGAGAGATGATTTTAAACCCGAAGTTTATAAACTGCTTGTCAAAAATATGCTGGCCGATGCGCCCGACAGGCACTTGCAGGTCTCAAGCAATCTTTTGCCGCTGTTAAACGAAATTTACGGTGTTTATAAATCTAATTACCACACACATATAAAGGGAGAATCACTGACACAACAAATAGTCCGCTACATAAATGACCGCATAACCGAAAACATAACTCTTGATACAATATGTTCAAAATTTTATGTAAGCAAACCGCAATTATGCCGCATATTCAAATCGGCAACCGGTTCAACCGTTCAAAACTACATAAACGCAAAACGCCTTGTAAACGCAAAAAGGATGTTGGCAAGCGGTATTCCGCCTACAAAAGCGGCACAGATAAACGGGTTTAACGATTACTCGGTGTTTTACCGTGCCTTTTGCAAAGAGTACGGAACCACACCGAAAAAAGAATACAATAAAATGTAATACAATCAAAAATCGCCGCAAACAGTTATTTAAGTTTGCGGCGATTTTTAACGTTGACAAATAAAAATGCAACAGGTCATAATTTTGTCAAGCAGTGTAAATATATCAATCTTCTTTAAGTAAATCGTTTATTACCTGACCTGCGATTATCATACCTGCAACAGGCGGAACAAACGAAACCGAACCGACTATCCGCTCGTCTCCGGATGTTTGTAGTGTTATGGGCATCTCTTTTGAATAAACTACTTTTAGTTTTTTAACACCCGCTTTTTTAAGCCGTGTACGCATAACCTTTGCGAGCGGACACACGCTCGTTTTATAAATATCTGCAATCTCGAACAATTCGGGTCTTAATTTATTGCCTGTACCCATACTGCTTATCAGCGGTGTACCGCACATTTCGGCTTTGCGCGCAAGTTCAACCTTTGCGGCAACGGTATCTATTGCGTCGACCGCATAATCGTAAACCGACAAATCAAACAGGTCTGAGTTCTGCGGCAGATAAAACATTTTGTGCGTTTTAACAACGCAATCGGGATTTATTTCAAGTATACGCGCCGCGGCAACGTCAACCTTATACTGCCCTAATGTTTTGTGCGTAGCATAAAGTTGACGGTTAATGTTTGTAACGTTAAAAGTGTCATTGTCAATAAGGTCTATTGCACCGACGCCCATACGTACCAGTGCCTCAACCGCATAACCGCCCACGCCGCCTACGCCGAATACCGCAACACGTTTGTTTTTTAATTTTTTTATGGCGTTTTCGCCTAAAATTGCTATACTCCTCGTATACTGATTTTCCATAAATTTCTCTACCTTAACGTTTTATAAATCAATGGTTCTTTTAACGCGTTTTCGCCTATTTTAACTGCCGATTTATAAATTTCAGCCGCTTGTTTTAACTTGTTTTCATCATTGCCGTAAAGGGTTGCAAGGCAGTCCCCAAAAGAGACATAATCACCCGTTTTTGCCGACAGCATTATACCTGCCGTGAGGTCGATTTTATCGTCCTTAGCAGTTCTGCCTGCCCCTAAAGCAACGCTTGCAATGCCTATTTTTTCGCAGTCCATTTTACTTACAAATCCTGAAGCGGCAGCCTTAATGCACATGCTGTAATCCGCTTTTTCAAAGAGCGATGTGTCATCTATACAAGCAATGTCACCGCCCTGTGCGGCAATCCACTCACGCATTTTTAAAAACGCTTTTCCGCTGTCGAGCGCTTTTTCGGCAAGCAAAATGCCCTCTTTTTCGGAAACACCCTGTGCAAGCGCTATCATATTGCCTGCAAGCACGGTGGATATTTCACGCAAATCACCCTGTTGTCTGCATTTTAAAATGTTTACCGCTTCAATTACTTCCAGACTGTTACCAACGGCATACCCGAGCGGAACATTCATATTCGTAATGACCGCCGCCGTATTTCTGCCGCAAAGTTCGCCTATTTTAACCATATTTTGCGCCAAAAGCTCGGCGTTTTGCTTTGTTTTCATAAAAGCACCCGAACCGTATTTAACGTCAAGCACAATGTTTTTTGCACCCGACGCTATTTTTTTGCTCATAACACTTGCGGTTATAAGCGGAATGCTTTCTACCGTAGCAGTTACATCACGCAGGGCATAAAGTTTTTTATCAGCCGGTGTAAGATTACCGCTTTGCGTTATAACCGCAACGCCCACACGGTTTACAATATTAAAAAAATCTTCGTTAGAAATATTTGTTTTATAACCTTTGATCGACTCTAACTTATCGGCGGTACCGCCGGTATAACCTAACCCCCTGCCCGACATTTTTGCAACTTTAATGCCGCAGGCTGCCGCTATCGGTGCCGCTATAAGAGTAGTTTTGTCGCCTACCCCACCGGTGCTGTGCTTATCGGCAGAAAGCGCACCGAAATATGTCAGGTCAACAAGATCCCCCGACATCGCCATATATTGTGTAAGCGATGTTGTTTCGCTTTCGGTCATACCCCTGAGATATATGGCCATAAGTAACGCCGACGCCTGATAATCGGGTATATCGCCTGACGTATATCCGTTTACAAAATAGCGTATCTCAGCGTCCGAAAGCTCGCCGCCGTCACGCTTTTTTGCAATAATATCATACATTCTCATAGACTATTCTTCCTTTAAATCAAAAGAATTCGGCAACAGTTCACCGAGATTATACTCAATGAATGCATCGCTGCTTGTTACAACAAGTATTTTAAAATCGGCGCCGCAAAACTCTGACATTACCTGCCGGCATACACCGCAAGGTGAAAACGGCGCCGAAACATCGCCTTTTTTGCCTGCTATCGCAATGGCTTCAAAATCGGTATCGCCCTCGCTTACAGCTTTGACAAATGCAGTTCGCTCTGCACATATTGTCGGTGAAAAAGATGCATTTTCAATGTTGCAGCCGGTATAAATTTTTCCGTTTTTGCAAAGCAGAGCGGCACCTACCCTGCAGCCCGAATACGGCGAATATGAATTTTTCTGAGCTTTAATTGCAGTTTGACACAACAAAATTTTATCCATAAACGTTACCTATAACTTAACTGCAGTTTCAAGTGCTAAATTCATCATATCGGTAAAAGTCTCCTGACGTTCCTTTGCGGTTGTTGCCTCACCCGTCAAAATGTTATCTGACACGGTGCAAATTGCAATTGCGTTTTTGTGGGCGCGCGCCGCATTCATATAAAGCGCCGCCGACTCCATTTCTACCGCCATAACGCCCATTTTGCTCCACCCGGCCGATGAGTTGCCTTCGTCATAAAAAATGTCTGTTGAGTACAGGTTTCCGACTTTTACATTTATGTTTAATTCATCTGCGGTTTCGGTGCATACTTTAAGCAGGTCGTAACTGCAAATAGGCGCAAATACACCCGATAAATTATACTGTGACGCAAAATTCGAATTTGTGCAGGCACCCATACCTATTACAATATCACGGATATTTATATCGCTGTTTATTGAGCCTGCCGAACCTATGCGTATAATATTCTGCACCCCGAAAATATTGAAAAGTTCATATGAGTATATTGCCATAGACGGCATACCCATACCGCTTGCCATAACCGAAATCCGCTTGTTTTTATAATAACCGGTATAGCCGTTTATGCCACGGACCGAATTTACAAGGCGCGCATCTTTTAAAAAGTTTTCGACAATAAATTTTGCACGCAGCGGATCGCCCGGCATAATAACGGTTTCTGCAAAATCATCGGGCGTTGCGTCTATATGCGGAGTAGGATAATTTTTCATAAAATTCACCGCTTTCTTTATTTGTCGTATTTATCGCACAAAGAGTTTATCTGATCGGCAAAACGGGCAATATCTTTATTCGCGCTGTCTTTATTTTTATTTATTATAGAAACCAAACGCTGACCCGCGGCATAAAGGCGCGAAAATACCGTATCTGCACGGTGTCTGCCCTCGCTTTTAGGTTCAATTCGCACTATTCTGCCCTTTTCCAAACATTCACCGGTTTCGAGGTCGTATTTATCACCGCTGAAAGGCGCTACTGCATTTAAGCCGAGCGTAGATTCTATTGCACTTGCAAAACTGTCGCAGACAGTGTCGTTGCCGTGATTTACAAACACGGTTTTTACGGTGGATTTTGTTTCGGAAAGCCAATTGAGCAACATATTTTTATCGGCATGTCCGCTTATACCCGTAAGTGTAGCAATTCGCGCGCGAACATTTATTTCCTCACCGAAAAGTTTAACCGATTTTTCGCCGTCTACAAGTTTTCTGCCTATGGTACCCTCTGCCTGATAGCCTACAAAAAGGATCGTGCTGTCAGAACGCCACAAATTATGTTTGAGGTGATGGCGTATACGTCCTGCCTCACACATACCCGAAGCCGACAAAATAACTTTGGGTTCCTCATTAAAATTGATCATCTTTGAATCATCGGATGTAACCGACAGTTTAAGCCCGTCAAAACATATAGGATTTATGCCTCGACTTAAAAGCTCAAGTGTTTCGGCATCGTAGTAATCGGTAAGACCCGATGAATATATGTTTGTTGCCTCTACCGCCAACGGACTGTCTACATAAACTTCAAAATCCGCATGGTTTTTCACAAGATTTTGTTCTTTTATATTGCGGATAAGATAGAGCAGCTCCTGCGTTCTGCCAACCGCAAATGAAGGTATAACCACATTGCCGCCGCGGTCAAAAGTCTCCTGCAAAATTTCGGTCAATTGCAGCGTATAGTCGGGTCTTGCGCCGTGCAGACGGTCGCCGTATGTCGACTCTATAACAACATAATCGGCTTCGGGCGGCATTGACGGATCGTCTATCAAAGGTCTGTCAACATTGCCAAGGTCGCCCGAAAACAGTAACCTTGTTGTTTTGCCGTTTTCGGTCAACTCAAATAAAATACTTGCCGAACCGAGCAAATGCCCCGCATCGCTGAAAGTAATTTTAATACCGTCAAAAATTTCAACGGTTTCACCGTAGCCGTAGGGTTTAAAAAGTTTAAGCGTGTTTTCAACATCATCCAGGGTATAAAGAGGCAAATATTCCTCTTTGCCTGCGCGCTGTGCCTTGCGATTGCGCCACTCTGCCTCAAATTCCTGTATATGGGCAGAATCGCGCAGCATAATATTGCATAGTTTTTGGGTGGCCAGAGTTGTGTATATATCGCCCTTGAAACCCTGTGCGGTAAGCGCAGGAATTTTACCCGAATGGTCAATATGTGCGTGTGTCAGACATATCGCGTCAATATCACACGGTACAACGGGTATCTCGCAATTTTCATAAATATCGGCGCCTTGTTCAAGACCGCAATCTATAAGTATGTTTTTGCCGTTTGCCTCAAGCAGTGTGCAAGAACCGGTTACTTCGTGGGTTGCTCCTAAAAACGTAACTTTCATATTGATACACTCCCTATGAGTTTTTCTTTATTTTATCATATATAAGTTATGAAATAAAGTAAATTTTATGAATTATAAACAAACAAAACCGCCGCAGGCGGTTTTGTTTTATCACGCCTGTGCAGGCATTTATTATATTTTAATCATGCAAATAAAGTGTTCTTGAATTTCTGTGCATATAAACGCTAAGCACCAGACCGACGCCCAAATATACACATATAAGCGATGTGCCGCCCGCACTGAAAAAAGGAAGTGTTACGCCTATAACAGGCAAAAGCGCTATGCACATACCTATGTTTATAATAATCTGCGCAAGTATCATACCGAAAAATCCTATGCAGATTATTTTACCGCTTTGTTTTGTGCAGTTTCTTGCAATATTTACGGCACGCAAACAAATTGCCGCCAAAATTATAAGCACAGCCATGCAACCCAAAAATCCAAGTTCTTCACCAATGCTTACAAATATAAAGTCATTTTGACCTTCCGGGACGCCGCCTACCTGAGTAAGACTGCCCTTAAATAATCCCTGACCCGTAAAACCGCCGTTTGCAAGCGCCATTCTGCCGCGGTACTGCTGATACGTAGAGCCCATAATATCCGACTCTATATCAAACATACTGACAAGTCTCTGACGCTGATCATCGTTCATAATTACAAAATATATAATCGGCGAACCGATTATCAGAGCAATAAACGCCAATATAAAATACTTGACCGAAACACCCGCAGCGCACATCATAACAAGCACCATAACAGCAAACACAAGTGCCGTGCCGTCATCACCCTGAAAATGTATAAGCAAAACAGGAAATGCACCGTGCAGGCAAACGGGGATAAGTGTTTTGATTTTGTTTATGTCAGGTCTCACCTTGTTAAGGTGTGCCGCAAAGGTAATAATAAAGCAGATTTTTAAAAGTTCTGCCGGCTGAAATGTTGTAAATCCAAGATCAAGCCACGCCTTATCGTCGGTGCCTTCGGGAGCCCAACCTATAAAAAACGTAAGAATTACGGGTATAACGCCAAGCACCGCAAACACATACCAGTATTTTGTAAAGCGTTCAAAGTCAATGCCCGAAATAATAATTGCCGCAACAACGCCTATCAAAACTCCGATAGCCTGAACAAGCACGGGGCGCATAGTACCTAAATATCTTGTCGAAGAATATACTGCAAGACAACCGTAAAGCGATGCAAAAATGCACAAACTTAAAAACAATTTATCGGTTTCACGGATATAGTCGGCGATGCGCGAAATAATTTTGCCCAAAAAGTTCACCTGCCGTTTAATATTTTAAACACAACATAATTATATTAAATTTCAGGTGCTTTTTCAAGTAATAATTACAGTATTCTGTAATCTATTTATTACTCACATAAATTTTTTTGAATCAACAAATATATGTTCTATTGACGCACCGCTTTTACTTATTTTAATGACTGTTCCACCATTTAAATTTTCATTCCAATAACAACCTGCACCGGTTTTCAGTGCGTATGCAAGTTTTATGCCTTTATAATCAATAACAAAACTGTTAACGTGATCGTGACCCACTAAAATAAGTTCGGTATTACCGCCTTTGCTTATCACCGAAAATTCCCCACTATCTATCGGATAACTGCATATATCCTCATAACATGTCCCGTAAGAATTTTTATAGCCTTCATTCCAATACTTTTGCTTTTTAGTTTCATCATATGTAACTTTTTTGGGTTCGTATTCCTTGTTCCAAGCTGTGCTGAAAGCCATTCTGAAAGCCGGCAGTGGTATGTGTGTTAAAAGTGCAATTTTTGTATTAATTCCTTTTGCGGTTTTCTCATACCAATCAAGTTGATTTTTATTAAGTCTGCCCCAGCACCAGGTTTTTTCACCGCTATCGTCAATCCAATCTTCTCTGTCATGACTATCCATCATTATTAAGGAATATATGGGTATATTATCCTCATCAATACGTATAACATAGTTGCCGCTGCCGAGCGATGCATCACCTTTTTCAAAAATACAATTACTATAGCTCATCATCAGTTCGGCAAGCTCATCTACCCTTTCGGCACCGCATTGATTATCGTGATTACCCCATACAAACGCCCACGGAACACCAAAAGAATTAATAAGATCCGCCGCATTTTTATAGCATATATCATCCGCCCCATATGAAAAATCACCGGTAAATGTTATTAAATCAGGGGAAACCTTATCCACCATTTCTTTTACAGTTCCTTCAAGCAACCTACATGTATAAGAACCACGCTGCCACTCATCAAACGACATATTTATATCGGTCAAGTTAAGAACAGTAAAATCTCTTCCTGCACTTTTATTTAAAATTTGCATAAAATTCCTCCCGTAGATAATTAAACAATTTAAAAGCCAACATAAGTCGATATCATTCTAACATATTTAAATCAAAAGTCAAGTGCGTATTGTAGTGCAGCGGTTTAAACACTGTGAGCCTAAAAAAATGTAAGTCAATTGCTTTAAAAGCTATGGGAAATATAACTAAATTTTTTATAGCGGTTTTCTTACTTTTTTATTGAGTAATACCGTTTTTAACGCATAATTCATAATTATAAGAATCTGTACCTTATTTAATACCCACAACAGTATATCCCTGCGACTCAACCTTATTTTTTATAATATCGTCGCTTACATTGCTGTTAAGTGTTATAACGGCGGTGCCGGTTTTGTGGCTTACAACGGCTTCGGTTATTCCGGCAACAGATTCAAGTGCGGATTTAACGTGTGCTTCGCAATGACCGCACATCATACCTTCGATTTTAACTGTTTTTTTCATAACTTTATTTTCCTCTCTTTTTGTATTTATATCTTTATTCATATCCTTAACCTTGAAAAAGTTAAGCCTTAACGCGTTTGTTACCACACAGAAACTTGACAGACTCATAGCCGCCGCACCGAACATCGGGCTTAGTTTTAATCCCAGCAAATGTATAAATGCGCCTGCGGCAAGCGGTATGCCTATAACATTGTATATAAACGCCCAGAACAGGTTCTGCTTTATGTTGCGCAATGTCTTGCGGCTTAAACGTATAGCGTCGGCAACATCCGAAAGCCTGCTTTTCATCAGCACAACATCTGCCGACTCTACCGCTATATCCATACCGCTTCCGATAGCTATACCGATATCTGAGGATGTAAGTGCCAGTGCGTCATTTATACCGTCACCCACCATAATAACCTTGCCGCTGTTTTTTAAACGGTTTACCTCTGCCGCCTTGCCATCCGGTTTTACATCTGATATAACCGTTTCTATACCCACCTTTTCTGCAACGGCATTCGCGGTTTTTTTGTTATCACCTGTAAGCATAACAACATTGCAGCCCAGATTTTTAAGTTGCTTTACGGCGTACGCGCTGTCGTCTTTTATGCTGTCGGCAACGGCTATAACGCCTATCAGGTCATTGTCATTTACAAACAAAAGCGGAGTTTTACCCTGAATCGAAATTCTATCAGCCGTATCGCTTATATCCTGCGAAATTTCTATTTTTTTGCTTACGGCGCTTAAACTGCCTGCAAAACAAACTTTACCGTTTATCAACGCTTCTACGCCCGAACCCACAAACTCTTTAAAGTCTGTTGCCGGCAACACGTTTATTTGTTTTTCTGCGGCATATTCGCAAACGGCCTTTGCAAGCGGATGCGCGCTTGATTTTTCAATTGTATAGGCTATCTGAAGCAATGTTTCGACATCTGTTTTGCCTGTCGGTATTACATCTGTCACAACCGGTTTGCCGCTTGTAACAGTGCCGGTTTTATCAAGCACAACGGTGTTGCACTTTCCGCAAAGTTCAAGCGCCTCGGCGTTTTTAAAAAGTATTCCGTGCGTAGCGCCGACACCGCTTGCCACCATTATTGCAACGGGGGTCGCAAGTCCTAATGCACAAGGGCAGCTTATAACCAACACCGATATTGCGCGTGCAAGCGCAAAACCCGCAGTTTCACCCACTGCAAGCCATATTATAAGCGTGATCAATGAAATGAGCAGTACGGCAGGCACAAACACTGCAGATACCTTATCGGCTATTCTGGCAATCGGCGCCTTTGTTGCTGCTGCATCGCTCACGGCTCTTATTATCTGCGAAAGAGTGCTGTCGTCCCCGACAGCGGTAGCACGGCAGACAAGTTTACCGGTTACATTTATTGTAGCGGATGACACCTTGCTGCCTGCAAATTTATCAACAGGTATGCTTTCACCCGTAAGTGATGATTCATCAACCGCTCCCGAACCTTCGGTTACAATACCATCTGCCGGAAACACCTCGCCTGCACTTACAATAAATATATCATCTTTCAAAATGTCTTCGGCGTCTATTATTATTTCTTCGCCGTTTCTGATTACCGTTGCGGTCTTAGGTGCCAATTCTATAAGTGATTTTATGGCGTTGGTAGTTTTGCCCTTTGCGTACTGCTCTAAAAGTTTTCCAACGGTAATAAGCGTTAATATCATAGCGGCTGATTCAAAATAAAGGCCGTGATACAAATGCTCTGCCATATTGTTTTCCGCCGTTGTCATAGCAAACAGATTATAAAGACTGTATCCGTAAGCCGCGGCGGCACCGAGCGATACAAGAGTATCCATATTC
>CAKSDJ010000008.1 GCA_934445015.1 uncultured Eubacteriales bacterium | reverse complement strand
ATATAATAGGTAGCAAAATTTTCGACCTGTATTTTAAGCAATCTGCCAAACACCGTTGTTATTACAATCATTGTAAAAAGAGGGTTTAAAACGCTCCACGCAACGCCTAAAACAGAACGGCGGTATTTAATTTTAAAATCTTTTGAAACTAAATTTTTAAGCAACGGAAAAAACCGTTTTATATCATTTAAAAAAGGGCTTTTAGTAAAATTTGTTGATGGCAAAACTTATCCTCACCTTTAAAACATCATTAACTTTAAGTTTCCTGTATTATAACATTATTATACTAATAATGCAAGAAAAATTGTAAAAGATAACCACTGGGTGATTTAATGATTTCAACAGTAATAAGAACTATTATTCTGTACGTTGTGGTAACAATAGCAATAAGGCTTATGGGCAAAAGACAAATCGGAGATATGCAGCCCAATGAATTGGTTGTAACCCTGCTTATATCCGAAATAGCGGCAATACCGCTTCAGGATGCAGACCAACCCGTAATTCTGGGAATAGCCGCAATTTTTGTTTTAGTGTTCCTCGAAATTGTTTTTTCGGTTATTGCAATGAAAAGTTTTTGTTTCAGGAAACTGCTGAACGGCAAATCGGTTGTTGTAATAAAAAACGGGGCAATAGACCAACAGGCTATGCGCAGCGTGCGTATGACAGTTGTTGACCTGATAGAAATGCTGAGGGGGCAAAGTATATTTGATATATCGGAAATTGCGTTTGCCGTTTTAGAGGTAAACGGTAATCTGAGCGTATTGTTAAAAAAAGATTACCAAGCCGCAACGGTTGAGAACCTCGGATTGTCTTTGCCGAATGAAATGCTGCCGCTTCCGGTTGTAAGCGACGGAAAAATAGTTCACGAATCACTTAAAGCGCTGGATATAAAACCTGCACAACTGTACAAAATAATCAAGAAAGAAAAAACAACGGTTAAAGATGTGTTTTTAATGATGCTTGACCGTGACGGTAATCATACAATAATAAATAAAGGCAGTGAAAAATAAAGTATGAAAAGATTGATACCGGCAGTAATTATTTTGCTGTCAGTCATAATTGTTTGCAACATAAGTCACAATTACGTAAATAACGTGTGCGATAAGACAACCGAAAACATTGAAAATTATCACAATAAAGAAATTGATTCCGATACACTTGAAAAAAATTGGGAGCGCCAAAAAGAAAAATTAGGCATCTTTGTAAATCATGGACTTTTGGACGATATTTCTATGAGCATCGGCAAACTCACGTTGTATGATACGCGCTCCGACAACAGATTTTATGAGGCGTACAGAGATATTCAGACAACATTAGAGATGATAAAAGAAGAGCAAAAGTTCGGTTTACACAGCTTTTATTGATAAAACAGTGCATATTTGAAGTAATATGCACTGTTTTTTGCATATTTGAAAAAAATTTTAAATATTTATGCAAAAAATGCTTGACAAACCGAATATTATGTGGTAATATCTCAAACATAAGGCAATACGGTGTTGCCAAACAAAAATAAAAAATTTGAAAAGAGGAAACAAAAATGAAAAACTTGAAAAAAATCTTAGCAGCCGTTTTGGCAATAGCAATGATCTGCTGCTTTGCAGGCTGCGGCAAAAAAGACACGCTTACAATGGGTACAAACGCATCTTTCCCACCTTATGAGTATGTTGACGATGAAGGAAACATTGTAGGTATCGATGCTGAAATTGCAAAGGCAATCGCTGACAAACTCGGTATGGATCTTGAAATCAAAGATATGGCGTTTGAATCACTTATCACCGCTTGTCAGAGCAAATCGGTTGATGTTGTGTTGGCAGGTATGACCGTTAGCGACGAACGTAAAGAATCGGTTAACTTCTCGGATTCTTATGCAACCGGTGTTCAGGTAATAATTGTAAAAGAAGACTCTGACATTGCAACAGTAGATGACCTTGAAGGCAAGAAAATAGGTACACAGTCAGGTACTACCGGCGCTACATATTGCAAAACCGACTACGGCGATGATAACGTTAAGGAATATGACAACGGTTCTTTGGCAGTTGCCGCTTTGCAGAACGATCAGGTTGACTGCGTTGTTATAGACAACGAACCCGCTAAAAACTATGTTAAGGCAAACAAGGGTCTTAAAATTCTTGAAACCGAATACGTAGTTGAAGATTACGCTATCGCTATAGCAAAAGACAACACCGAACTCCTTGAAAAAGTAAACAAAGCATTGTCAGAACTCAAAAAAGACGGCACTATTGATAAAATAATAAGCAAATACATAACTGCTGAATAATAGTATTTAAGGTTTAAAACTTAAAAGGAGCGGCATTAAAAATATGTCGCCCCTTTTTGGTGTATTTAAACTTAAAAGAAAGGTTGTTTCAATGGAAGTTTTAACTTTTGTAAATTGGCTCGGTACTGCCCCTCAGTGGATAAAATCCTGCCCTGAGTGGCTGCAAAACCTGCTTTTTCAACTGTATCAGACATTTATATATAAAAACAGGTGGCATTTTTTTACCGACGGTCTTAAAATAACATTTATAGTAACAATAGGTGCGCTTATTATAGGTATTGTTCTGGGTATTATTATTGCCGTTATTCGCACATCGCATGACAGCATAGTTAACAAAAAGCCACCGTTTGCACTGCGCATTGCAAACTCATTATGCAAACTGTATCTTACAGTTATACGCGGAACGCCTATGATGGTTCAATTGCTTATTATGGGCTTTGTAATTATGGTACCTAAAACAAACGGCGGTATGATTTTCTGCGGCATTTTAACACTTGGAATAAACTCCGGCGCATACGTTGCTGAAATAGCGCGTTCGGGTCTTATGTCGGTTAACATAGGTCAAACCGAAGCCGGCAGAAGTCTTGGTTTTAATTACATACAGACTATGTGGTATATTGTAATTCCTCAGGCGATAAAAAACATACTCCCTGCCCTTGGTAACGAGATGATTACACTGCTTAAGGATACGTCGCTTGTATCGGTAATTGCGCTCCGCGATGTTACAAAACAAGCACAGAACATTGTAAGTAAAACATATCTTGCATTTGTTCCGTATATAAGCCTTGCGGTTATTTATCTTGTAATAGTAATAATTCTTACCAAACTGCTCGGCATTTTAGAAAGGAGGCTGCGTAAGAGTGACCACTGATAATGTTTTAATAAATGTTGAAAATTTGCATAAATCTTTTGGCAAAATAAATGTTTTAAAAGGTATCAGCACCCAGATCCGCAAAGGCGAAGTTGTTGTTATCATAGGTGCTTCGGGTTCGGGTAAATCCACCTTTTTGCGTTGCCTTAACCTTCTCGAATTTCCTACCGACGGTCATATTTATTTAGAAGGTACCGACATTACCGACGCTGACACCGATATAAATATTCACCGTCAGAAAATGGGTATGGTTTTTCAGCAGTTTAATTTGTTCCCTCACATGAATATACTTAAAAATATGACATTAGCGCCTGTAAAATTGCTTAAAGCCGATAAAACCGAGGCTGAAAAAAAAGCAATGGCGCTTCTTGAAAAAGTAGGTCTTGCCGACCGTGCCGATGCTTACCCGTCACAACTTTCGGGCGGTCAAAAACAACGTGTGGCTATTGTGCGCGCGTTGTGTATGGACCCTGACGTTATGTTGTTTGACGAGCCTACAAGCGCACTTGACCCAGAAATGGTAGGCGAAGTGCTTTCGGTTATAAAAGACCTTGCCGCAAGCGGTATGACTATGGCAATAGTTACACATGAAATGGGCTTTGCACGCGAGGTAGCCGACCGCATATTATTTATTGATGAAGGCGTAATTGCCGAAGAAGGCACTCCGGAAGAAATTTTCGGCAATCCGAAAAGCGCAAGACTCAAAGACTTTTTAAGCAAGGTTCTTTAAAAATCATATAAAAAAGATGCCGTCAAGGGGAGACTCCATAAGTAAGTCTCCCCTTTTTGCTTTTGTAATCGGTCGGAATGTTTAATTGTAGGTATAATTTATTATTTCGGAAGAGGCAAAAATTAAGTCTTGCCTGCACTTCAATATTTGACTGCATTACCCGTTATCATTCTGTTTATCTTACAGATACTGTTTTTATATTTATATTGGTATTGTTCCTATCCCTATCCCGAGTTTATTTTTGTTTTCTAAATATTTTTTAGCAGCTTTTTGTAATGATGTGCTTTCGGGATAATCACTTATATCCTGTTTTCTTTCACCGAAAATTCTCTCAATAGCTTGCCTATCATTATAATCAGAATATGCAATATCAAACAAGCCTGCAAATTTAATAATATTACTGTCAGGCTGCATAAATTCTGAATTGTTCTGATATAACAACCAACTTTCACAAAAGAAATAATTGTATCTAAAATCAGGAAAATGCAATTTAAAAAATTTTTCTGCCATGGCAATTGATTTAAGGCAATCTGCATAAATTAGTTTTTCTCCCTGCGGAATATGAATATATATTACATTTTCTCCTCGTTCAAACGGTAATCGGCTGTAGTCAAATGACCCATCATTACAGCAGTACAACTGAAACTGTAATCTTCCTATTTTAAAAATTTCGGCATTTATATGTGTTGTCAGCCAACGATAGTTGTGCAAGCCCTTATTGTTGTTGTTTTCACACCAAATACGAATATCACTCATTGTGTCATAAAATATATCTTCACTGATATTTAAGTGTTTATAATGTGATTTCGTTTCTTTTAAACAACATATTATAACAGCAAGACGGATAATATCCAACTCATTTTCTAAACAATCACGGTTTTCAAAAATAACATTGCAAAGTTTTTCTATTTTGTCATAATGAGTATTTAAATTATAAATAAGTTCTTTTTCAAGCGATCTATCTAAATTTAATTGTCTTACTATTTTGTTATCAATAATGCTCATATTTTGCCTCACTACTGAATTTGATAACCGTTTATCAAGACGTAAACAAAAAACGGCATAGCCACGCCATACGGTTTAACAGCTTTAATACATTTTAAATTACAAAAGCCGCCATCGGGGCACACCTTCCCTATGAGGTGTGCCCCGGTGACGGTATCCTTTTTATTTTGCATTAAAACTCTGCCGGAATTATGAGTTTATCCAACTTTTCAAAAAACGGTCTTAATTCGTTTTTCATAATATCTATACCGCCTTTTTTATTGCTCTCAAAATTCATTGGCATTACCGGGTCATGAACGCTCAGTCGCAATAAAAACCAGCCGTTTGCTGTTGATACGCGTATTCCCTCTCGGTTATCATCAGCAATTTTAAAGTCTTTTTTGTTTTCGGCAAACTCCTGTAATCCGGCAATAACTTTTTCGCCGTAATCCTTGAAATTATCGGTGTTTATTCCGAATCTGTATTCGGCTTCCTCAATTGGCATTTCAAGGGTTGACAGCAATTTTTTAATATCGGTACCCTTTGCAAGTTCTATTATTATTTTTGTGGCAAGGTATGCGCCATCATCAAGAAAATAGTTTTCACGCAGAGCGGCGTGGCCGGATGTTTCAATTGCAAGCGGACAGTTAACACCCTGACTGCACAATTCAATTGCCTTGTCTATTACATTTTTATAACCGCGGCGATAGCGATAATGAACGCCCTTTAAATCATTTTGTATGTATTTTTTGAGCCCGTCGGATGTAACTGAGTCGGTAACGATTGTTCCGCCCTCTTTGCCGTCTAAAGCAATATATGCCGCAAGGGCGATAAGTCTGTTGCGGTTAATTTCATTGCCGTCGCCGTCAACACAACCTGCGCGGTCAACGTCGGTGTCAAATATAACACCGAAATCGGCACCGTTTTTCTTAACGGCACTGCAAATGCTTTCTATTGCCGCCTTGTTTTCGGGATTAGGCACATGATTCGGAAACATACCGTCGGGTTCTAAAAACTGGCTGCCCGAAATATCCGCACCAAGCGGAACCAAAACCTCATTAGCATAAAATCCGCCTACGCCGTTACCGGCGTCAACAATAATTTTATAATTTGAAAGCGGTTTATCGCCTTTTCCGACACCGTTTATTATCATATTTCTGAGCCGTGCGGCATAATCTTTCATATAATCGGTTTTAATTATTACACCGCTTTTTTCGCTTATAACTTCTTCACCGTCGGAAGCGGCAGCCAAAATTTCACTTATATCGCTGCCCTCAAGACCGCCCGTGCCTATAAAAAATTTCAGACCGTTTCTGTCAAACGGGTGATGGCTTGCGGTAATTTGTATTGCTGCGTCGGTACGTATATCAACAGTAGTCATAAACATTGCGGGCGTAGACGCCAAGCCGCAGTCCAAAACCGTAACACCTGCCGATATAAGCGCTTTTTTTACGCAGTCAGATATTCTGTTTGCAGTAATTCGCGAATCATGGCCCAATGCGATTTTTAATTCAGTTGAAGGCTTTTTTAACTTGTCAACGCACCAAACCGCAAATGCAGAGGCAATATCATATACCGCACTGTCGGTGAGTTCAACAGGTTTTCCGCCTAAATTGGTGGCATATCCCCTGATGTCTGTTCCGCTTTTTAAAAAACCGTAATTCATAAATTTTCCTTTCATAAGCCGCCCGACAGAAATCCGGCGGTAAAATAGCCTATTAAAATTAAACACACTACCGATATGGTAATGATTGCCGATTTAATAAATAAATTAAAAAATTCGCCGTGCTTATTTGTACCGCCCGTAATTATCACTTACCTTTCAAAAAAAGTATTTGATAAAAGACATATTTTATACCTACGGAGGTAATTTTATGAATGAAAGCACAAGCGCTCAAAAATATAAATTCAAACGATACAAAAGAGCAAAAAACACACGTGAATATGCTTTGCTTTTTGCCGACAGTAACGCAATGCTTGATTTTGTTTGCAGTATGCAGACTTCGGGAATAACTGAAAGCGTGTTATACACAAAATGCGGCACATATCAACTGATTGTAAGCGGCGATAAAAAATTAGAAAACTTAAAATGCGCCACGTTCAGCGATAAGCATCATATAAATGAAATAAAGCAAAAAAACCGGCTTGTATGCGAAAAAAATGCCATAAAAAAAATTAAAAAATCATTTTAAAGTGATTTGATTTCATTGACTTTTGCCGCCATATCATCAGCCGAAAACAAAAAATTACCCGCTACCAAAACATTTGCGCCTGCCGCAACTGCAAGCGGTGCCGTTTCGGAGTTTATGCCGCCGTCAACCTCTATTTCGATATTTAAATTGCGGCGTTCGCACTCTGCCTTTATTGCTGATATTTTTTCAAGTGCAGACGGCATAAATTTTTGACCGCCGAATCCCGGTTCAACCGACATTACAAGCACCATATCGCAAAGGGGAAGCAGATCAAAAATATCCTGCGGAGCAGTAGCCGGCTTTATTGTTATGCACGCCTTACAACCGAGCGACCTTATTTTTTTGAGAGTCTGGGCATTATCAGAGCCTGCCTCATAATGAAAGCCCAAATAATCGGCATACTTTGCAAACTCCTCAATGTACCTGTGCGGTCTGTCGATCATAAGGTGCACATCGAGCGGAAGATCTGTATGCGCCTTTATTGACTTGATAACCGGATTGCCGAACGAGATGTTGGGTACAAAAATGCCGTCCATAACATCAAGATGCAGCATATCAACGCCTGCATCCTCTAATTTTTTAATACTGTCTGAAAGCGTTAAAAAGTCCGCAGTCAACACCGAGGGAGAAACTTTTACCATAATATCACCATACCTGAAATTCAATATAATTAGTTTTAGTCAGTTATTTTCCAAAAATAGCGTCGTTTTGACGGCGGAAAATCCGAAAGTATGCCGTATTCGGGGTCATAAAACAACCCTTTGAAATAAAGCGACCAATGCCAGCATTTGGGTGTTTCAAGGCTCAAAATTGCAATATCCGGCAATTCGCTTTTATTTTTAACCTCTGTTCTGTTATCTTTGTACCCTATCTGCAAAAACCGCAAAGCCGATTTCATATCATTTAAGGTAGTTTCTTTTTCGGTTTTTACTACTTCAAAAATTTCTTCAACACTTTTGCCCGACAGCATTGCAAGCACCGCCTGACCGCAAGCCAAAGGGTTTGGTTCGTATATATGTTTGATTTCACTTACCGCCGGCATATCAATCACCTATCAGTTCCTTCACTTTATCGTATTCGCAAAGCAGATAATTTTTATCGTGACAGTCGGAAGAATATATAAGTCTGACACCGTTTTTCTTTAAATAATCTATAATACTTTTTTCCGGATAAGGCGTTTTTGTATACCCACGCGCTATTCCGCCTGTATTTACTTCAAATACCGCCGGAGTAGCGATAAGTTTATCAGCAGCGCTTTTCCAGGCGGCTATATAACGCGGATTGTTTGTATCAAACAGGCTGCCGTAGGCATTAAACTTTGTAATAAGGTCGAAATGACCTATAATATCGCATTTTGTTTTATTGTACACATCACCGACAAGTGCATAATAATCCTCAACAAAAGCGTAAAAGTCACCGCCGTAAAAATTGTTTACAATATCAATCTGAGTTTGACGACTGTCGTCAACGCTGAGATATTTGACGTTTTTTAAAACATAGTGTACCGCACCTATAACATATTCGTAATCATCGGTTGGTTCTTTACTGAAATATTCCTGCTCTACGCCGAGCAAAATTTCAATTTTGTTTTTATACTTTTCTTTTAAACGGTTTATTTCATTTTTATACTGTTTTGTTCCGTCGGGCGACATACACCACTCATCAGAAAAGTCAGTGTATGAATGACCTGAAAAACCTATGCTTGAAAGGCCGAGTTCTATCGCCTTTTCAACCATTTCTTCAGGAGTATTTTTTCCGTCGCAAAAAATCGTATGTGTGTGATAATTATAAAGCAAAGTTTTATTCTTCTCCGTAAATACAAGCAGTGTCAGCCGTTTTTTCTGTGTTACATCTGTTTATTACAAGGTCATAGCCGCCGGTACCGTATTCGCAACACCTGCTGACTCTGCTGATCGTAGCAGCGCTTGCACCTGTTTCTTTAGTGATGCTTGCGTAACTTACACCCTGTTTAAGCATTTTTGCAACAGACAGTCTTTGTGAAATATCGAGCACTTCTTTTATTGTGCATATATCCTCCAGAAAAGCATAATATTCTTCTTTGGTTTTTAACGATAATAACGCCTCACATAATTCATCGGTGCTTTTGTTATGCCAATTGCCCATAATATCCTCCTGAAAACGTTATGCGGAATCAAATTTTTGATTTAAAAAGCCCATAAAATAACCTGCCGCCGCAAATTTACGGAAGGTTATTTTTTTATAGACCGATATATGTTGATTATATCATACGGTAACCATCATTTCAACAAAAGTTTTTTGTTTTGAAAATTAAATTTCACAACTTGTCTTTTACGGATGTCTGTGATAATATACTATTATAAGGTAATAAAAAAACTGTTAAAGGAGGCGTAGCGGTGGCTGAAAAAGGCAAGAATTTATCATCAAAACAAAAAATTATTGTAGTTTTGTCATGTGTTTTGGCAGCAGCCGTTTTTGCCGCCGGCACTGTTTGTATCATTTTGCGCATTTGCAGGAACAAATTATCAGACTTATCAGGTTCCGGATCATATTTATCCTCCGCAAAAAAAGAATATACCATTGACGATTACGATATTGTCGAAATAATTGAGCCGTCGGTTCCGTATTCACCTGTTGATATAAAAACAGAAACCGTTTCGGAATTCAAGGAACTGATCGACTCTGTTGTGCAGACGGATGAAAATACTGTCGTTGTAAAACATTCTTCAATCAATGCAGACAGTTTATCAAAAAGAAACGTTAAATTGCCCGTAAAATGCGTTTATCAAAACCCTGAATTGCCCTCCGGTTCTGAAATAACGTCTTTGGCAACAGTTTTAAATTATTTTGGATATGACGTATCAAAGGTTGATTTGTCTGATAACTATCTTGAAAAATCAATTGATAAAATCGCGGATTTTTGGAAAGTTTTTTTGGGCGACCCTAAATCAAACGGTTTTGGTTGTTATGCACAGCCGATAGTTGACGCTGCAAACAAATACTTAAAATCAAATGATCAGAAATATGTTGCGGTAAACTACAGCGGCAACAACTTTGAAAAATTGCTTAAACAGGTTGAAAACGGCAATCCCGTTATAATATGGAGCACAACTTATGACGAAAAAACCGCAGATCTTCACGAACCGTATGCCACATACAAGTGGGAAATTGACGGAAAAACCGTTCAATGGATATCTCCCGAACACTGTATGGTACTTATAGGATATGATATTGATAAAAACATTGCAATTGTATCAGACCCGCAACGCGGAATTGCCGAATACAACCTTGAAACCGTAAAAGCACGCTATTCCGCTATGCACTCTCAGTGTGTTATTCTCAAAGAAAATAATCTGCCGCCTGTTATAAACGGCGTAAAAGACGGTGAAACATATTACACAACGCAATATATCACAGTTGACGATTATGATCTGATGTCGGTAACGGTAAACGGTAAAACAAGCAACGGTGAATTTTTTATCGAGGGCAACTCCGAAAAAACATACAAGATAACGGCAAAAGACAAATCCGGCAATACAACCGAGATTACGATATACATAAAACCTATTGCGTCTATCGCCGAAACAATTTCAAATATAACCGAACTTAACATAACCGAAACCGATAAAGGCGCTGTTGAAGGCGTGTTGGATGTTGTAAAAGGATTGGATCTGACCCACTCGAACGTTCAGGAAAAATCAGAGGTCGGCGAACTTATAACAAGATGCAACGCTTTATCTGAAAAAATCAACCGTGTATTGTCAGAATACAACCGGATTTTAACAGAAGTTGATTTTTACGAAAATAAAGATCCGCTTCAAATCACTGATAAGGATGTGCTTGAAAAACTGATTACAGATATACAGACTTTTTCTTTGCCTAACTTAACCGAGCAACAGCAGACAGAACTTAAAAAATCCGAAAGCCGATGCAAAGAGCTGCTTGAAAAAATTCCGCCCCTTTGAAACAGAGCGGATGTTAAAAAATAAATTTTTAATTTTTTAAAAAAAATGCTTGCAATATAACGGATTTTCTGTTATTATAGTGTTTGTTATGTAGCCGTATAGATTACGGTCGATTTAAAAAGGAGGTGCAACCAATGGCAAAATGTGAAATTTGCAGCAAAGAAATTGCTTTTGGTATTAAGGTTTCTCACTCACACAGACGTTCAAACAGAACTTGGAAGCCCAATGTAAAAAAGGTAAAGGCTATCGTTGATGGTTCACCCCGTCGCATAAATGTCTGCACTCGTTGCTTGCGTTCAGGCAAGGTTACCAGAGCTATCTAATGAAAATTCTTTGACTTAAAAAAGTCCGTGTATGCTTTGGCGCAACACGGACTTTTTATTTGTATATACTATTTTCACGGGAGTTAATTTTTATGATAAAAGCCGTTTTATTTGATCTTGACGGAACACTTGCCAACTCGCTTACCGACCTTGCGGACGCCGTAAATCAGGCACTTAAAAAAAATGGCTATCCTGTTCACCCTACCGAGTCATTTAAATATTTTGCGGGTGACGGAATACCTAAAATGATTGAACGCGCCCTGCCCCTCGATAAACGCACTCAGGCAGATATAGATGTAATAAAAGAAATTTTTTCACCTTACTATTCATTGCACTATGCCGATAACACTTATGCCTATGCCGGTATGCCGGAACTTGTAAACACCTTAAAAACGCGCGGATATATTGTTGCCGTTGTAACAAACAAAGCGCAGGATATGGCTGATATTGTAGTTAAATCGCTTTACGGCGATGTTTTTGACCTGATTTTCGGAAAACGGGATTCAATACCTGCAAAGCCTGACCCAACTGCAGCGCTTATGGCTATGAAAGAACTCGGCGTAAAACCTGATGAATGTGTATTTATTGGCGATTCGGGTATGGATGTTGCAACTGCTGTAAACAGCGGCGCGGTGCCGGTTGGTGAACTTTGGGGATTTCGCGGTGAAGAAGAACTCATCCAAAACGGTGCACGTTACATAATACGCAAGCCAAGCGAACTTTTACAAATCATTGAGGAACTTAACAAATGACAAACAACTACAAAAAAACAAAAATAGCCTGTTACATAGGTTTTGTAGTGCAGGCTATTGTAAATAACTTTTTACCGATACTGTTTATTATTTTTAACAAGCAATATAATCTTAACTATGAGCAACTCGGCAGACTGCTTTTCATCAACTTTTTTACACAACTGCTTGCAGATGCCCTTACACCGGCACTTGTTAAAAAAACCGGTTACAAATTAGCGGCGGTCTACTGCCATATACTCGCTGCGCTCGGGCTTTGTATGCTTGGTATATTGCCGTACTTTTTCAATAATATATATCCGTGCATTGTAGCTTCAATTATTATTTATGCTATGGGCAGCGGAATAATCGAGGTTTGCCTCAGCCCTATGGTTGAGATGCTGCCGGGTGATAAAAAGGCAGCCGATATGGCATTTTTACATTCATTTTACTGCTGGGGTCAAGCGTTTACGGTTATTGTAACATCGATATTGATAGCTGTGTTAAAGCAGTCAAACTGGCAGTTTATTCCTATAATCTGGGCAATTGTACCGTTTGTTAACATTTTTAATTTTTTACATGTACCTATTGTAGAGCAGCCTGAGGAAGAAAAGACTGAAACTCTGTTTTCGCTTTTTAAATCCGCTGATTTTTTGCGTTTTGCCGTTTTTATGATCTGCGCCGGTGCAAGCGAAATTGCTATGGCAGAGTGGGCGTCACTGTTTGCGCAGCAGGCGCTCGGTGTAAGCAAGGTTACAGGCGATTTGTTAGGTCCATGTGCATTTGCCGTTTGTATGGGTAGCGGCAGAGTTTTATTCGGCTTTTTAGACGGTAAATTCTCGCCCAGAAACGCTTTGATTGCAAACAACATTTTGTGTATTATATGCTATATATTGGTCGGCGTTTGCAGCATACCTGCGTTTTCGCTGATTGCCTGTGCGCTTTGCGGTTTTTCGGTAAGTCTTTCCTGGCCGGGTACGTATTCTATGGCAGCAAAATATTTTCCGCACGGCGGAACACTTATGTTCAGCGTGCTTGCACTGAGCGGCGACTTAGGCTGTTCAATAGGTCCATGGTTGCTCGGTGCCGTTGCCGACAGATTTTCACTTCACAGCGGATTTTTGGTTTGCAGCGTGTTCCCTCTTATAATGGTTATAACCGCATTAACCTTAAAAAAAGAAAAGTCTTGAAAAATCGTACCAAAATCATTACAATATAGTTAGACATTCTCTTGTGAAAACAATTTCTGTAAAATACGATGTGCAAATTTCGGTTTATGACCTATGTATTATATTATGAGGTGTAAGTATGAAAAGAAGTGAATATTTAAGTTGGGACGAATACTTTATGGGTGTTGCAATGCTTTCTGCCATGCGCAGTAAAGACCCTTCTACACAAGTGGGCGCCTGCATTGTAAACGATGACAAGCGTATACTTTCAATGGGTTATAACGGTATGCCGCAATTTTGCGATGATGACGTGTATCCGTGGGGACACGGCGAAGGCCTTGACTCAAAATATTTATATGTTTGTCACGCCGAATTAAACGCTATTCTTAATGCTAACACATCGTCTGTAAAAGGCTGCACTGTTTATGTAACACTGTTTCCTTGTAATGAGTGTGCCAAAGCAATTATTCAATCCGGAATTAAAGAAATTGTATACAAAAGCGATAAATACTCTGACACCGAGGGTGTAAAGGCCTCAAAGCGAATGTTTGAAAGTGCCGGTGTCAAATACCGTATGTATACACCGACGGATAAAGAAATTGAAATAAATCTTTAATTTTATACTTGATTATTCCTAACAGTTGTGGTATAATAACCTGCGTTGCCAAAAGGCAACATACGCGCTGATAGCTCAGTTGGATAGAGCATCTGCCTTCTAAGCAGAGGGTCGGGGGTTCGAATCCCTTTCAGCGTGCCAAACAACCCTTGTCGCTTAAGCGGCAGGGGTTGTTTTTTGTTGTTTAAAAATATTTTAAATGTTAAAAAATATATGTAACCTAAGGCACTGAGTCTTATTATTTTAATTTATTAGTCTTACTCGGCAATGCCCGTTCGGACGGCACCTATGCCATTACATTAAACGAAAACGGTCTTACCATCATAAATGACGGCACGACCGCAGGAATTACTATTAAAGACGCAAATGGCAACAAGCAGTTATACGCTGACGCAGAAGGCAATCTTTGGCTCAGCGGAAATATAAATGCTATTGGCGGCTCTATTGCCGGTTGGGAAATCACAAAAAATACTTTATATAAGATGTCGGGCGGAAAAGGAACAGGTCTTCAAAATCCAACTTCCGGACAAATCGCATTAAGTATAGGTTTTACCGATTATGACAATTGGACTACCGCACCCTTTTATGTAACACATAGCGGTGAATTATATGCTAAATCTGGCAAAATAGGCGGCTGGATTATTAACTCTAACTCTTTACAATACATTAAAGGTGGAGAAATAAACATCTGCCTAAACACAACCGAAGGGCAACCTGTTTTTTATTGCACTACAGGCAGTATTGACGATTCATTTTTCAAAATCAACCGTAACGGAACCATTTATGCCAAAAACGCTGATATAAGCGGTACTATTAACGCAAGCAACGGATATATAGGCAATTGGGAGATAAATAACACCGGAATTACAGCACAAGACAGTAACGGTAAATGGACAGGATTAAGACTTCCTGCCGGTGAAAGCAAGGCATATTCATTTTTTACCGGTGCAAGTTCGGCAAGCGGTGCAGGTGCATCCTTTATTGCTTATTCTGATGGCAGTTTGTATGCAAGCAATGCTAATATTACGGGAACGATACAAGCGAATGCGGGCAGATTTGGCGATTGGTATTTGGGTAAATCACATTATGGAGTTGAAGGTGGAGCTTTAACTTACGATAAAGATGGGTATTACGTCTCTCTTAGCAGAGAAGGTTTAGAAGTAAAATTAAATTCGGGTGAAGTAGAATTTGTCACATGGGAACAGGTCTATCGTGCGGCATTTGGGTTATAATAAATAATATTATTACACTCTATATTAGATTGAACAATTACTCCTTCAGGAATTTTAATTGCAGGAATATTAAATTCTTCTGAAATCCTATTAAGAAAACCAACACATTCTGTTGATAACGCAACAACCTTTTTATTTTTATAAAATGCGGGAATTATAAATTCTTCATTTGGATTGTACGAAGTTGCCGCGCCAAGTGTAATAGTATTGTCTTGGTTTTCTGTATACTCAAATCTATTTCCTTTTTCTTGATAATATAAAATAATATAATTATTATCATATTTTTCTTGTTCGGTTACAGTTCCTATGTCTGCCAAAATATATTCTTGATGTCTTCTTACATATGCTTTGTACACTGGTTCACTTTCCACCACTAACCCCAACTCTTCCAATTCCTTGGTCGCTACGTCGACATTCATCCCAACAACATTAGGTACTACTACAGTGTCGGTATTTTGCGAAGACTTGCTGCCGCTTTCAGATACATCTGAGGCGGTAGTTTTATTTGCAGTAGAATTTTGATTAGAAGTTTTATTGTTGCCGCCGCAAGAGCAAAGTCCGATTACAAATAATGCTGTTATTAAAATTGAAATTGTTTTTTTCATTAAATTATTTTCCTTTCAAAATGAGGTGATTTTATTAAAAGATTTATATGCAATTACTTATTGCCCATAATCAGTATGGTGCAGTCTGTGTATATTGCAGTGGATGCGATTATATACCATTAAATAAATATGAATACAATTGGCAATAAAGATAGGGAAGTTAAAACAAAGCGGTTACAGTGGAGAAATTTTAATTGATGATGCAAATATTGTCTTAAATCATTTAATTGCGAACGGTATTGCTGCCGTTACAATGGTCTAATGAACGATAGTTTTATTTAAAAATGAAGATTTATTGTCTTTTGATAATATTATAATATAATACAAGGAAAATAGCAATAATATTTATGTCAGTGAATGTTATACGATGGTTTGGTATAATCAAATTTATTACAACTAAAAAATTTTTTATGAAAAAAATGTAATTACAATCATTATTTACCTTTTATATTTTCAAATGTATTTCACAGAATAATAATGCAAACGCAAAAAACATTATTAAAGTAAGGAGTGAAACACGATGGCTAAAAATGTAGTACCTGAGGCAAAAGAAGCTCTCAATCGCTTTAAGATGGAAGCCGCTAACGAAGTAGGCGTTAATCTTAAACAGGGATACAACGGCGATTTAACCTCTAAACAGGCTGGTTCTATCGGCGGACAGATGGTTAAAAAGATGATCGAATCTTACGAAAACAGCATGAAATAAGTTGTGATTAAACACAACTGAATTTTAAAGCGCCGACCGGAAAAAACCTGTCGGCGCTTTTTTCAAAAGAGTATATTTTAATTAAAACAGACTCAAAATACTAATAAAGAGGTGAAAATAGATGTTTGACAAAATATGTTTGATACTCGCCATTATAGGCTGTATTAACTGGGGCCTTGTGGGTCTTTTCAGTTTTGACCTTGTAGCGTGGATCTTTGGCGGTACGGGCGTGCTGCTTAGCCGTATTGTCTATACTGTTATCGCTCTTGCCGGCATTTGGTGTATATCGCTTTTGTTCAGAAACGACAGTGATAAGGTTGTAACAGCCGATTAACAAAAAACACAGGCAACCGAATAAAGGTTGCCTGTGTTTTAATTATTAAAGTATTTACCTATCAGTCTTGTTTACCGTAAAGTTCAACAAGTTTTTCAAGATGAGCACGGCGCGCCTTTGCTGCATTTGCCGCCTTATCAAAGAGTAATTCTGCACGATCGGGGAACGAACGTGTAAGTGATGAGTAACGAGCCTCATTAAGAATGAACTCTTTATAATCCGCAGTTGCAGGTTTGCTGTCAAGGCTGAACGGATTTTTACCCTCTGCTTTAAGTGCAGGATTGTAACGGAAAAGATCCCAATAACCTGCGTCTACCGCTCTCTTCATTTCTTTCTGACAGTTGGTCATACCGCCCTTAATAGAGTGCATTTCGCAGGGAGCGTAACCGATAACTATTGAAGGACCGTTATAAGCCTCAGCCTCTTTAATAGCCTTAAGAGTCTGATTCTGGTCAGCGCCCATAGCAATCTGAGCAACGTAAACATAACCGTAGGACATTGCTATCTCTGCAAGGCTCTTTTTATTGATTGCCTTACCTGCTGCAGCAAACTGTGCAACCTGACCTATGTTAGACGCTTTAGAAGCCTGTCCGCCTGTGTTAGAGTAAACTTCGGTATCAAATACCATAATGTTAACATTTTCGCCGGTAGCAAGCACATGGTCAACACCGCCGAAGCCGATATCGTAAGCCCAACCGTCACCGCCGAATATCCAAACAGACTTTTTAGAAAGATATTCGCTGTTATTGAGAACATCATTACAGATATCGCAATTGGCATTTTGTGCTTTAAGTGCATCAACAAGTGCCTTTGAAGCATCGCCGTTTTTAGCGCCGTCATCAAGTGTTGCAAGGTACTGCTCACCTGCTGCCTTAACATCTGCAGTGGCCTTATCGCTTTCAACAATCAGTTTAACATCGTCAATAAGTCTGTTTCTGATTGCTTTTTGACCGAGATACATACCGAAACCATGCTCTGCGTTATCTTCAAACAGTGAGTTAGCCCAAGCAGGACCGTGACCGTTGGCATCGGTAGTATAAGGTGATGTAGCGGCAGGACCGCCCCAGATTGAAGAACAACCCGTTGCATTTGAAATATACATTCTGTCGCCGAACAACTGTGTTATAAGGCGTGCATAAGATGTTTCTGCACAGCCAGCACATGAACCAGAGAATTCAAGCAACGGCTTTTTGAACTGTGAAGATATAAGGTTTGCGCTGCTTGCAACATCTGCTTTTTCAGATACATCGGCAACACAATAATCAAATGCGTCTTGCTGCGGAAGCTGTGATTCCTGCGGAACCATTTTAAGTGAAGATGTAGGACAAACGCCTATACAAACACCGCAACCCATACAATCAAGCGGAGATATTGCCATTGTGTAAGCATAACCCTTATTGGTAACAAGTTTTTCTTTTGTAGCAACTTTAAGCGACTCGGGTGCAGCAGCTTTTTCATCGGCAGACAAAGCGAACGGACGTATTGTAGCATGAGGACATACAAATGCGCACTTGTTACAGCCGATACAGGTTTCGTTGTTCCATTCGGGAACCATAACCGCAACACCGCGTTTTTCATACGCAGAAGCGCCCTGTTCAAACGTGCCGTCAACATGGTCTGTAAAAGCAGATACAGGGAGTTCGTAACCGTTCATAAGACCTACGGGCTTCATAATGGTATCAACCATTTTAACGAGTTTTTCTTTGCCTTCGGATTTAACTGCTTTAACGTCATCGGTTGCGTTAGCCCAGTCGGCAGGAACGTCGATCTTAACGAATGCTGTAGCACCGGCGTCAATAGCCTTTTCGTTCATCTCAACGATCTCTTTACCCTTTTTCATAAACTTCTGAGCTTTTTCTTTCATATATCCGATAGCCTCTTCTGCGGGGAGCACTTTTGAAAGTGCAAAGAACGCAGACTGCAAAACAGTGTTTGTACGTTTGCCGAGACCTATCTGTGCTGCAATATCAATAGCGTTAACAGTGTAAAGTTGTATATTGTTGTTGGCAATATAACGCTTTGCATCTGCAGGCATATGATGATTTAACTCTTCGGGTGTCCACTGGCAGTTGATAAGATATACACCGCCGGGTTTAACGTCATTAACCATCTTGTAGCCTTTAATTACATAAGACGGGTTATGGCAGGCAACAAAGTCTGCTTTATTTATGTAGTAAGGGCTCTTGATAGGTTTGTCGCCGAAACGCAGGTGAGAAATTGTAATACCGCCTGTTTTCTTTGAGTCATACTGGAAGTATGCCTGAACATATTTATCGGTATGGTCACCGATAATTTTGATAGAGTCTTTGTTTGCGCCGACTGTACCGTCACCGCCGAGACCCCAGAATTTGCACTCGATTGTACCTTCTGCAGCAGTGTTCGGTGCTTCTACCTCAGGCAGAGAAAGATTGGTAACATCATCATTGATACCGATTGTAAAGTTGTGGCGCGGTGCGTCTTTTTCAAGCTCCTTGTATACTGCAAAAATGCTTGAAGGAGGTGTATCCTTTGAACCCAAGCCGTAACGGCCGCCTACAACTTTATCAATTTTGCGGCCTGTTTGGGCAAGCGCACTTACAACATCCATATAAAGAGGTTCGCCCAAAGAACCGGGTTCTTTTGTTCTGTCAAGAACGGCGATTTTTTTAGCGGTTGCAGGTATAGCCTCAACAAGCTTTTCAGCACTGAAAGGTCGATAAAGTCTGACTTTAACAAGACCCACTTTTTCGCCTGCTGCGGTAAGATAGTCAATAACTTCTTCCGCAACGTCGCAAAGTGAACCCATTGCCACGATTACACGCTCGGCATCAGGTGCGCCGTAGTAGTTAAACAACTTATAGTCAGTGCCGAGTTTGGCATTAACCTTGTCCATATATTCTTCAACAATGGCAGGAAGTGCGTTATAATACTTGTTGCAAGCCTCTCTGTTCTGGAAGAAGATATCATCATTTTCATGTGAGCCGCGCATAACGGGGTGTTCAGGGTTAAGAGCGCGTTTGCGGAATGCGTCAACCGCATCCATATCGCACATTTCTTTAAGGTCGTCGTAATCCCAAATCTGAATTTTTTGAATTTCGTGCGAGGTACGGAAACCGTCAAAGAAGTTAATAAACGGAACACGGCCCTTAATTGCAGAAAGATGTGCAACTGCGGCGAGATCCATAACCTCTTGCGGGTTAGTTTCTGCAAGCATTGCAAAGCCTGTTTGGCGGCACGCATATACGTCAGAATGGTCACCGAAAATGTTAAGAGCATGGCTTGCTACGCAACGTGCCGATACATGGAATACACAGGGCAGTAACTCGCCCGCAATCTTGTACATATTGGGTATCATAAGTAAAAGACCCTGTGATGCGGTAAATGTAGTGGTAAGCGCGCCGGCTGCCAAAGAACCGTGAACAGTACCTGCGGCACCTGCTTCAGACTGCATTTCAACAACATTTACCCTTGTACCGAAAATATTCTTTAATCCCTGAGCCGACCATTGATCAACATAGTCTGCCATAGGACTGGACGGTGTAATCGGGTAAATACCTGCGACTTCGGTAAACGCATACGCAACGTGCGCCGCAGCATTGTTGCCGTCCATAGTTTTGAACTTTCTTGCCATGGAAAATTCCTCCTGTAAAATAATATGTGAGAGGCTGTCCTCATGCTCAGTCTCATACAAAATATATAATAACACTTTTCACTTGAAAAGTAAATAAAAAAATGACGGATTTTTGCAAGTTGCTGCAAAAATCCGCCTTTCATAAAGGGACAGAACAAAATAATCAGTTTTTTGGTGAAAAATCTTCTCTATCAAGGGTCAAATTCGGATTATAATACGGATCGCCCTGTTTAAGTTCCTTTGCCCATTTATTTTGGAACTGTTCAACTTCGGAAACAAATCTTGCACGTTTTTCAGGAGTTTCATCATTTCCCCTGCTTATAGACTCATAATGATAAAGTTCAGCAAAAGGCGTAAAAACAATTAAATAGCCCGCTTTACGAATTTTCATGCAAAAATCTATATCATTAAATGCCACAGCAAAACTTTCTTCCAAGCCGCCCACTTCGTCATAAACCTGCGCAGAAACCATAAGACAGGCAGCCGTAACCGCCGACACGTTCTGTTGGTATCCTGCGCGACCGAAATAACCGCAACTGCCTCTTGGATAATGCTTAAAGTTATGCCCTGCAAGTGTAAGTACACCTATTGTAACTCCTGCATGTTGTATTGTATCATCGGGGTAATAAAGCATCGCCCCAACAGCACCAACATCTTCGCGTTGAGAATACATAAGCATTTCTTCTATCCATTCCGGGGTTATTACTTCAACGTCGTTATTCAGAAGTATATAATGTTCGCCATTTGCAAATCTCACACCGTAATTATTGATTGCAGAATAATTAAATCCATCTTTAGGTTTGTATACCACAACTTTTATGTTATTATATTTTTTCAAAGTGTCATAATATTCAAACGTTTCTTTATCACTATTATTCTCTACGATTATAATCTCGTAATTCTTATATGTGGTCCTATTTACTATTGAATCAATGCACCTTGACAGTTCTTTCACATGATTATAATTTGGAATAATAATCGATACCAAAGGGTTTCCGATTATATCATATTTAATGCGATATATATTTGGGTGCATGACAGTGCTTTCAACTGTGCCCGAAAGGCCAACACGGTTAAGATGCTCCTTAACTGCCTGTATGCCGGCATTAATAGTATAAGGTTTTGCATATGGATCAGATGCTACCGACGCTGCGCTTACCCGCCAGTGATAAAGTATCTTTGGTATGTGTACAATATTTTTGGCCTTTTCAGTAAGGCGTAATATTAAATCATGATCCTGTGAGCCGTCAAACTGCTTTCTGAATAAACCGCATTCTTTAAGAAGTTCCCTATCAAATACAGTAAAATGGCATATATAATTATTTGAACGCAAATTATCAACAGCAAAATCCGGCTTATAATTCTCATCATATAATTCTCCGCCAAATTCATTGAATTTATCTTCGTCACAGTATATAAAATCCGCATTTTTGTTACAAATGGCAATCATATACTCAAAGAGCACAGTGTGTTCAAGTATATCGTCATGATCAAAAAGCGCTATATAATTGCCTGTTGCCATGTTTATACACTCGTTTGTATTATCAGAAATACCTTTATTTTCAATAAGTTTTTTGTACTTAATGCGTTTATCCTTTTTAGCCAGCTTTTCACAGTACTTTTGAACATAATTATGCTTATCATCACTTCCGTCAGCAAGGCAAAGTTCCCACTTTTGATATGTTTGCTCTTGTACGCTGTCGATCATTTGTTCAAGAAAATCCATAGGGGTATTGTAAAGCGGAACAAGTATGCTGAAAGTTATATCTTTATTGAATTTATAAGACCTTTGCTCATCGATAATGTTTTTCGGCAGTTCAAGTTTCATAAAACGGTGTGATGCAGTCGGATTTACATATGCAAGTTTTCTATAATTTGAAAGACTGGTTTTTCCTCCGTTTATACCGTGACGAAAAAAACCTTTTGCAAAAATAGCAATTTCAAGTAATTTTTTATTATGCGATAAACAGTTTTTAAATTTTTGAGACATCTTGCGTGCAGGAGAAGTAAGACGCCAAAAAAAGCTGTTTGATATTTCATTATAGCTGTTAAACACCGTTTCATAATTGCCTAAAACTTCCAAATATCTCTCTTTTAATTTTTTGTTGCTGTCAGTCAACTCTTTTATCTTTTCATCTTTTTCAATATTAAATTTTTTGTAATCATTTAAAATGTTTTCAAGGTTCTTTACATGTGTATCGGTCATTTCCGCTGTGGCTGTAAGGCAATCCACACGATTTTCTAAATACGCATTGTCGGGTAAAAGTTCTATTAACGGTGCAAAGAAATCATCAACACTGTATTTATTTTTATCTTTTTCATTAATCAGTTTGAAAATTTTATCAAAATGTTCATTAACTTGTGAAATCACACGGTTGATTTGGGGTTTAAACGTCAGTTTGCCGTTTAAATAACCGTCAAGAATCTTGCATACATCATCGGCATTATCTGCAACAAAATCACCGATATTAGACATTTTGAAGATCTCAGTATTCTTTGTCTTGGGAGTAATATAATTATAGCTTATTGCAGCATTTTCATATGCAATAGCTGTTATAGCACCGTGAAAACTTGCCCCAATATATATTTTACAACCTGCAAGAACAGATGCCATTTCAAATATGTCAAGCTTTTTTTCAATTATAAAGCACAAATTGCCGTATTTGTTATTAAATTCTTTAAGTACGGTGGCGTCGTTATGTGTATATCCGAGCGGCAAAAGCAAAACACGCATACCAGACTTGTTAAGGAGTTTAATCGCTCTTAACAAATCCGGATCTTCGCTTTCGGGTTTTTGCGGATTAAATTGCAACACGGCATAGTCACCGTCAAAGTCGATTATATCGCTGCGAATTGATTTAAGATATTCACCTGATATCAGTTCGGACATACAACAAACAGAATCAGGATACACGCTCACTTCAGGTGTATTTTTGCCGTGATCCGAAAAAATTTCCTTAATATATTCTGCTGATTTTTTATCACGCACTGAAATATAATCTGCTAAGTTAAATGCGTTTTGAGTTATTTTCGCTGTTGATTTTGGAAAATTGTACGGTACTTGCGGCAAATTAAAAAGCACTTTTATGCCGTGTATCGCAGCAAAAGCAATCGGTGTATACCACGAATCGTGAATATTGTAATTTGAAAAATAGTCATTATTCTCCAATTTAATCGAAATTCTATTATAATGAATTAAAGCACCACCGCCTATTATAATGGCGTCGAGCGGATGTTTTTTATGGATTTCATTCAACTCGCCTATAGAATACACCTTCGCGCCCGGTGCCAATGTTTTTTCGCAAGTGCTGCCGGGAGAAATTAAAAACAGATCAAAATCAAGACCGCGTTTTTCCATTGCTCTTTTGAAAATTTCCGGAAACATAACGTCCCCGTAATTCTCAACATTAAAGGTTCCGCAAATTGCTATATTATACTTCATTTAATATCCCTCAAACAATAAATAATTTTAGCATATCAGTATAATACCACAACATTATCGTAAAGTCAAAAAAAATCGGGTGTGCAATATATGCACACCCGACAGCCTACATAAGTTTAGGTAAAAACACGCAGCCAACATCTACAAATACTGCAGATGCAAGAACAATAAATAAAATATTATTATACATAATTTTATTTATTTTCAGTTTAAGTCCCGGACTTGCTATTACAAGCAGCAACGGCAGCAGTAACGGTGTAATATACCTACCTTGACAGCCGAGTATTGTCTTACTGCCAACTGCCGTAAATGAAATATAAAGCGATGTTGCAACCAGACAAATAATACCGAAAAACAATAAAATGTCTATAATTCGTACACAATTCAAACCATTAAAATTATCATATTTATCTTTATCGGTAGCAGTAGTGAAAATTATTGCGGCAATAAATAACCAGGTAACAAATGCGGTACCTTTGCCGAGGTACGCAAATATGTTAATATAATTTTTCATACTGCCAACAGAAAGATATGTTTTTAAAAAGTTTAAAAGTATTTTTGTGTAACTGAGCGGCTCACTCATAATAAATGAAAACTGCTCCATTGAGTTAACTTCGCTGCCGCCCCTTGTGTCACCGCCGCCTGTTACGCTTGAAAACGCACGTACAATCAAAAGAACAGCCATAAATGCAAGCATTGCCAAACAAATCAGATAATATTTTCTTTTCTGTGATTTGTTTTTCCATTTTTTACGCATTAACAGCGGCAAGATCATAATCGGCATATATATCTGCTTAGGAATACAAGCCAGAATAAATGCACCGTTCATAATAATTATATCCTTTACGGGCATAACCTTTTGCTGCTGTTTTATTTCGCTTATAAAATATGCGGTGCCTAAAAATATAAATGCCGTAACCCAATAATCGTATGAGTAATTCGTTGCCAAAAACAAGTTTGTCGGAAAAAATGCAATTGTTGCCAAAATAGCCTTACCCGATTTTAACTTAATCATAGCAAAATAGCAAATCAGAATATACACAATCAGGTTAGCCGTTCTGCCGAACATACTGCTGGTTGTATATGAAAATCCCAAAAAACGCGTTACGGCGACTGCGAGTCCTGTATGAAAATGTGCAATTGTTGTAAAACCTTTTCCTTTGACACCTACTACAACATTACCTGCTTCATCAAAAAATTCTATATTTTTAATGTTGGTCAAAGCGTCCTTACATTCGGATGAAACCTCATTTTTAAAAATTTTTTTATCCGCGACAGTAATATATTTATCCCCTATATATGATTGCTCTAAAACAAACTCACTGTGTGAATCATAGTCCCAGCAAATATGACCGAAAGGTGAACACAGTATCATAGACATACCTACAATGAGCATCAGCACAGCAAATATTTTTTCACTTGAAGTATTATTTTTTATTTGTTTTATGATGAATACAATAGATAACAGAACACAAACAATAAAAAGGTATCTGTATCCGTTAAAATAAGAACCCGTAGATGAAACGCCGAATATAAAATGTGACAAAATAAATTCGATACCAACGGAGACAACCAGAGAAAGCAAAACAGTCAATGCGTTAAATAATATTTTTTTGTAATTCTTGAGATAACCATTTACAATTTTTTCAGATAACGGGCAGATATACTTATCAAATAAGAAAAAAGCAACTGATAAACCAATTGAAATAATTAAAGCAAAAAAATACTTCCAAATCGAGATACTGATTGGTATGCTTAGCGTATTTGGTGCTTTGGAATGAAGTTCTATGCTTTTAAAGGTATAATTATTGTCAATATCTAATCTTAACTCATTATTTATTGACTCAGGTATTTCAAAACAGACTGAGTCATCTCCAGGAGCCACATACCGATAATCAGTTTTATCCTCGCTGAAATTAAGGGTTGCATCATAGTACAACGTGGCGAAATAACCGTCAGATGATATTTCGTTTAAATTAAGTTTGACGGTCCTTATTGCCTTACCATGACCTGAAAACACTATATGGGCATCTTCACCGTTTATTGTTACGTTGTCGGCAGCATCAATAGTGCAATTACTTAAATATTTGATGTCATCGGGTTTTATAACGGCAACCAAATCATCGTTTTGCGCAATCTTTTTTTCAAATCTCAGTTGCGATGCCGGTATTGTAAGCGCCATAACACAAAGCAATATAATTACGAATGCGACTACACTCGCAATTATACGGCTTTTAGGTGAAAGGTTGTTTTTAGCTCTGATTCTCAAAACAAATTCTCCTCAAACTTTTGTTTGTTAGCGCTCTTCTCTGAAATATGAAAGGCCGAGGCTTGCCGGCGGTTGATGTTCACGTTTTTTACGCATACTGGTAATAATCAAAACAATTATTGTTACAATATACGGTAACATTTTGAAAAGTTCCTGAGTTTCGGTGCCGAGACCCTGTATATAGTTATTTGCGTTGCAAAGCGCTCCGAAAAGAAATGAGCCAACAATTGCCATTGAGGGTTTCCAGAGAGCGAATATAACAAGGGCAATAGCCATCCAGCCGCGGTCGCCGAAAGCGTTGTTGGACCAAACGCCGCTTGCGTATGCCATAACGTATTGCAAACCACCAAGCCCCGCCACGGCGCTGCCGATGCAGGTAGCGATATATCTGTATTTTGTAACATTTATGCCGGCGGCATCTGCAGTAGCAGGGCTTTCGCCTACCGAACGCAGATTAAGTCCTACACGGGTACGGTTTAAAACAAACGCCGTTATAATTGCAATAATAATTGCAACATAAGTTAAAAAGTCGTGTGACAGAAACAGTTCGCCGAACCAACCGAGTTTGCCTGCAATCGGCAATTTTGCCGAAAAGAACGAACTTGTTTTTGTAAGGGCAACAGAGGGCAGTTCGCTTTTGGTTATGTTGATTAGCGATGCACCAAGGAAATTGCCGAGACCTATACCGAGCGTTGTAATTGCAAGACCCGTTACATTCTGATTGGCGTGCAATGTTACAGTAAGAAAACTGTAAAGCAACCCCATAAGAGCAGCACCAATCACGGTGCAAATCAAAGGAATAATAACCGCAAGCGCGGGGTTAATATTGTCAATGTTGTTTCCGCAGGAATTTTCATAAAGAAAAGAACCTACAACGCCGCTTATTGCGCCGACATACATAATACCCGGTATACCGAGGTTAAGGTGACCAGATTTTTCGGTAATTATTTCGCCTGTTGAGCCGTAAAGCAACGGAACACCAAGAAGAATTGCACGGCAAATAAACTGAATGATCATACCTGTGCCTCCTTTTTGTTGTGTCTGAATTTAATTGAATAGTTAATAAAGAATTCGCAGCCTACAAGCATAAGTATAACAACGCCTATCATAATTTCGGCAAAAGATGAGTTTAAAAACGCGGTGTCGGCAACCTTTGCAACGCCGATACGTAAAAATACAACTATTGCCGTCATTACCGCGATTATAAACGGGTTAAACTGACCGAGCCATGACATAAGAATAGCAGTAAAACCCTGACCGCCTACGCTGTTTACGTTAATGCTGTGATCCTTACCGGCTACAAGCATCATACCCGTTACGCCGCAAACGGCGCCCGATATGATCATTGTGCGGATAATAACCTTTTTAACGTTTATTCCGATGTATCTTGCAGTGTTCTGACTCTCACCCACAACAGAGATTTCATAACCCTGTTTGCTGAATTTGAGATAAATATACATTGCAACGGTTACAACTATAACTATCATAATATTTACAAAATAGTCGTTACCCGCCACGGTTGGAAAATTACCGTATTCTACCGGATTTATGACATTTGAGCCGCTGCCTTTTGAATAAACGTAATACGCAATCAACTGGGTCGCTATGTAGTTCATCATAAGAGTAAAAAGCGTTTCATTTGTGTTAAAACACGCTTTAAATATTGCCGGTATCAATCCCCATACAGCGCCGGCGATAATGCTTGTTATAAATATAACTGCTATAAGCACTGGGTACGGCAACTTATTTCCTAACTCTATCATACAAACCATCGACGCCAGTCCGCCCATAAGAGCCTGTCCTTCGGCGCCGCAGTTCCAAAATTTCATTTTAAAAGCGGGCGTAAGTGCAAGTGCCAAACAGAGCAAAACGGCAATTTCCTGCAAATATTTCCAGAGAAGTGTTGTTCTGCCCTCAAAAAGTTTGCCGAAAACACCCGAAAACATAATCTGATATGTTTCGCCGAAACTTTTGCCTGCTACATTCATTGAGATAAGCCCCACAATAATAAAGGCAATTATAATGGTTGCCACTCTTATAAGCCACGCTTTCCAACCCGGCATATCATCACGTTTTGCGACGTGAAAGTGCGGTTCGGAGTGCGTTTTAACCGCTGTTTTATTAACCATTATTTACTTCCCCCTCGTGTTTCGACTTAGTCATAAGCAGACCTATCTCTTCTTTTGTGGTTTTTCTGCCGTCAACGGTACCGGTGATTTTGCCGGAACCTATAACCATAATTCTGTCGCAAAGTTCAATTAAAACGTCAAGGTCTTCGCCTACAAAAATTACGGCTACACCCTTTTCTTTCTGCTCGTTAAGCAGGTTATAAATCATATATGACGAGTTAATGTCAAGTCCGCGAACGGGGTATGCCACCATAAGAACGGTAGGTGACGACGCAATTTCGCGGCCTACCAATACTTTTTGAACGTTACCGCCCGAAAGACGGCGAACCGGCGTTGCCGCAGACGGCGTTACGACCTCAAGGTCGTTAATAATCTTCATTGCCAAATCTTTGGGCTTTTTGCGTTTTAAAAACATTGAGTTACCTTTAGTGTAACTGCGAAGCATCATATTGTCAACAATATCCATATTGCCTACGAGTCCCATACCGAGACGGTCCTCAGGCACAAAGGATAACCGCACACCCATATTTCTTATCTGCATAGGAGTTTTATCACGCAGATTTTCAATTTCATTTGTTTTGGGATTGAGATAAAGTATTTCGCCCGAAGCAAGGTGCTGAAGACCGGCAATGGCCTCAAGCAATTCACGCTGGCCGCTGCCGGCAATACCCGCTATGCCGAGTATTTCGCCACCCTTTGCGGTAAAAGAAACGTTATCAAGCACGGTAGAACCTACACGGTCAACACAAGTAATATTTTTAACAACCAGACGTTCGGTCGTATCGTGCGGTTCATTGCGCTCAATATTGAGTTCAACCTTTTTACCTACCATCATTTCGGTAAGTTCGGATTCGTTTGTTTCGCTTGTGTTTACGGTACCTACATACTCGCCTTTACGCAAAACCGAAACACGGTCGGAAAGCGAGAGCACCTCATGCAGCTTGTGAGTTATGATTATTATGCACTTACCGTCATCACGCATACGGCGAAGAACGTTGAAAAGCTTTTCGGTTTCCTGTGGGGTAAGCACGGCAGTAGGCTCGTCAAGTATTAAAATATCGGCGCCGCGATAAAGCACCTTTATTATTTCAACCGTTTGTTTTTCGGAAACCGACATTGTATAGATTTTCTTTTGCGGATCAAGGTCAAATCCGTACTGCTCGCTTATTTTTTTGATCTGCTCGGTTGAAGATTTCAGGTCGTATTTGCCGTCATTCAAACCGAGCACTATATTTTCGGCAGCGCTGAAAACATCAACAAGTTTAAAATGCTGATGAATCATACCTATTTTATAAGAAAATGCGTCTTTCGGCGAAGTGATTACCGCCTCTTTGCCGTCAATGTAAATTTCACCCTCATCGGGAAAATAAATACCCGATATCATATTCATAAGTGTTGTTTTTCCGCTGCCGTTTTCTCCCAAAATGGAAAGAATCTCACCACGATAGGCAGTAAGATTTACATTTTTGTTTGCAATAACTTTTGTGCCGAAGCGTTTGGTTATATTTTTAAGTTCTATTGCAGGTTGCTTTTCCACATTAAACCTCCGTTCAGATAGTTTTCAAGAGAAATCTGTAAAGCGTTACAAATTTCTCTTCAAAACTACATCGAGGCGAGAGAGTTACCCTCGCCTCGGATATAAAATATATGAATTAATCGCCGTAGTTTCTGTCAAGCAGAGTAATGCCGTCAATTTCAACATTGAAATAAGGCGCAGAACGATATTTTGATTCTTCAAACACACCGTCTTTTACAACTTCGGTGTCTGCCTCATAATTAGCGTCGGTATCAACGTCTGCCATGTATGACGTAAGTTTTTCGCCGTTTACTGTGAAGTTAGCGGTATCAAATACTTTGATTGAACCGTCTTCAAGTTTTGCTTTTACTTCTTCGATCTTATCTGCTGTACCTGCTGCCGCAGCTTTTTCGTTAACGTCGGTAAGAACAACCGAGTTTGTTGCGATTGTGCCTGTCCAGTCGGTGTCAATCTTTTTGCCGTCTCTTACGCATTTGATCATATATTCAAAGTAGGGTTCCCAGTTAATTCTTGAAGATACGATGAATGTGTTGGGGCAAGCGGCAACTGTTGAACCGTTGTAAGAAACGTTGGGAACTTTTGCTGTTTCACAAGCAGTAGGAGCACCCATAGAGTCGGCGTGCTGGCTTATAAGAACGCAACCGCCTGCAATAAGAGCCTGTGCGGCTTCCTTTTCTTTTTGTTCGTCATACCATGAACCGGTAAATTTAACATCCATTGTAACCGACGGACAAACAGATTTTGCACCGAGGTAGAATGATGTGTAACCTGACATAACTTCTGCAAACGTAAATGCGCCTACATAGCCCATTTTCGCCTCTTCGGCTTTTATTGTGCCGGCTTCGATCATTTCATTAAGTTTCATACCTGCGGCAACACCTGCAAGATAGCGACCTTCATAAATTGATGCAAACGCATTGTGGAAATTGTCAAGACCTGCTGTGTGCGCCTGTGTGCCTGTTGCGTGGCAGAACTGAACATCGGGATATTTTTTTGCAGCGTCAATGAGGAATGACTCGTGACCGAAAGAATCGGCAAAAATAATGTCGCAACCCTCAACTTCTACAAGTTCAACCGCAGCGTCATAGCAGTTTTTGGATTCGGGAATCTGTGTTTTCTGGAAATATTCTACGTTCATTGCTTTACATGCGGCCTTAGCGGCATCCATAAAGTTTTTGTCGTAGGTTGACTGTTCATCGTGAAGGAATATAAATCCTACCTTCAAACCGTCTGATTTTGCGTCTGAGTTTGTGTCTTTTGAACCGCAGCCTGCAAAACACAAGAGCATAGCTGCTGCCAAGATGAGTGCGATTAATTTTTTCATTTCGAGATCTCCTCTTTTTTTAATTTTATGTAAATTTTAATTACATACAATTTGGGTTGCGGATCACCTGCGGAATGTTATGCCGTCGGTATCCATTTTTTCAATCACTGCCAAACTTTCGACTCTTACGCCGTTTTTGCGCAGCCTGTCGCCGCCGCCCTGAAAACCTTTTTCAATTGCACAGGTGGCGCCTATAAGTTCTGCACCTGCCTGACCTACAATGTCAATAAGGCCTTCAAGTGCTTTACCGTTTGCAAGAAAATCATCAATAATAACGACCTTGTCATCGGCACTTAAATATTCTTTGGCGATAACAATGTCATACTCGGTGTTGTGTGTATAAGAGTGTACCTTTGCGGTGTAAACCTCACCCGATACATTTGAAGTTTTATTCTTTTTGGCAAAAACCACAGGTAAGTGCATAACCGCACCCACAGCGACTGCTACGGCAATGCCGGAAGACTCAACCGTAATAAGTTTTGTAACTTTGTCGCACGCATAAATGCGTTTTATTTCCTCACCCATTTTTATAAGAAAATCAACATCCAACTGCTGATTTAAAAAAGAACCTACTTTAAGAACATTACCCGAAAGCACGGTGCCTTCTTTAAGTATTTTTTGTTCAAGTTCAAGCATCACGCCAACCCCCATAAAAAACGCAAAGGCAGACTGTAAAAACAGTCTGCCTAAAATACAAATAGACTAAAACACGGCCGAAAAATAAAAACAACGACCAAACCAATAGTCACAACATTATGGCGTTGCGGTAGAAACTCTTGGACCATACACCCAAAATTATATTGGCAAACTGTTCAATATTAACCTACACCAATATCGTAACACAATAACTTGTGTTTGTCAACAAATTTTGACACAAAAAGTCGTGGTAATATTGCACAAAAATTATCTTATTAAAAAGGTTAATTATCGTCTTCCTGTTATACAGTCGGCAACATATATACCCATAGCGCCCGACTGTGAAAGTCCGCGGCATATACCGCTGCCGTCGCCTATTATGTATACATTGTCGATAAGTTCAAATCTTTTGTTCATAAATTCGGGGCGAATCGAATAATACTTGCTTTCGCAACCGTAAAGCAGCGTATCATCATTTGCGGTACCGGGAGCAACTTTATCGAGAGCGTAAATAGTTTCTATAATGTTTGTAAGTATACGGTGGGGCAAAACAAGCGATATATCGCCGGCCGTGGCTTTAAGGGTGGGTATTACCGTGTTTTGCGAAAGTCTGTGCTCATTTGTACGCCTGCCCCTTATCAGATCGCCGAAGCGCTGTACCAACACGTTACCCTTGCCTATCATATTTGCAAGGCGCGATATATTTTCGGCATATTCGGTGGGCTGATTAAATGGCTCGGTAAAACGAATGCTCGAAAGAATTGCAAAGTTGCAGTTGTCGGTCTTTTTTTCGGGCTGCGCAAATGAATGACCGTTTGCGGTTATTATACCGTGATTGTTTTCTGCAGATACAAGACCGCCCTGATTAAAACAGAACATACGGCAGCGGTCTTCAAAAGTTTTGGTTTTATAAAGAATTTTAGGCTCATATATTTTTGACGAAAACTCGCGCCAGATAATATCCTTCATTTCGACCCTGACGCCTATATCTATATGGTTTGAGCGCATATTAACATTGTTTGACTTGCAAAATCCCGATACAAAGTTTGCGCCGGAACGACCTGTCGCAATAATTATATTTTTTGCTTCTAAAGACTCACCGTTCGCATAGTTGAGCACATAACTTCCGTTTTTGTTTTCAACATCAACGCAGTCGTAAAAACTTAAAAGTTCTGTACCCGACGCCTTTATCGCGTTTATAAGATTCTGCATGGTAAGATAATTGTTGTCCGTACCCAGATGCTTAACGTTCATATCGAGCAGTCTGAGATTGTTCTGTATACATTTAAGACGAAGTTCATCATTTGACTTGAACACTTGCGGAATGCCCGACGTGCAATACTCGTTAAGAACCTTATCGACCTCATCTATATAAAGGTTTGCAAGGTCGTCGCCCAGTTCTTCACCCAATGTACCGCCGTATGCTGTGCCGAGGTTGAATTTACCGTCGCTGAATGCACCGGCGCCTGCGTATCCGCTTGTAATGCTGCATATTTTGCAGTGTACACAGGTACTGTTTTTGCCTGCCGGACATACGCGTTTTTCAAGTTCGTTGCCGCGTTCGGTTACGGCAATCGTCATTTCGTGGCAATTAAGCCGCATACGGTAGGCCGCCATAAGACCGCCTATGCCGCCGCCTATTATAACAGTGTCAAATTTTTTCATATAAACATCTCCAAAAAAACAGACTGCAAACCGCTTTTACACGGTTGCAGTCCCTACTGCTTGTATATTTTACATTAAGAATACCAAAATGTCAACATACTTAATTTTGTTTTACAGTTTATAAAAATTCACATCATCTGCGCGAAATCTCATTTTCAATTAAGAGCAGTCGATTGTATTTTGAAACACGGTCGGTTCGGCACGGGGCGCCCGTTTTTATTTGTCCCGCATTTGTTGCCACGGCAATATCCGCAATTGTTGTGTCCTCGCTTTCACCCGAACGATGTGATATCACCGTTGCGTAACCGTGTTCCTTTGCCATACGCACAACCTGCAGCGTTTCGGTGAGTGTACCTATCTGGTTTGGTTTTACAAGCACCGCGTTTGCAACACTTTTTTCAAATCCCGTATTAAGGCGATGGGGATTTGTAACAAAAAGGTCGTCGCCGACGAGCTGCAATTTATCACCTAATTTATCGGTTAATTTTTGCCAGCCCTGCCAATCGTTTTCAGAAAGTCCGTCTTCAATCGATATTACAGGATATTTTGATGTGATTTTTTCATAATATTCGATAAGCTGCTCTGCCGACATTGTTATATTGCGCTTAGGCAATTTATAAACGCCGTTATCATACCACTCGCTTGAGGCGACATCCAACGCAATTTTGATTTTTCCGCTGTATCCCGCATTTTCGACAGCCTGCAAAATCAACTCTATCGCCGCCTCGTCGTTTTCAAGGTTAGGGGCATATCCGCCCTCGTCGCCGACGCCCGAACTCAAACCCTTTTCTTTCAGTATTTTGCCCAAACAGTGATATATTTCGGCACACATTCTAAGTCCTTCCGAAAAGCCGTCTGACATATCGGGTATTATCATAAACTCCTGTATGTCAACGTTATTTGCCGCGTGCGCGCCGCCGTTCAATATATTCATCATAGGACGAGGCAAAGCCGCCGAGTTAACACCGCCCAAATATCTGTAAAGCGGAATGTGCAGGCAATTTGCTGCGGCTTTTGCGGCGGCAAGCGACACCGCTAAAATTGCGTTTGCACCGAGGCGCGACTTATTTTCGGTTCCGTCTGCTTTTATCATTTCAGTGTCAATTTCACACTGGTCAAAAACACACTTGCCGCAAAGCAGAGCGTTTAGTTCGCCGTTGATGTTGTTTACGGCTTTTTTAACGCCCTTGCCCATATACCTTGATTTGTCACCGTCACGCAGTTCGTGCGCCTCATACATACCGGTGGACGCACCCGACGGACTTATTGCAAATCCCTCACTGCCATCCTCACAAACAACTTTTGCGCAAACAGTGGGATTGCCGCGCGAATCTAAAATTTCAAAACCTTGCACTGATTTAATTTTCATAAAATTGCCTCCTGTTTTTGTTAATTTTCCCTTTATTTTTTGTAATATGTATGTTATAATCTACTCTGTATTAAAATGTTCAGGTGAAATTTAATGGAATTCAATAAAGAAAATCCCGATTCAAAACAAGGCAATATAATATACGGCAGAAACCCCGTTATGGAAGCATTGCGCTCAGGTCGTGAGATCGACAGGCTGCTGATAGCACACGGTGTATCGGGCGGTTCGGTTACCGCTATACGCGCAAAATGTTCCGCAAGGGGTATACTTATTAAAGAGATAAGTCCGCAAAAACTTGATTATTATTGCGGAGGCGGCAACCATCAGGGCGTCGCGGTTATGATTGCGAGTCAGGAATACTCCACCGTAGATGAAATACTTGCCACAGCCGAAAAAAGGCATGAAAAACCTTTTATAATAATTTGCGATGAAATTGAAGACCCCCACAACTTAGGTGCCATAATCCGTTCGGCAGAGGCTTGCGGCGTTCACGGTGTTATAATACCCAAACGACGCTCGGCATCGCTTAACGCAACGGTTGAAAAAACCTCAGCAGGCGCGCTTGCGTATATGAGGGTCGCAAGGGTCACAAACATAGCAAATATTATTGACAGTTTGAAAGAAAAAGGAATTTGGGTGTTCGGTGCCGATATGGACGGCACACCGTATACCGATATTGACTACGATGTTCCGTGTGCAATAGTTATCGGCAATGAAGGCAGAGGTATAGGCACACTTACCTCAAAAAAATGCGACGCCGTTATATCGTTACCTATGCACGGAAAGATCAACTCGCTGAATGCATCGGTTGCCGCCGGCGTACTTATGTATGAGGCAGTAAGAAAAAGAAGCAGTAAAAACCGGTAATACAAATCAAAATATTGGTGGGACAATAAAATGAGTTTTTTTTCTAAAAATAAAAACGACGGTTTTATAATAAATACCGAAAATGACGATAATAAAAAATCCGATGATAAAATTTCGGCTCCGTATGCCATAACGCCGGATGAAATATCTGACTTTTGGTATGTAGGCGATAAAACGGAAACTGCAAATGAAGGCGGGCATCAAAGCGCGCTTGACGCTCTTAAAAAACGTATGAGCGAGCAACATAATGCCGTCGTGTCGCACGAACCTCAAAAAACCGAAGCCGAAAAAATTGAACCCGAAAGCATTGAAAAACCGCAAAATGCAACAGATGATGTTTTAACCGATAAAGTAAACGAAATCAAAAATCAAACAGAACCTCCACAAAAAGAAACAACACTCCTTGAAAAGATGAAGCCGTATACGGTTGACGACGAAGGTCACAACCTTGCAAACAACAGCGAACCGCTGTATAAACTTGAAAGCGTTGCCGAAATTTTAAAAAGCAACAGCAAAAAACATCTTGAAAAGCTGTCTAAAAAGTATGACGTATCGGTTGATATGCTAAGCAAAAAAGCACCGAAACCGGATGCCGTTTCAGATAAAAAAGAAAGTTTTATAAAAGAACCGAAGCAAAATACCGTCGTTCCTACTCCGACGTTTGAAAAAATGGTTGACGATTCGGCGCGCAACGAGGAAAAACAAATTCTTGAAAATCTTTTTCCGGATGAAAAAAAGGCACCGCCTGCCGACACGGGTATTCCGGATATTTCGGATATTGACACAAACGAATCCGGAGTTGATTTAAAAAGCGACAATACCGATACCGCTACAATAAGATTTACACCTATAAAAGACAATCGCGGAAACACCGACCACATAAGCATAAGCAACATAACAAAGCATATTGACCTGGATTACGACTTATCAGGTGAAGAAATTGCCTCAAAAATTCAAACACCACAGTTGGATCAATCGGAATTTGAAAGTTTTTGCCCCGATTATGAGATAACCGATGCCGCGTCCGGCAAAAAATTGTTACGATTGCTTGCGTTTAAAAAACGCTCACTGTTTATAGGGGCGTTTATATCGGCTTTGTGCACTCTGCTTATGCTGATATTTTTAATACCGCCCGTATCGGATTTGATTATCGGCAAACCGCGCGGTTCAATGATTACCTGCGGTGCTTTGCTTTTGATTTCGGTTACATCAAACATAAATATGTTTGCGGATTTTAAAAATATCTTTAAAAAGAGATGCACATTCGATATTTCGGCGGCGCTTTGTTCAATTTTTACACTGGCACTCGCAATATGCGCAGCCATTACATATTCAAACGCATATTTAAGTATTCTTTTATGCGCGATTATACTTTTTGTAAGGGCGGTATGTAAGTTTAAAGAGGTTTCTGCCGCGATAAACAGTGTAAGACAGGTAATCAAAAACGGTTCTAAAAACGCGTTTTCTCTTATAAGTGACAACGCAACCACATTTGCTATGGCCAAAAATGCAATAGAGGGCGATGTGCTTATAGCTGCACACCGTAAAACCGAATTTGCCGACGATTTTATAAAGCATTACAGTTATTCTGCCAGATTTTCGGGCAAAATATCGTTTGTATTTTTGTTGACCGTGATTCTTTCGGCATTTACGTGGGTTGTTGCGTTCTTTTATTTCAAAAATGTATTTGATGCCTTTTATTGCGCATCTGTTATAACCTACATTGCCGCTTTGCCGCAGGCATTTATGATTGATGCGCTGCCACTGTCATCGGCGGCAAAAAAAATTAATGCAAAAGGTGCCGCAATCGCCGGTATTTACGGAGCCGAGAAAATTGAAACCGCGAATGCAGCAGTTGTTTCGATAAGTGATATTTTTCCCGAAGGTACCGTTTCGATGTACAGTATGAAAGTGCTGTCAAATAACAGCATAGACCAAACCATTTTAAAGGCGGCGTCGCTTACGGCTGCCGTAAACAGCCCACTTGAAGCAATATTCAAAAAAATTGCCGGAACAAACAGTTCTTACTCTATACCGGACTCCGATACGGTCAAATATGAAAAACGTCTCGGAATTTCGGGATGGGTAGATAATGAGCTGCTTTTTATAGGAAACCGTTCTCTTATGAAAGCGCACGCCATTGAACTTCCGAGCATCGAAATAGACAAGAAGATTTTAAGGAAAGGCTATTTCCCCGTTTATGTTGCAACTTCGGAATCGGCATGCGCACTTATAGTTATTCAGTACAGTGTCAGACCCGACATTGCAAACGAACTTCGCAAAACAACCGAACTCGGAATTACATTGCTTGTGGATAACTGCGACCCTAACATAAATGAAGAAATGCTTTGCGATTATTTCGGATTATATAAAGATTCGGTTAAAATAATGACCAACGCCGGTGTGCATATGTATAAAAACGCAACGTCAGATGTTAAAAACTGCCCTGCACCCGCCGTATTTAAAAGGTCTGATTTGTCGTTCATAAAAATAATAAACTGCGCTTCAATGATTAAAAAATCGAACCGTTTGCTTACAATAATGTATTTGCTGTCTGCAATTTTAGGGCTTATATATTTTATGTACGCATCATTTTCGGGCGCTCATTCAATACCTACCGCATTTACGGTTCTTATGTATGAACTTACCGCAGCAATTTTATCAATAATCGGTTTTCTCATTCGAAAACCGTAGGAGGAATATACAATGTCAGAAAAACCTAAATTTTATATTACTACCGCTATTGCATACGCATCACGCAAGCCGCACATAGGCAACGCATACGATATTGTGCTTGCCGATATGATTGCCCGTTACAAAAAGCAGATGGGCTTTGATGTGTATTTGATGACGGGTTCGGACGAACACGGACAAAAAATAGAAGAGTACGCAAAAGCAGAGGGAATTACGCCTAAAGAGTACGTTGACCGCTCTTCGGCGCAGATAAAAGAAGTATGGGACAGTCTTAACACCTGCTACGATAAATTTATCCGCACAACCGACGATTACCATGAAAAAGTTGTTCAGAAAATATTTAAAAAACTTTATGACAAAGGCGACATATACAAAAGCACTTATGAAGGCAAGTATTGCGTGCCGTGCGAATCGTTTTATACAGAGTCGCAGCTTATAGACGGAAAATGCCCCGACTGCGGAAGAGATGTTATTGACTCAAAAGAAGAGGCTTACTTTTTGCGCCTTTCAAAATATCAGGATAAACTTGTAGAGTATTATGAGCAGAATCCCGATTTTATAAAACCCGAATCAAGAAAAAATGAAATGCTCAATAACTTTATAAAACCCGGTCTTCAGGATTTATGCGTTTCACGTTCGTCATTTAAGTGGGGTGTTCCCGTAAGTTTTGACGATAAGCACGTTATTTATGTTTGGATTGACGCACTTTCAAACTATATCACGGGCGTAGGCTATGACCCCGACGGCAGCAGCGAGCAATATAAAAAGCTTTGGCCTGCCGACCTTCACGTAATAGGCAAAGACATAGTCCGTTTTCATACGATATATTGGCCTATTATACTTATGGCACTGGGCGAACCGCTGCCAAAACAGGTTTTGGGTCACCCCTGGGTGCTTGTTGGCGAAGATAAAATGTCAAAGTCAAAGGGCAATGTTATCTACGCAGATGAACTTGCCGCCCGTTTCGGCATTGATGCCGTGCGTTATTACCTGCTCTCTGAGATACCGTTTACTCAGGACGGCACAATTACCTATGAGAGTTTTATAACCAAATTCAACTCAGACCTTGCAAACACTTTGGGCAACCTTGTAAACCGCACCGTAGCAATGACAAACAAATATTTCGGCGGTAAAGTTACAGCGCCCGACTCTGTTGAAGCGGTTGACTCAGAACTTATAAAAACCGCATCCGACAGTGTAAACAAATATTATTCGCTTATGGATAATTACCGCAATGCCGACGCATGCGAATCTGTTATGAGTTTTGCAAAACGCTGCAATAAATATATTGATGAAACTACCCCATGGTTGCTCGCAAAAGATGAGTCCACACTGCCCCGTCTTAATGCGGTGCTATATAATCTGCTTGAGTGCATACGCCTTCTCGGAATTATGCTTACTCCGATTATACCTGCAAGTTCCGAAAGTATATTCAACCAACTTAAAACCGAGTGCAAGGAATCGGTGTTCGGCAAAGTTAAAGAATATGCCGTAGGCGAAGCAACGCCGTTGTTCGCAAGAATAGATATGGCTAAAGCATTGGAAGAAATCAAAGCCGAGCACGATAAAAAGGCGCAAGCCGCAAAATCCGCCGAAAACACTGTTAAACTTTCTCAAATCGCTATTGACGATTTTGCAAAAATAGAACTTAAAACGGCAAAAGTTATAAACTGTGAACCTATACCCAAAGCAAAAAAATTGTTAAAACTGACTCTTGACGACGCAAGCGGTAAAGAACGAATTGTTGCGTCGGGCATATCAAAATGGTACGCCCCCGACGACCTTATAGGTCACACAGTTATTGTGGTTTCAAACCTAAAACCTGCGGTGCTTTGCGGTGTTGAGTCAAACGGTATGATTTTGGCGGCAGATTGCCCGAACGGCGACGTAAAAGTTATATTTGCCGATGATATACCCGAGGGTTCTAAGGTAAGATAATGGAATATCCTAACGGACTTATAACATCACACCCGATATTTGACAGCCATTCACATTATGATGACAGCCGGTTTGACGGTATCCGCGACACACTGCTTCGAACTATGCACAAAAACGGCGTTTGCGGTATTGTCACCTGCGGATGCGATAAACTTTCATCAGAAAAAGCTCTGAGTATTGCGGAGGAATACGATTTTGTTTTTGCGGCGGTAGGCATTCACCCCGAAAATTTAAACTCAGGCACAACGGTTGAACAAATACGGTTGCTTTTAAAACATCCGAAATGTGTTGCGATAGGTGAAATAGGGCTTGATTATTATTGGTCGCAAGACAACAGGCAACAGCAGCTTGAAACTTTTGAACAGCAGTTACTGTTATCAAAAGAATTTGATATGCCTGTAATTATTCATGACCGAGATGCGCACGCCGACACGCTTGAAATGCTGAAAAAGCACAAGCCTAAGGG
>CAKSDJ010000007.1 GCA_934445015.1 uncultured Eubacteriales bacterium | reverse complement strand
GCGACTATGTAAATGTTTATACCGATAAGGCAGTTGACGCATCATTTACAGGTGTTAAAACACTTACCACTGCACAAGTGACCGGTGCAAACGCCTTAAACAGTATGAAACTTGATTTTGAGGGTACCTGGTTTGCAAATACTTCAACACTTGAACTTCAGGTATCGCACAGACTTGAAGGCACTCCTTCTACTGCCGATAAATACGCAGGCCATACCGCACGTTGCACAGATTGCGGCATTGAAGGTGTAACTGTTATAAACCATACTTATGATGATTCAAGCGTTTGTACGGTTTGTAAGTTTGAGTGTGATCACAAAAGTGCTGATCACCTTAAAAAAGTTGAGGATAAAGACGGCGACTGCGTAACCGCACCCAATACAAAAACTATTTGCGATTGCGGACATATTGATTATGAATACCACGGCACAGCAGAAGGTCACAAACTTGTTAAGACCGATGCGGTTGCGGCAACGTGTGCAAGCGCCGGCAACAAAGCATATTGGACCTGTTCTGTATGCGGAAAAATATTCCTCACCGATGATATTATGGCACCCATGAACACGGCGGTATCGGCTGATGATGTTGTAATTGCTGCAACAGGTGCTCACGTAGAACTCAGGGATTCAAACGGCGAACTTGTTTACGGTATGGACGGCGACAAGCACTGGACATATTGCGAAGTATGTCAGACCAAAATAACCGAGACCGCGCACAACGTTATATACACCATCGACGGTGCAAACGGACATAGCGGAAAATGTGCAGACTGTCTGTATGAAGTAACAAAGGATGAAAAACATATCTTCGGCAATGACAATGTTTGCGATAAGTGTAATTGGGCGTGTCCGCACGACGCAAGCACAATGACAAAGGTAGACGCAGTTAAGGTTGCGTGTTCAAACGCAGGTAACTTAGAGTATTACAAATGTAACGTTTGCGGACTTTTGTTTAAAGACGCTGCTGCAACTGTTCCGACTACCGAAGATGAGGTTACAATTCCCAAATTAAATCACAATTATGTTGACGTTGACCAGGATGGAAACCCCATATACAGATATGATGACAAAGGTCACTGGCATGAATGTACAGAGTGCGGCAAGGGTGACTACGCAGAGCATACCATTGAAACCGACAGCAAGCGTTATGAGGGTGTATATAAATGGTGTGAGGACGCCAACGGTTACGGCTGCGGATATTCAACATTTGATTACGCATATGCAAACGAAGATGAAAGCGTAAGCATTGAGGCGACAACAAACGCTTTCTCTAAAGATGTTATTACCGACGTATTTGAGATTGGAAAAGACGACTCAAAATATGATGATGTTAAATCAGCACTCGGCAAATTGAACGTTAAAAACTTTGTCGCATATGAGATATCACCGTCTGAGAATATGGCTGACGGTTCAAAAGCTTTGGTAACGATTGCGTTGCCTAAGACCATAAGCGGCGACATTGCAATTTATTATGTTGACCTTGAAAACGGCACCTCAAAAATGCTTAATACAAAACTTATTGCCGATGAAAAGGATAAGGTAATAGCGGCGTCTGTTACCACCGACCGTCTCGGATATTTCGCTATTGCGGAAATAGGTCTTGTTATTGACGACGGAACAACAAACGGCGGCAATAACAACTATAACAACGGCAGCGCGTCTTCAGGTTCGGGCGCAGGTACCGATTACAGAAATACCAGCCCCTCAACCGGCGATAGTTTTGTACCTGAGTTCATCGGTGCAACGATGCTTTTGGGTGCAGCCGTTACGCTTTCACGCAAAGCAAAAAAATACAATTAAGGCAATAATATACAAGGTAAAGAGAATTAAAATTTGTACGTTTGTTTATGTTTTTAAAGAATATTAAAAAACATAAAATAACTCAGTGAAAAGTAATAAAATTTCCACAAAATTCGCATTGCTTTTTATGAAAAAATACATTATAATTTTTATGTAATATTTCGGTTATCGGCAAGTTGCCGTTTAACCGACGGGCCCGCGCTTTACGGCGCAAACAATACCTATAAAAGGAGTATATCAAAATGTTCAGCAAAACCAAACGAATCATTGCCGCATTGATGGCTGTGGCACTTGTGTTCTCACTCGCAGGTTGTAAAAAAGGTGAGGAAGATATGTCTTCCGGCGGCGTTGTTTACGTTGACAATGATGTTTATGTTGACGGCGACGGCAATACAACAAGCGGCGGCTCAGGCAGCGGCGGTTCAGGCGCATCCGGAAACGGCTCAGGTTCAGGCACCACATCGCCTAATAAGCCAACCGCAACAGGTGTTAATCCTGCAGATTATAAAGGCACAAAAATTGTCTTTGCAACAACCATTCTTTCTAAAGAAGATGAATCGGGTCCTGTTGTAAAGAAATTTGAGCAGGAATACGGCATTACCGTTGAAGAAAAACTTGTCGGCGACATCGTAACCGAAGTAGGCGGTATGATCGCTTCGGGTCAAACGGTTGACTGTATGCGTTCAAACGGCGACTTCCCTGCAATAATGTCTATTATGCAGTCGCTTACCGCTGCAAAACTTGACTACACCGACCCGATCTGGGATCAGTATATGTTCAAAACAACTACCTTCGGTGGTGAGCCTTACCTCTGCAACACAATCGGCAACATCTGGAATGAAGGTATCATGGTTATATATAACAAGAGCCTTTTAAAACGTGCAGGTGCCACCACGCCTGAAGAGTATGACAAAGCAGGTAAGTGGACTTGGGACGCATTTGCCGCAATTGCAAAGGCCGTATCAAAACTTGACGGTGCATACGGTTGCTATTTTGAACCTGACCACGTACTCGGTACAATAGGCACAGGCCTTTACAAGTATGAAAACGGTACTTACACAAACGGTATAAATGACACACGCCTTGTTGAAGCAATGACCAAAATGGCTCAGTGGCGTAAAGACGGTTTTGTAACAGACTCCGGTACAGTTAAATTTGACAGCGGTCGCGTTGGTATCTGCCCTGCACTCGGTTGGGCTCTTAAAAAGAACGGTTCTAACGCAAAGGCTAACTGGAACGATGTAGGCTTCTACTATGCTCCTTCCTGGAAAGAGGGCGAAAAACCTTATCTTACAGGTATGCTTAAAGGCTGGGGACTTGCAAGAGGTTCTGCAAATCCCGTAGCGGCAGGTTTGTTCTTACGTTATTATCTTGATGTAAACAACTACAACACCAAGTCTGCATTCATTTCAGACGATGCTGAAAAATTCTTCTTTGAATTTACCAAAACCGATTCTGACAGATATGCAGGTTACACACCTTACTACACTAACGGTAGCCCCGGAACTATGAACGAAACAATTTTGGGCGGCGCATTCAAAAAATGGGATGCTTGGAACATAACGTTCGGTGACCCGAGTCAGGTTGCAAGTTCGCTTTCGGCACTTTCGAGCGCTGTTGATAAAGCAGTTGCAAATATAAACTCGCATGTAGCAAAGAATACGGGACTTAAATAATTTGACTTAATTATTGTTTTTAAGTTACTACGCTTATGCCGCCCTGCGTGCAGGGCGGCATAAGGAAGTTTTACAATATTAAAAGAGTGAAAGGATGGGTGTGATATGAAAAATACCGTTGGTATTGGCAGAAAATTTATCACCTTATTTTCTGTGCTTTCAATACTGGTAGTGTCTGCCTTTTCGGTTTTGATCGGTGTGGATTTTTCTGCAACAGCTGAAACAACACCGTCAAACGCTGAAATCTGGAACGGTTATGACAGTTCTAAGGTTGCTGTTCCTTTTAGCAGCGGTGACGGTTCGTCGGCGGATCCATACGTTATTACCACTGCCGATCAACTGTTCAGAATGGTATATGATTTCGGTAAGAGTGCAAATAATCAGGCTACATATTACAAACTGGCAAACGATATTTATTTGAATGATATTACCGATTACGATAAGTGGGGCTCAAAAGACTTTGATATGTCTTCACTTAACAACTGGTATGAGAATGAGACTCACTTTGAATACCCGGCACAATTTATGGGATCTTTCGACGGTGACGGTCATTTTATTTACGGTTTGTACGCCTGCGGTTATCGTTTTGCGGCATTTTTGCCCGAAGCAGGTAAAGATTCGGTTGTTAAGAACGTTCATTTCAGAAATTCTTATACGGTAAACACCGCAAAGGTTGACCCCAAAGATCAGGAAGGCAATGATGGCGGCAACGGCGTGTACTCAGGTAACCGTACTTGGTATGACTCAAAATACGGTTCGGCGAGTGTTATCGTCGGTTGCTGCGAAAATGCAATTTCAGTAAGCAACTGCTCTGTAAAAACCGCATATGTTGAGGCATCTTATTTTACATCTGCAATTGTTGCTGTTGCAAACTCATGCTACCCTACCGTTAAAAACTGTTTGGTGGCTGACGTTACGCTTAACGCGACCAGCAAAGAAAAAGGCGCTTGCGGTATTGCCGGCGGTGTTATTAACCTGCCTTACGGATCAAAGGACGCAGCGCAGATTGACAGTGTAATCGTTGCAGACGTGCAGGTTTACGGTGCGTCGGACCGCGACGCTTTGTGGAACGGTGCTAAGGTGCCTACCACAGCTTACTCATATAAGTTCAATGCGGTTTATTCAAACGTTAAACACACGTATTCGGTAGACCATTATCAGCATGGTAAACTTAATTATGAGGATGATGAGGTTATCGTTGTTAAATCGGGTTATTTAAAAGGTACAAAAGCAAAACAGGAACTTGACCTTGATTGGGAGCACAACTGGAAAGTCGTTGAAAACGACTACCCGATTCCGCAAAATGAGTATATTGCTCCTACCGGTGAAGAATATTATAAAAACGGCGGTCCTGCTTCAAGCGAAAATGTTTGGGACGGCACAACGGCTAAAAACTTTGCCGCCGGTACAGGTACTGCAGAAGACCCCTACCTTATAGACAGCTGCGCGCAGTTTTATAAAATGGTAAGCACACTTAACGCCGATAAGTTTTATAAAATTGCCGACGGCGTAACAGCGCTTTACTTCAATGATATTAAGGGATTAAGTTACAGTGAAACCGTTAACGTCCTTAAATCAAGAAAAATGCTTAACTATACCCCCGGTGATACAAACAATTTCAGCGGTTATTTTGACGGCAACGGTGTAACGATCTACGGTGTTAAATCCGACACAACAAACCGCAGCGGTTTGTTCCCGCAGGCGGGCAGTTCAACTATAAAGAACTTTACAATTAAAAATTCTGTATTCAACACTACAAATAAGGATGCTGAAGGTTCTGCTGCGGTTGTTGCCGATCTTTCAACATCTGCAACAGTTAATCTGCGCAATATTGCAGTTGTTGATTGCAGCGTACACAGCACAAAAAATGCTGCAGGTATGGTTGCCTGCTCACACTTAAGCGGATGCGTATTTATTGACGATTCAATCGTATCCGGTGGTGAGATTGCCTCAGAACTCGGCAGTACAAACCACGCAGGATTTATCGCATCGTCGCTCGGCAGTGAACATACAATTAAAAACTGTATATCACTCGGCGTATATGCCGCTGCCGACAATGATAAGTCCTACACAAGTGCGTTTAAAAACGTTTACACCGATCAGGACGCTCCTTCTGCTGTGGTAAGCGAAAGTATCAGCGGTGTAAAAACTGTTTCAACAGAATCGCTCAAGGGTGAGACTGTAAAGAGCACCGCCCCCGAGTTTGATTGGAACGGTACCTGGACAACAACTTCAGACATTCCGATGCCATTAAAGCACACATCGGTAATAGGTACCCCCGGCAAAGCATGGTCAGGCAAAATTGCCGACAGTTACGCAGGCGGTAACGGAACAATCAACAATCCGTTTTTGATTGATACCCCTGAAAGACTTGCCCAGATGCTTTCATACTGCAAGTCGGGTTCATACTACAAATTAACAGCCGATATTTACATTAACGATGTTAACAATCCTGATTGGAAAGACTCGGCGTTAAAATGGCTTGACTCAAATGATGTATCAGGTTTCACAGGTATTTTGGACGCTAACGGCTACACGGTTTACGGACTTTACAACACCGATGTTGAGTCGGGCGTGTATGCAGGTCTTATACCGCTTTTGGGCTCAGGCGGTGAAGTAAGAAACATTAAAGTTGATTCGGCTTATATTTCAGGTAACAGCGGTTCATATATCGGCGCTGCTATAGGCGGTGTTGAGGATAACGCTACAAATATTACTTCTCTTCGCTCTGCCGAAATCTGCAAAGAAGTTGTTCTTACAGGCGCTGCAAATGCTGGCGGCGTGGTAGGCCGTATAGGTTTTGCCAGACTTCGTATGGATAACAGCATCTTTAAGGGCAGCATTTCGGCTACCGGCAAAGTTGGCGGTCTTGTAGGCGAAGTTACCGGCAAACTTGATATTAAAGAGAGCGTTTCAGTGGGCGAGTACCCGTTTGCTTCTGCTCAGAATATAACTGCTTCTGCAATTTACACCGATGCTCAGGGCAATATTGACGGTGTCAATACACTTGCCTCTGACAATATGATTGGTGCAAACGCAAAAACCTATATGACAGGGCTTGATTTTAGTAATATCTGGTCTGAAAACGCAGGTGATTACCCGTCACCGACGTATAAGGTAAGATCGTTCAACGGCGTTCAGGGTGAAGTATGGTCCGGCGAGATAGCAACAAGTTTTGCAGGCGGCTCAGGCACAGCCGATGATCCGTATCAGGTTGCAACAGGCGAACAGTTAGCGCTTGCAATCTCAAATTCATACAACAGTAAGAGTTTTATACTTGTTGCGGATATATATTTGAACAATGTTTCAGATGAACTTTGGACAGCAAAAGTAGGCTGTAACCAATGGTATGACAACCACACCGTATCTGCCGCATTTACCGGTACGTTTGACGGTGACGGTTATGCCGTATTCGGTATGTATTTCAACTACAAAACAACACCGCAAAACACCTATATAGGCTTGTTCCCGCAAATCGGCGGTTCGGCTGCAATTAAAAACTTAGGTATATCAAACGCTTACGTAAAAGCCGCTATAGGTGATGACAGTGTGTATGCCGGCGGATTTTTCGGCATGGGCAGCGGTTTTTATAACTTCTATGGCAATAAAACCACTGTTGCGGAAACTGTTAACGATGAATTTTTGGTACCGGGTGAGTCAACACCGCGCAAGCTGCCTTCGTTTACAAACTGTTTTGTAGACCATAACAGTTATATTGAGGCAAATGCTGTAGGCGGTATCGGTAACCCCGGCGGTGCAATTATAGTAATACGCGATTGTTATGTCACCGCTAACATTAAAGCAAAAGATCCTAACTACCAAGGTGCGCTTATAGGTAACCAGTGGTCACAAGGCTCGCGTATATATAACTCACTTGCACTTCCGCAAAATAATGATGTAAAACCGAGTGTAGGTACTCACCAGTGGTCATCGAGTGAAACTGACAAGTGCTATGAAATGACCAACGTTTACTACTACGGAAGTAACAACGTCTACGCCGTAACACGTCTTTCAAGACCGCAGTGGCGCGTAGGCGATGCCGCTAAAAACGCTATGCAAGCCCTTGATTGGGAGAACACCTGGCGTGTTGAAGCAGACGGTACACCGGTGCTTCGAGTATTTGATAAGCAGGGCAGAGGTGCTGGAATATTCTCTGATAAGACTTATAATATTCCTACAGTAACCATAAACTTCCTTACAGGTACTACCGAGGTAGAGGTTCCTTCTATTTCAGGTAAACCTTATGAAAAGGTAAGCCTGCCTACACCTACACGTCCCGGTTACATTTTCACAGGTTGGTATTCTTTCTCGGATATTACACTTCCGTACCCGTATGAATACTTCCTCTCACGTGATATTAACCTTTACGCCGGTTGGAAGAAGAATTCTATAATTCAGGATTTTGAAAATTATACATATTCAACGTATGACTGCGATTTAGACAGATGGAACTACAATCGACCCGGTTCTCGCGGCGGATATGATATTAAGTACGCATATCGCGGAACAAAGTCAATTCATCTTCTTGATAACTCATCTGATCCTGCTGACTTGCTGATAAATTACGATGAGTGGCTTACCGTAGGTCAGACATACAAGATGACATTCTGGGCGACAACCGATAAGGCTAACAATCCCGATACAACGTTATCGCTTGTTCACAATAATTATCCCGATTATATTGGTACCGCAATCGGTGTTGAGCCTATGGTAACTCTTACCGGTCTTACCGTGGGTGAGTGGAAACAGTATTCATACAACTTTACCGCGCTTACAAACTGGGTATCTATAAGAGCAACCGGTAATTCAAGTTTGTATTTTGACGATGTGCTTATTATGCCTACCGGTGACATAATTGAAAATACAAATTACATAGGCGGCGATTCAAGCGGAACTTCACCTAATACCGGTGTTGGTACAGGTGCTGCCATATTGGTTGCGGCAATTATATCATGTGCGGTTATTATGATTATTTCGAAAAAAAATTCTGTCGAAGTAATCGAAAAGAATTAAGGAAAGGAAGGGTTTTATGAAATCAAATATTTCTGTAAAGAGAATACTCTGCTTTTTGCTTGCCTTATTGGTAACGGTTTCGGCAGTCGGATGTAAAGAAACCACCAAGAAAAAGAAGAAGAAAAAAGTAGTAGTACGTGACAGAGTTATTGTAAAAGATAACGATGAAAACACAGACGGTTCTAACTCTTACGTTCCTGTAATTGATAACAACACCTCAAATAATACGCCCACAACACGCGCTAAGCGCGCCCTATTAAAGGCTGAAGAAGAGGCTGAGACAGTTTCATTTGACGAGCTGCATAAAGAAACATTCACTCCTGAATTTACATCAAAAAATGTTTCTTGGGACGGCCCCGACGGCTATGTTATAGTTTATTCAACTTCGGTTGACAAGAACGGTTCTAAAACAAACGCAGGCGTTTTGGCAAGAAAGTTGAACGCATTCTTTAAAGAAAAAGATAACGTTGACCTGCCTGTTTATAAAGACAATGATCCTGCGCTTGCAGGCGTAGAAAAGATGATTATAGTAGGCGATACTGCCTATTATAAATCATCGCTCGGTGAAACCGAATTTGCCGTAAACCTTAAAGGCAAAAAACTTGTTTTTGAGGGCGGTCACTTTGCAATGGTTGAAAAGGCGGTTGACTGGTTCAGAACAGTTGCCCGTGAAAAAGGCAAAGTTGCAACTCTCTCAGGTAAACAGGATGATTTCACCTCAAAACGCACCTTAAACGGCAAAGAGTATGTTTACGTTTGGGGCGATGAGTTTGACGGCGAAGAGTTGGTTGACAGTACTAAATGGTCTATCGGCGCGCATATGCCTAAAAACGTTGACCTTGCATTTATAAGCAATAAAGACGTTTGCTACGTTGAAAACGGCAGATTAAGGCTTACCGCTTTGCGTTATCTTTCAGAAGATAATGAGGATTATGCTTATGCAACCGCGGGCTCGTATGATACACCCGATACTCTTGCTTACAAGATGGGCTATATTGAGTTCAGAGTCAGATCGGCTTACACTGCCGGCAGTCTTGCACCACTTTGGCTTATGAGCAATCCCGAACAGTCGTCAGCCCTTCCGAGAGAGCAGTACAGAGCCGCTTGGAACGTTGAGATTGACATATTCGAAAGTTTTGGTAACGGCAACACTTGGGATGTAAGTTTCCATAAATATTATAAGCCGTATGATGTCAACATTAACGGTGTAAACTATACAAACGGCATCACTTATCAGGCAAAAGACGCCGCAGGTAATACAATTAACAAAGTATTCCACTTTGGTGATGATATTACCGATAAGATCAAATTTAACAAAGACGCGTATCAGACTTACGGTAATATAACAAGCTGGCGTAATTTCTATGATGATGCCGATAAACGCAAGCAACAGTATGTCTTTGAGGGCGATGAGCTTAAAAATCTTAATGATACATACCATTATTACGGTATGCTACTTGATGAAAACGGCTACAAGGTATACCTTGACGGTAAAATGTGGCTTGAACGCGACTGGGATACCGCTTGGGACGGTGTTGACGGATTTGACTGCAACAACAACAACGGTTTTGGTTATAATCTTTGGTACTACATTATTATGAACCAGTGGCTTTACACTCCCAGATCGACAGTTAGCGGCGGTATGCTGACCGATAACAAAACGCTTCCGATTTCTACGTTTATAGATTCGGTTCGTCTGTATCAGTTACCGAACGAGATAGCAATATCTACACCCGCATATAACGAGTAATAAAGTTATAAAAATATATAACGCAACAAACCCCTGCTTAATAAAGCAGGGGTTTTGTTTATAAATCGGTATTCGGTTTTGCGGTTGTAATGCGTTTTACATATTATTTTGTCATAAGTTCGCACACAAGGTTGCTGTATTCAAGGGGGTCATCAATATTTCTGCCGCCTATAAGACATGAAGCGTCAAACAGCATTTTTGTGTATTTTTTGAGTGTGTCACTATCGGTCTTATATAATTCTTTTAATTTTTGTGCTATGGGGTGGGCGTTGTTTATCTCAAGCACAAGTTCTGCTTTTACCTTTTGTCCGTTATTGGGCATTGCGTTGATTACTTTTTCCATATCTGAGGATATTCCGCCCTCGCTTGTAAGGCAAACGGGGTGATTTTTAAGTTTGTTTGTAAATCTTACGGCTGCTACTTTGCTGCCGAGTGACTCTTTCATACTGTTAAGCATATCAGCAAATTCGCGGTTTACATTTTCAATTGCCTTTTTTTCTTCATCGGTAGTAAGGTCAAGATTTTCATCGCATATATTTATAAACTTTTTGCCGTTGTATTCCGCCATAATTTTAAGTGCAAATTCATCAATGCTGTCTGTAAGGCAAAGAATTTCATATCCCTTCTCTTTAACGGCGTCGCATTGAGGCAGCAACTCAATTTTTTCAACTGTTTCGCCGCAGGCATAGTATATTGCATTCTGACCCTCAGGCATACGCTCGGTGTATTCTTTTAGAGTTACATATTTTTTATCCTTTGATGATATAAAAAGCAAAAGATCTTTAAGTTCATCTTTATGTATGCCAAAGTTATCATAAACGCCGAACTTTAATTGCAAGCCGAATGCCCTGAAAAATTCTTCATACTTTTCACGCTCATTTTTAAGCATTTTTTCAAGTTCGCTTTTGATTTTCTTTTCTACGGTTTTGGCTATAAGTTTAAGTTGTGCATCGTGCTGCAGCATCTCACGCGAAATATTAAGCGACAGGTCCTCACTGTCAACAAGACCCTTAACAAAATTAAAATAATCGGGTAACAGATCGGCGCATTTTTGGGTTATCAGAACACCTTTGCAGTAAAGCGATAAACCCTTTTCATATTCTTTTGTGTAGTAGTTAAAAGGCATATGGCGCGGTATAAAAAGCAATGCGTTAAAAGTTGCCTGGCCTTCCGTTTTGGTGTGTATTACTTTTGCCGGAGCCTCATAGTCATAGAATTTTTCTTTATAAAAACTGTTGTATTCTTCTTCGGTTATCTCGTTTTTATTCTTTTTCCAAAGCGGTACCATACTGTTAAGGGTACGGTCTTCAACAACGTCTTCATATTCGTTATCTTTGCCCTCAACCGGTTTTTTTGTTGTAAAATTCATTTTTATTGGGTGGCGTATGTAATCGGAATAGCATTTTACAAGTTCGCTTATTTTATATTGATCAAAGTACTCGCTGTATTTTTCATCATCGGTATCGGATTTTATATACATTGTAACAACCGTGCCTACGTCATCTTTTTGGCACGGTGTGATTGTATAACCGTCGGCACCGTCAGATTCCCACATATAGGCGGTGTCGCTGCCAAAGGCGCGCGTTTCAACCGTTACGCGGTCGCTTACCATAAATGCCGAGTAAAAACCTACGCCGAACTGACCGATTATATCAACATTTTCATCGGTGTTTTCATTTTCGGCTTTAAAGTCAAACGAGCCGCTTTTTGCTATTGTGCCGAGGTTGCTGTCAAGTTCGTCTTCGGTCATACCTATGCCGTTATCAATAACTTTTAAAGTGCGTTTTTGGGGGTCGGCTTCTATTCTGATTTCAAATTGGTCTGCGGTAAGTCCGACGCTGTTGTCAACAAGCGATTTAAAATACAACTTGTCTATTGCGTCCGACGCATTTGAAATAATCTCGCGCAAAAAAATCTCTTTATGGGTGTAGATAGAATTTATCATCATATCCATAAGTTTTTTTGATTCTGACTTAAATTCTTTTTTTACCATTTATAATCACCTTTCAGTATTGCTTAAAAGGTATTATATACCTTTTAAATTAAAGTTTGTTAATAAACTTTGAACAAACGGGTTTAAATCTTAAAACAAAAAACCGATACAAAACGTTTATTTTGCATCGGCTTTTTTAATGTAAAATTTATTAAATTACGCTCAGTCTTTAAGTGTTGATTCCGCTTCTGCCTGAATATCGGCATCATAAGAAAGAATGGGTTTTACATCTTTTTTATTTATCTTGCGGTCAATGTAGTTTTTGGTTATCTTGACTACAAGCGGAATCATAAACAGCACGCCTATAAGGTTTGGTATCATCATAAGTCCGTTGAATGTGTCGGATATATCCCATGCAAGAGATGAGGTGAGCACCGCACCGAATATAATTGTGCAGACATGAATAATGCGGAAAATAAAGGTTGTTTTTGCCCCGAACAGGTATTCCCACGCTTTTGAACCGTAATGCGACCAGCCAAGCACTGTGGTAAAGGCAAACAAAAACATTGCAATGGCAACAAATCTTTGACCTAAGTTTCCCCAACTGAAAACACTGTTAAATGCTCCGCCTACAAGTGTTGCATCGGTAAAGCCTTCGGCGATCTCACCGGTGTTGGCGTTGAATATGCCCGATGTAAGAACTACAAGTGCGGTCATTGTGCAAACTACCATAGTGTCGGCAAAAACTTCGAATATGCCCCACATACCCTGCTTAACGGGTTCTTTTACGCTTGAATTTGAGTGCACCATAACAGACGAACCGAGTCCTGCCTCGTTTGAAAATACGCCGCGCTTAAAACCGTTTGTGATAGCGATTATTACGCCGCCTACACCGCCGCCCACAAACGCTTCGGTTTTAAAGGCATTAACAAAAATTGCTTTAAATGCCGGCAGAATGTTATCATAATTTATGCCTATTATAACAAGGCTTCCGGTTATAAAAAGAACCACCATAAAAGGAACTATTTTTTCGGCAACCAGCGCTATGCGGTTAACGCCGCCCAATGTGATTATCGCCGTAAGTATCATAATAACTATGCCCAAAATTACATTGTAAAGCGATACGCCGCCGAACACTTCAATCGATGATAACGCTTTGATGTCAAATGTTGCCGAAACATTTGCAACAATTTTGTTTACCTGACCCATACTGCCTATACCAAACGATGCAAGCATGGTAAAAATACAAAAAATAACGGCAAGGATTTTTCCGAGAGTTTTAAATCCGGTTTTGCAGTTATTGTCTTTGTAATCGTAACCGCCGAGTCCGTCGCGCAGATAGTACATTGCGCCGCCAGACCATTCGCCTTCGGAGTTTTTGCGGCGAAAATATATGCCGAGCGTATTTTCGGCATAGTTTGTCATCATACCGAAAAATGCAGCAACCCACATCCAAAAAACAGCGCCTGCGCCGCCTATGCAAATAGCCGCCGAAACACCCGCTATATTGCCGGTGCTATTGTTGCGGCAAGAGCCGTACAAAGTGCCTGAAACGGCGATATTGTGCCCTTTTCTTTGCGGTGTTTCAAAACCTCTTTAGAAAACAGACTGCCTATTGTATTTTTCCACCAGTGGCCAAGTCTTGAAACCTGAAAAAACTTTGTGCAAAATGTGATTATAATGCCTGTCCCGACAAGCAGAATAAGACCGAACTTGCCCCAGACCACACTGTTGATACTGCCGTTTATCTCGGCAATTTTGTCAAAAATCATAATTGACATCTCCCCTTTAAAAATGCAAAAATAAAATCGGACTGCAAAAGCGCAATCCGACAAAATAAAAAAACAAATTATAATAATTTGAAAAAACTTTGTCCTTTTGCCTGAGAGATTTACGCTTTTACGTGTTGCCCCTTCGGCACCCGAATTGAATCGGGCTTCTCCAAAGTGCTATCAATTTACAGTCCTCACCGTAAACGGCACCTGAGAGTGTTACTCCTTCGGTCGGCGTATGTAAAAAACAACGCACATTTCCTGCAAATATCATATAGCAAATATTAAATTTATGTGAACATTATATCACTGATTTCAAAAAAATCAACCCCTTTTGTCAAAAAGGGGTTGATTTTTTAAGTGAAAACGGTTATATTGCTTTAGATTTTGTTTTCTGCTTCGTATTTTGCTACGGCAGACCTGATTTTGTCTGCAGGGTCAAGCAACTTGCTTATAGAGTTGTCGTTGTTGAGTGTGTCAACCAAAAGCGCTATGTATTTTGACATATTTACACTGCAATACCACTCGCGCGAGAGCAATTCGGGTGTTTGATATATAAGATTTGTGGTAAACACTTTATCTATAATGCCGTCTTTGTAATACTCGTCAAATTTTTCAAGGCCTTCAACAAAAAGTCCGAATGTTGAGAACACGAAAATTCTGCCGGCGCCTTTTTCTTTAAGTTTTGCTGCTATATCAAGCATCGATTCACCGCTTGAAATCATATCGTCAACAAGGATAAGGTCTTTGCCTGTAATATCGTTGCCCAAAAATTCGTGTGCTTCTATGGGGTTACGTCCGTTTACAACTACCGAGTAGTTGCGGCGTTTATAAAACATACCGAGCTCAAGGCCTAAAACAGATGAGTAATAAATACATCTGCCCATACCGCCTTCATCGGGTGATACTATCATAGTGTGTTCACGGTCAAGTTTAACATCGGGTATGCTGCGAAGGAGGGCTTTTATCATCTGATAAGCGGCCTGAACGTTATCAAAACCGTCAAGCGGAATAGCGTTGTTTACGCGTGGATCGTGAGCGTCAAAGGTAATTATGTTTTTAACACCCATTGCAACAAGTTCCTGCAAAGCCATAGCGCAGTCCATAGATTCGCGGGCGGTGCGGCGATGCTGCCTGCCCTCATAAAGCATAGGCATAATAACGCTTATTCTGCGCGCTTTTCCGCCAAAAGCGGCTATAATACGCTTTAAATCCTGAAAATGGTCATCCGGACTCATAGGAACTGTTTGTCCGTACATTTTGTAGGTAACGTTGTAATTAAAACAGTCGCAAATAATAAATGCGTCAAGACCACGTGCCGAATGGTGAAGAACGGCTTTTGCCTCGCCTGTGCCGAAGCGGGGGCAGTTGGCGTCGATAACAAATGACTTGTCGTCTTCAATGCCGCGCCACTGCTTTAAATAAAAATCGACTTTTGAAGATATATCTTCACAGCCGCGCATACTGATAAGTGCAAGGTCACCATAGGGTGTGTGTTTAAAATCAATATTGGACATATAAAATTTCTCCTCCGCAAAAAACAAAAAAATATTACGGATATATTGTAACACATTTTTTGCGACATAAAAAGACTTTTTTATAAAAAAATCAACTTTTTTTACCGTTTTCTGCTATTTAATCAATTAAACAAAATTTAATTGATATTATTCGTTATATATGATATAATTAAAAGGATAAAAAACATAGGAATTGCGTAAGGAGATATTACATTATGCCTACCGTTACACTTCTGGCTTATACACCGAATCCCGAAAAAACCGTGGCATCTGCGGCAAAACTTTGTTACAGTTCTTCAACCATCAAAGATTTGCGCGACGGTCTTACCGATGAAAAAGCTGCCGATTTTGTTGAAATGCTGTCTGAAATAGGACATGAAAGCCCGATAGAGCACGCATCTTTTACTTTTGGTATTGAGGGCGTGTCACGCGCGTTTTTGGCACAGATAACCCGTCACAGAATGGCTTCATATTCGGTAAAAAGCCAAAGGTATGTAAAAGAGGGAGCTTTTGAATTTGTTACTCCGCCTGAGGTAACGGCAGACACCGAGGCACTCGGTGTGTATGAAGAATCAATGCGTATGGCACAGGAAGCGTATGACAAAATAGCTGAAATTCTTACCGAAAAACATACAAAAACATTTATAGCCGAGGGTAAGGATGAAAAAACCGCCGCAAGGCTTGCCTCAAAAAAAGCGATTGAAGACGCACGCTTTGTGTTGCCCAATGCCTGCGAAACAAAAATGGTTGTTACAATGAACGCACGTTCTCTGCACAATTTTTTCCGCCATCGTTGCTGCAACCGTGCCCAGTGGGAGATCAGGTCGGTTGCAAATCAGATGTTGGCGCTTGTAACCGAGGTTGCACCCAATCTTTTTAAAAAAGCAGGTCCGCCTTGCCTTTACGGTGCTTGCCCCGAGGGCAAAATGAGCTGCGGAAGGGCAAAAGAAGTAAAAGAATATTACAAGGAACTGAAAAACAATGGGTAAACTTATTGTAATTGAGGGCCTTGACGGAAGCGGAAAATCCACACAGCTTGAACTTTTGCCGCAAAATTTATTAAAGTGCGGCATTGAAAGCAAAATGGTGTCGTTCCCCGACTATAAAAGTGATTCAAGCGCCCTTGTAAAAATGTATTTAAGCGGTGCTTTCGGCAATCACCCCGACGATGTAAACGCCTATGCGGCATCGCTGTTTTATGCGGTAGACCGCTTTGCGTCGTTTAAAACGGATTGGGGTAAATATTATAATCAAAACGGGGTTGTTATAGCCGGCAGATATACCACGTCAAACGCAGTGCATCAGACTTCAAAATTGCCTTGCGGTATGTGGAGTGATTTTTTGAACTGGCTTTATGACCTTGAGTATAACAAAGTCGGTATACCCAAACCCGATAAGGTGATTTTTTTGGATATGCCGGTAGAAGTTTCGCAAAAACTTCTTTCACACAGATATAACGGCAACGACAGCAAAAAGGATATTCACGAAAACGATGTTGATTATCTTAACAATTGCCGTAAAGCGGCTGTGTTTACTGCAGAGTATTCCGGCTGGACGGTAATACCCTGTGCGAAAGACGGACATGCCCGTTCAATAGAGGATATATCAAAAGATATATTGGATGAGACTTTAAAACTTTTTTAAGGTGATAAAATGGTATATGTTTTTTTGGCAAAAGGATTTGAAGAACTTGAAGCACTGACACCGGTTGATGTTTTGCGACGCGCCGGTGTAGAGGTCAAAACGGTCGGAGTTACCGGTAAACGCGTTACCGGTTCGCACGGAATATCGATAAATTGTGATATTACTGCGAATGAAGCGGATTTTGAAAACCTTGACGGCATTATTTTGCCAGGCGGTATGCCCGGCACCGTCAATCTTGAAAAAGATGAAACGGTGATAAAGTTTATAGATTATGCCACCGACAACAACAAAGTGATAGGTGCGATATGCGCGGCACCGATGATACTTGGCCGTAAAGGCCTTTTGCAGGGCAAAAATGCCGTGTGTTTTACCGGATACGAAAAAGAACTTACCGGTGCGCACGTGCTTGACCGACCTGCGGTCTGCGACAAAAACATAGTAACCGGTTGGGGTGCCGGCGGTTCGTTTGATTTTGCACTTTTATATTTGGAAACTTTGCTCGGCAGTGCCGAAACAGCCGAAAAAACCGCAAGAAGTATGCGATACGCTTCATACTGACAGGAGGTTGAATATGCAGGAAAACAATTTTAATATGAATGATGACGATTTTGTAATAGGCAAAGGCTTTAACGTTGATGAATCCGACACAGTGGTAAAACACAGCAAAAAGCCAAAAAAGCACGGTAATTCAACCGTTAAAAATATAATATGGATAGTCTGCATAATTGTTGTGTCTGCGGCGCTTGCGATAACGGTTATTTACGCCGCCGCCGATTATCTGGGACTTGGTTTCGGCAGAGGTGACGATTGTGAAATGGACATAGCATACGGTTCATCAACAAAATCAATTTCACAAAGTCTTGAAGACACAGGCGCCGTTAAAATGCCGACGCTTTTCAGGCTCTACTCAAAATTAAAGGGATATGAAAGCAAATATAAATACGGATTTTACACTTTTAACACAGAGATAGGTTATGAAAAAATAGCAGAGATGCTTATGACCGACGGCGCAAAGGCTGAAAGCGTTACCGTAACTATCCCCGAAGGTACCGGCATTAACGACTACACCAAAAATGTTAACGGCGAAGATGTAACCGTTAAAGGTATAGGTACCCTGCTTGAAGAGGCGGGTGTTTGCAAGGCGTCTGATTTTATTTATGCTTTAGACGAGGTAAAACTTGACACAAAATTGCTTAAAAACTGCAACGAAGGAAAAACTTACTATTCGTTAGAGGGTTATCTGTTTCCCGATACATATAATTTTTATTCTTATGATTCTGCAGAATGTGCACGTTTAGTGGTTGAAAAAATGATTAAGCAAACCGAAAGCAAGATCACGGATGATATGTATAAACGCGCAGATGAACTTAAAATGACTATGAATGAAGTGCTTACAATGGCTTCAATAATTCAGATGGAATCGGGTCAGAATACAAAAGAAATGGAAAATGTTGCAGCCGTATTTTATAACAGGCTTAACAGCAAGGATTTCGATACTCTCGGCTCTTCACCGACTTGTTATTACGGAAATTCATTCAAAAACGATGACGGCAGATACAACACTTACAATGTAAAGGGATTACCGCCCGGACCCCTTTGTTCACCCGGTATAGACGCCATAAAAGCGGCGCTCTATCCTACTGAGAACAGCCCGTATTATTATTTTGTTACCGACAGCGAAGGCAATTTTTATTATCATAAGACCTTGTCGGAGCAAAAACAAACCGTTTCAAGGTTACAGCAAGGAAACAACTGGATATATGAGTATTTTGAATAACAAAAAACGCAGGCTTGAGTTATTATGCCCTGCGGGCGACCTTGAGCGTCTTAAAACCGCGGTAAATTTCGGCGCGGATGCGGTATATGTTGCAGGTGAGGAATTCGGTATGCGGACGGCGTCGGCAAATTTTAACCGCGAGAATTTGAAATTGGGTGTTTGCTATGCCCATTCAAACGGGGTTAAGGTCCACGTTGCGTGCAATACGATTCCCCATGAAGATGAGATGAAACGTCTGCCCGAATTTTTAAAATATCTGAACGGAATAGGCGTTGACGCGGTTATAGCGTCGGATCTCGGAACTATTGAAATGGTAAAGCGTTACGCTCCCGACTGTGAATTGCATATTTCGGTTCAGTCGGGCATAGTAAACAGCGCAACCGCCAACGCGTTTTACAATATGGGTGCAAAGCGTGTGGTACTGGCGCGCGAACTTTCGCTTGAAGAGATTGCAAAAATTCGCGCCAATACTCCGCCCGAACTTGAAATAGAGGCGTTTGCCCACGGTGCTATGTGCGTGTCTTTTTCGGCAAGGTGCTTGCTTTCAAGTTATATGACGGGCCGTGATGCAAACCGCGGCGACTGCGCGCAACCCTGTCGCTGGAGTTACAGTCTTATGGAAGAAAAGCGCCCGGGTCAGTATTTCGATATTACCGAAACCGAAAAGGGCACATACATACTTAATGCAAACGATATGTGTATGGCGCCTTATCTTGATAAAATGTGCGATGCCGGTGTTTCAAGTATTAAAATTGAGGGCAGGGCAAAAACCGAGTATTACGTTGCGGTTACGGCAAACGCATACCGCGGCGCTGTTGACAGTTTAACATCCTGTAACGGCGAATGGACTTTGCCCGAATGGGTCGGCGAAGAGCTTAACAAAATAAGCCACCGCACATATTCCACCGGTTTTTATTTCGGCAGACCGCAAAACGCGCAGACTTATGAAAACGCAGGCTACATACGCGATTATTCAATTGCCGCCGTGGTTGACGGTTATAAAGACGGCTGCATACTTGCCACTCTTAAAAATAAGTTTGAGAGCGGTACGGTACTTGACTGTCTGGAGGCCGGCAGTGTGCCGTTTTCGGTAGATACATCTTTGCTTTACGATGAAAACGGAAAACAAATCGAATGTGCATATCAGCCTATGTCAAAAATCAAAATTCCGTTTGAAAGGGCAGTTAAAACCGGCTCTATGCTCAGAATGAAGATATAATCCGCTTGCAATATACTTTGCAATATGGTAAAATTAACCTGCTAAGTATAGCAGTGATATAAGAGGGGACTTTTAAAATGAAAAAAGAAGTATTGGTTGAAATTTCGGCTCGTCACGTTCATGTTACACAGGAAACGCTTGAAATTCTTTTCGGCGCAGGTCATACATTGACAAATAAAAAGAATTTATCACAACCTGGTCAGTTTGCCTGTGAAGAAAAGGTAACCGTTGTAGGCCCTAAAAGCAGTATTAAGGCGTCAATTTTGGGCCCTTGCAGAAAGGCAAATCAGGTTGAACTTTCTCTTACAGACGCACGTTCTATCGGCGTTACTGCGCCTATCCGCGAGTCGGGCGATATTGCAGGTTCCGGTGCGTGCAAACTTGTGGGTCCTTGCGGCGAAGTTGAACTTACCGAGGGCGTCATTGCCGCTAAGCGTCATATACATATGACCGTTGCCGACAGCGAAAAATACGGCATAAGCGACAAGCAGATCGTAAGCGTTAAATTATCAACGCAGGGCAGATCGCTTATATTCGGCGACGTGGTTGCCCGTGTAAGCGACAGTTATGCGCTTGCTATGCACATTGATACCGATGAGGGCAATGCTGCAGGTGTATCGTGCAGCTGTACAGGTGAAATACTTGACTGATAACGCCTTAGGGCTTTATATTCACATACCTTTTTGTGAGCGCAGATGTAATTACTGTGACTTTTATTCAGCAATTTATTACAAAGATACTTTGAATATTTATTTATCCGCGCTAAAAAAAGAAATTAAAAAATGGGGCGGTAAAACAGACCGCCCCATTGATACTATATATATAGGCGGCGGCACTCCGTCGCTGCTGGGTTCCGAAATTATATCGCTTGCAGATTGTATAAGAACCAACTTTAAAGTATTGGAAAACGCAGAATTTACCGCCGAGGTCAATCCGCGTTCGGGTGACAGTTTTTTAACGTATGCCAAAACAGCAGGCGTAAACCGCCTGTCAATAGGCGTGCAGTCCGGCAACGACGCTATGCTTAAACTGCTTGGCAGAACCCATAGCGCTTATGATTCCTTAAAAACTGTCAAAAACGCGCGTAATCTCGGGTTCAACAATGTTTCGGTAGACCTTATCACATCACTGCCCGGCAGTAATGCAGAAAGTTTAAAACAGGATATTGATTTTATACTTTCTTTAAACGCAGAACATATATCGTCTTATATTCTGAAAATCGAGCCTAAAACGGCGTTTGCAAAAAAAATTAAATCCCTTGATTTAAAAAGTGATGACGAATCGGCAGATCAGTATTTATATATGTGTGACCGGCTTGAAAACAGCGGATACGAACACTATGAAATATCAAATTTTTCACGCGACGGCAAATACAGCCGGCACAACGTTAAATATTGGTCAGACTGCGACTACATCGGTATAGGTCCGTCGGCACATTCTTTTATAAACGGCAAGCGTTTTTATTATGCCGAAGACCTTAACGGGTTTATTAAAAATCCGCATACGGTGCCCGACGGCAACGGCGGCGGTAAAGCCGAAAAATTGATGCTGGGACTCAGGCTTTCGCGTGGGGTTGACCTGTCGCAGATATACGGTGAAATACCGCAAAGTATAAAAACAAAAGTTTCTTTGTTTGAAAAGGCAGGGTATTTAAAATCAAATTTGCCTTTTATATCGCTTACAGACAGCGGGATGCTTGTTTCAAACAGTATTATTACGGAGTTATCTGAAAATGAAAACATTTAAAATACATCTTATCAGGCACGGTGCTACCGACGCAAACACTGCCGGTATGTACGTAGGCAACCGCACCGATTTGCCGCTTTCACCTGAGGGTGTCAGCGAGTTGCGGCAGTTGCGCGGTTTGATAGAATATCCGGATATTGAGCAACTTTATACAAGCCCTATGCTTAGGTGCAAACAAAGTGCAAATATAATTTATCCCGGATTTGACCCCATTGTTATTGATGAACTCACCGAATATGATTTCGGTGAATTTGAGGGCAAAACGGCGGAACAGCTTGAAATGATGCCGCAGTACGCCGAGTGGACAAGCAGCAGACTTGAAGCGCCGAACGGCGGTGAAACAACCGCAAATTTTATAAAAAGGCAGGTTCTGGCGCTTAATATAATAGTACGTGATATGATGAATAAAGATATAACCAATGCCGGTGTTATAATGCACGGCGGTGCAATTATGATGTTGCTTGCATCTTGCGCGGTACCGAGACGTCATTCTTATGAGTGGACAAGTGAAAACGGCAGGGGATATTCCGTGATGGTGACTCCGTCACTGTATCACAGCAGCGGTGTAATAGAGGTTTATGACATTATTTAGGTCGCGTGCTCTGCATTTTAAACAGCGAGGTATATAAAAAATGGTTAATATAGGCAACGACTGGGACGCTATTCTGAGTGATGAATGGCAAAAACCGTATTATAAAAAATTGCGTGCAATTTTAAAAAGCGAATATGCAACCCAAACTGTTTATCCCGATATGCACGATATTTTTAATGCGCTTAGATATACTTCATTTATCGATACAAAGGTAGTTATTTTAGGTCAGGATCCTTATCATGGCGCAGGTCAGGCGCATGGTCTTTGTTTTTCGGTTAAAAAAGGCATAGAACCGCCGCCGTCGCTTAAAAACATTTATAAAGAGTTACATGACGACATAGGTTTTACAATACCCACACACGGCGAACTCACCGACTGGGCAAAGCAGGGGGTGTTGTTGCTTAATACCGTGCTTACCGTGCGCAGCGGATCGCCTAACAGCCACAAAGGCATAGGATGGGAGCAGTTTACAGACCGTGTTATTTCGGAGATTGACAAAAAACAGACTCCCGTTGTTTTTTTACTTTGGGGCGCTAATGCACGCAAAAAAGCAGAAATAATTAAAAATCCGATACACAAAAAACTTATCACCGTTCACCCGAGTCCTCTTTCGGCATATAACGGATTTTTCGGTTGCAGGCACTTTTCAAAAACAAACAGCATTCTGATAAGCAGCGGTCAAACACCCATTGATTGGACAATAAGATAGGAGGATATTTTATGAAAGAAACCGGTATTGTACGCACAATTGATCATCTGGGCAGATTTGTAGTACCCCGCGAAATACGCAAAGTCCTTGATATGAAGGACGGCGTAGACAGTTTTGAAATTTTTATGGACGGTAATAACGTGGTGTTAAAAAAGTACAGAAAAACCTGTACTTTCTGCGGCAGTGAAGATGAATGCGTTTCGTTTGAAAGTCAGGCAGTTTGTAAGTCTTGCATAGAAAAATTGAAACTTTTGAGCGAGGAAACCGACGCAACAGTATAACCGATTATTGCAAGGTTGTTTGCGTCAGTAAATTTTTACACGGTATATGTGATTTTAAAAATCATTAAATCAGCGTTATATAATTTTAAATTCCCCATACCTTTAAGGCGTGGGGAATTTTGCGTTCAAAACGGGCAGGTCGTCTGACCGTCTGACGTATAAATTGACGTAAAATAAGCAACTTTAAATGTGCAGAAGTTTATTTTATTTCCTGTTCTAAATTTTTGAACTCATCTGTATTAAAAAAATCAGTTAACGATATCCCAAAACCGTCGCACAGCATTTTTAAGGTCACTATGCCGGGATTTTTACTTTTGCCGTATAATATGTTTTTTACAGAAGACGCGGCAACGCCGGATTCGGTTGCCAATTTGTTGATTGTTATGTGTTTTTCTTCACACAGTTGCAAAATACGGTTTTTGACTGCTTTATACGTTCCCATAATACTCCTCCATACAATGTATTGTACAAAGTAAGTATTGACAAAATAGGCTATATATGATACTATTAGGCTATAAATAGTCGAAAGACGTTAAATCGGAGGGGAATATGAAATTTTGTTCACATTGCGGAAAAGAAGTTTTAGATTCGGCGGTTGTTTGCCCTAATTGCGGCAGCGGTATTTGCGACAAAAACATAATAATTACTCAAGATGATGCGCCCAGCACAGCGTGGGCAGTTTTGGGATTCTTTTTTCCGCTGGTCGGCTTTATCCTTTATTTGGTCAACCTTGACAGATTGCCGTTAAAAGCAAAATCGGCAGGCAAAGGCGCTTTAATAGGATTTATTTGCGGTATAGCAGTAAAGATTTTACTTGGTGTTGCTTTGTCAAATATTATGGTGAATTTGATAAGCGCTTTAACATCATATGCACTTGTGTAATAATTGCACATTGCTTCACAACACCAAAATCGGCAAGATAGTTTTTTACATAACAACCCCCCGTACTTTTATAAAAAGTACGGGGGGTTGCGGTATAAAATTTAATTTTTACAAAACAGTGCAGAAGCAGTTAATTATTTCAAGTCTTCACAATAGTGCGCGCGTTCGCCGCCTATGAATTTAGGGCGTGTTCTTGCACAAACAATCGGCGCATTGCCTATTTTTGTTACAGAAAGTCTTACAGGCACTGCAACATCTTTAATGTGCATGCCTATAAGCGTATTGCCTATGTCAATGCCGGCATCCGCTTTAATATGCTCTACCGCAACAGGGTCTGAAAAATTGTTCCAAGCGGTAGTTGCAAAAGAGCCGCCGGCTTTAGGTTGAGGATATACATTTACAATTTCGTATCCAAACTTTTGCGCTGTATCTTTTTCAAGTATCAGTGCGCGGTTAAGGTGCTCGCAGCACTGTGCGGCAAGGTGTATGTTTTTTGATTTAAGTACAGGATATATTCCGTTAAAAACATCTTCCGCCGCCTCAATGCTTGAATTTTTGCCTATAACGCCGCCTACAATCTCACTTGATGAGCAACCGACTACCAAGAGGTCGCCTGCCTTTAATTTAGATACCTCAATCAGTTCGGATATCGCCTTTTTTGCCTCATCTGTTATAGTTTTAAGCATAATTACACCCCGTTAATAACTTATATTTTTAATTTGCGGTACCGCGTACAGCGCTTTGTATAAAAGCACGCTTGAAACCGCGCCTGCCACCGCTTGTATTGAGTTGCCTGCTATTGCTCCGGCAGCCGCCAGACCGTATTTTAAAAATACGCTTTCATAAATAAAATAACCGGCAACCATTATTATTTCACCGACTATTGCCGAAATCACCGTACTGAGTTTGATTTTTTTTCTGAGATTGCGGTACAAAATTGCTGCAACCGCCGCCATTGCTGCCTTTATAATAAACGTGCCTATTGCATAAACGGCATATACGCTTAAAATATCGGCAAGTGCAGAGCCTATACCGCCGGCAAGCGCACCGTACACAGGGCCTAATATAAATCCGCCAAGCAAAACAATGCAGTCGCCGAAGTTTATATATCCGCCCGTTGCGGGTATTGTTATTTGCACCACAGTGGTTGCCACGTATGTAAGTGCCGCAAACATAGCGGCAAGAACTGATTTTACCAATACGTCTTTTTTCATTTTGATCGCCTCCGATTTGGTTAGAAGTATAATCGCTATTTTGGATATATTCAATCACCAAATTAAGATAATATTATAATACCAGATTGAATTTTTACACTGTACTGAATTCGGTACAAACAAACAATTATAATATTGTTGTTTTGCGGCGGCAATTGTGATAAAATATCTATAACGGCGGTGATAAAATGTTACAGTTCATTTTGGGCAGGGCTTCAAGCGGAAAAACATATACGGTTACAGAAAAAATAGCGCAGTGCGTAAACAACGGTGAAAATCCCGTCTTGTTGGTACCTGAACAATTTTCTTTTGAAAGCGAAAAAAATATTCTTGGCTTGTTGGGTGACAGTGACGCTCAAAAAGTTACGGTTATAAGTTTCAGCCGCCTTTGTGATGAAATCGAACGCATTAAGGGCGGCGTGTGCAGCGCCGCAGTTTCGGATACCGACCGAATTATTTTAATGGGGCGTGCAATACGCCTTTGCGGTTCGGAACTTAAATGCTTTAAAAAATACGGCAAGTCCTCATCTTTTGCGGCGGTTATGGCAGACGCCATAGGTGAATTCAAGTTGAATTTTGTATCGGTTGAGGATCTGCGCTCTGCCGCCGAAAAGAGCGATGACAGCCAACTGAAAGCAAAATTATTTGATACGGCTCTCATCTATGAGCAATATGACGCCGTTTTGTCTGAAAAATTCATCGATTTATCCGACAGACTTACAAAACTTTATTACGTTTTGGAAAACTACCGCTATTTTGACGGTAAAACAGTGTTTGTCGACTCATTTAAAGGTTTTTCGGGTCAGCAGTATAAAATACTTGAACGCATTATTTCTCAGGCTGAATCCGTAACGGTAACTCTTACGGATAACCCGTACGATAACCGCGATTTCGGTCTGTTTTCAAATGTTAAAAAGGTTAAGAACAGAATATCATCAATAGCGCGTGCACACTCGGTCGGTATTAAAGACGACCTTGTGCTGAACACAAAAAATTACGCAAGTTCCGACCTTGACGCATTAGAGGAGTTTATGTCGGGCAACCGCGTCGATTACAGCGAAAAGTGTGAAAACATAACGCTTTGCCACGCCGAAAGTATTTACAGCGAAGCCGATATTGTTGCGAGAAATATCAGGCGCATTGTGCGCGAAAAGAGCGTGAGGTACAGTGATTTTGTAATTATTGCGCGCGATACCGAACCTTATGAGGACGCTCTTGCAATAGCCTGCAAAAAAAACAGCGTAAGCTGTTTTATTGACAGGCGTATTCCGCTTGGCAGTATGCCGCCTGCCGTGGCTGTGATTGCGGCAAGCGAGGCGGCAAAAAACCTTACTACCGAAAATATTTTAAGATTTTATAAGTCGGGCATAGGTCTGCTGAGTTTTGATGAAATAACTACTATTGAAAATTATACATATCTTTGGAATATAGACGGTGACGGTTGGCTTCGCGATTTTACTATGAATCCCGACGGATTTTCTGCCGATGAGATATTAAGCGATGAAACCGTAAAAAAAATCGCCGCTGTTAACGCTTTGCGCAAAAAGGCAATAGAGCCGCTTTGCGTTTTAAGAGAAAAGTTTTTCGGCACGGCAAAAAATATGTCAAGGGCATTGGTTGAACTGCTTGAAGAATGTGACGCCGCAAAAAATTTCGGCGCGTTATCGGGCGAGTACAAAACCGACGGCAAAATATATCAAAACAGTATGCGCCAGTCCTGGGAAATACTTATGCGTGTTTTAAACAGTCTTGCGGTTTGTTTCGGCGAAGCCGAGATTTCAAAAAAAGAATACTGCGACGCGCTTTGCACAGCCGTAAAATATGAAACCGTAGGCACAATACCTCAAATGATCGATGAAGTTACGTTCGGCGCGGCTGATCGTATAAGACCGTCAAGACCCAAATACGCTTTTGTTGTAGGCGCAAATCAGGGTGTGTTTCCTAAATTTGAACAGAATACAGGTCTGTTTGCAAACACCGAAAGGGAAAAAATGATTGCGCTCGGTATTGATATTTCAGATAAAACACTCTCGTCCGCAATTGATGAAGAATGTCTGCTTTACAGTAACGTATGCTGCGCTTCACACGGTGTTTTTATAAGTTATACCGATACATTTGACGGCATTACCGCGGCAGGTCCGTCATCTTTTGTAAACGATATTCAAAAAAAGTTTAATTGCAACACTTTGGACAGCACGTCCGCCCTTAACCTGAATTCTTTGCCGGAAACCGCCGAAGATGCGTTTTCGGTGTTGTGCGGTTCGCTTTCAAATCGCGGCAGTGATAAACTCACCCTTATAAAAGCGCTTGAAAAAAGCGATATGAACAACAGGATAGATACGGTTATAAATAATCAGACTCGCACAAAATATAAGATAGGCAGCGGTGCGGCAAAAAAACTTTTCGGTAAAAAAATCGTAATGTCACCGTCAAAATTTGATACTTTTAATCGGTGCCGTTTTATGTATTTTTGCCGTTACGGTTTGCGCGCTCAGCACATTCAACCTGCCGAGTTTAATGCTATGCAGCGCGGCACAATGGTTCACTATGTGTTGCAAAAGGCAGTCGAAGATCACGGTAAGGATTTAAAACTGCTGACCGAACCCCAAATATCGGATCTGGTAGAAAAATACACGGCACAGTATCTTGATATGATAACGGGCTACAAGGATATTGAAACTCCGCACCTTAAATTCTTGGTCTATACCGTTAAGCGCTCTTTGAAATATGTGGTAGGCAGGCTTGCGCTTGAATTTTCGCAATCCGATTTTACACCGGTCAAGTGCGAACTCAAAATAGGAAAAGGCGGCGATATGCCGGAGATTAAAATTCCGGTTGAGGATTACGGTGATTTAGAACTTACCGGTGTGATCGACCGCATTGATAATTGGAACGGGTATGTGCGTATAATCGACTATAAAACCGGTCATCGCGATTTCAAACTGCCCGATATACTTTTCGGTCAGAATATGCAAATGCTCATATATTTGTATGCTGTGCTCAAAAACAGCCGATTCGGCAAAAAACCGGCAGGCATATTTTATATGCCGGCAAGCCGCGCAAAAGACAATACTGCTTCAAAACGCCGTATGAACGGCCTGCTTGCCGCCGATATGGACGTTGTAACCGCTATGGATAGGGAAAACAAAGGTGAATTCATACCTAAATTTTCCGAAAAAGCGCCGTCTGACAGTTATGTAAATACCGATGATTTTGAAAAGATATTCGCATTTACCGAATCAAAAATAAAATCATCGGGCAGGCTGATATTCAGCGGAGATATTGCCGCCGATCCGATTGACGGTTTAGACAGTCCTGCGTGCAAGTATTGTGAATATCAGGGCGTCTGCCGTATTGAAAACGAAAAGCGGCAGGCTGTGCCTAAACTTACAAACAGAGAGGTACTTGAAGCGATAGAAAGGCAGGTCGAAAAAGATGGCATTTAAGCCCACAGCAACTCAGCAAAAAGCAATTGAAGCAACCGGCAATGTGCTTGTTTCGGCTGCAGCCGGTTCGGGAAAAACCGCCGTTTTAGTAGAGCGTGTAATAAACAAATTGCTTGATAAAAATTCAAGTGTAAGCGCCGACAGACTGCTCATAGTTACGTTTACCAATGCCGCTGCGGCAGAAATGCGTGAAAGAATTGAAAAACGGCTTTATGAAGAAATACAAAAAAATCCCGACGATGTTTCACTGCTCAGGCAAAAACACCTTATTTCATCTGCCGATATATGCACGATTGACTCTTTTTGCATTAAACTTGTGCGTGAAAATTTTGAAAAATGCGGCGTAGAGCCCGATTTTAAAATATGCGATGCTTCGCAACAGGTAAATATTTGTAACCGTGTGATGAAAAATGTGGTCTCAGAGTATTTGGACACACCGTCAGATGATTTTAAAAAACTGACCGAACTTACGGGTTGCGAGTATGATGAAAAAAATCTTACCGAACTTTTAGAGCGCGTATACCTTTACAGTCAGCAACTGCCTTTTCCCGAAGAGTTTATAAACGGACTGCTGACTCCTTATGCCGTACCGTTTGATGCAGGCAATCCGTGGTATGATATGGCGTTTGAGTCGGCGCACAAGTATGCGGTTCAGATGCAAAACTGTGCCGAAAAAATGCTTGATGTTGCGCCACATACCGAAAAAAACAGCGAAAAATTTGTTGCTTATGCAAACGATATATCCGAAACTGTTAAAGAGATCGGCAGGGCAGTTGACTCGAACCGCTGGTATGATTTATATTTTACACTTGGCGGCATAGCGCTTAAAAATGTTCCGACAGGCGCAAAAGATGATATATATACCGCTATTTTTAAAGACAAAAAAACGTCATTGGCAGGTTGTATAAAAAAACTCTGTGAGATTTTTTGTGTTGATAAATCCGATATGCAAAAACTGATATTGCAGAATTACGGCGCGGTAAATCTTTTTGCAGAGATGCTCAAAAAATACAGCGATCAGCTTTTTGCGGCTTTTTGTGATGATAACACTTTCACATTTTACAATACCGAGCAGTTGGCATTGAATTTGCTTTGCAAATATGAAAACGGCAGCATAATAATACGCGATGATGCCAAAGATCTTTGCGACCGCTACGATGAGGTTTTGGTAGATGAGTTTCAGGATGTAAACGACTTACAGAATATGCTGTTTTATGTGCTTTCAAACCGAGAAAAACGGCTGTTTGTTGTAGGCGACGTAAAGCAGAGTATTTACGGTTTCCGCGGTTCTAATCCGCAAAATTTTTTAAACAAAAAAAATACATATAAACCTATAAACGCCGCCCTTGCGGACGAGCCTAAAAAGATAATTCTTTCTGATAATTTCAGAAGCCGAAAGGGAGTTTGTGACTCAGTCAACTTTCTCTTTTCACAGCTTATGGCAGGTCAGTGCGGAAATATAATTTACAATGATGAGGAGTATCTTAATGCAGGAGGAACTTTTCCTGAAAGCGACGCCCCTCAGGCGGAACTGCTTGTAATTGACAAGTATGACGGTGATGCCGAAAAAAGTCTGCTTGAAACCGAAGCCGAAAAAATTGCCGAATACATACTCTCGGTGATGAATGAAGGCGAGGTAATAAGCGACGGCGAAGCCCTAAGACGCGCAAAATTTTCTGACTTTGCCATATTGCTTGATAAAATGAAAGACAAGGCCGAAGTAATTTCGCAGACATTTGCAGGATACGGTATACCCGTTATGCTCGGCGGAAACTCGTTTTTGGAAAGCTATGAAATTTCAACCGTTATGTCGCTTTTGCAGGTCATAGACAATCCAAAATGCGATGTTGAACTGCTTGCGGTAATGCTGTCACCCGTGTTCGGTTTTACCGCCGAAGAATTGGCTGTGATAAGGGCAGAGCAAAAGGTGGGTCAATTGTACTCCGCGGTTGTGTCTTACAGCAAAACAGGCGATAAAAAAACTTCAGACTTTTTGCAAAAACTGGTATCGCTCAGACTTGAAGCAGCGGTGTTGCCGGTTGACAGACTTATTTCAAGAATTATACATTCGACCGATATTTTAAACAGTGTGACCGCACTCGCGGGGGGAAAAGTGCGCCGTTCGAATCTGTTTGCGCTTATAAAATATGCCGAGGGTTACGCCGCAAGAAGCAACGGCGGCATTTACGGATTTATAAAATATATGAATTCCCTGCCCGAAAACAGTTTTAAAAATGTTTCTGCAACGGGCGATAACGCCGTAAAGATAATGTCTATGCACAACTCCAAGGGTCTGCAGTTTCCGGTTTGTATAGTCGCAAATCTGTCATCACAAATAAACAACGCCGACTCTATAAGCAGTGTACTGTTTTCAGAAAGGGCAGGTATTGCATTTAATTATTATGATGAAGTACTCGGTGCTCAGGTTAAAATGCTTGGTCATTCGGTTATGTCAGGTGTTGCTAAAACAAAAACGGTAGAGGAAAAACTGCGCCTTTTATATGTTGCGCTTACCCGCGCTCAGGATAGGCTTTGTATAGTGTGCTCCGAAAAAAATCTTGAAAGCAAACTCGAAAAAATATCGTCTGCGCTGTCTGATGCCGAGCCGTATATAAGCCGTGAGTTTTTAGAGGGCGCACGCAGTATGGGCGATTGGATTTTAGCTTGTGCATTGCTGCACCCACAGGGCAAAGTGCTTTTAAATTACGCCGATGTCAAAGCACCGCATATCAAAAGTGACAGCGACCTTAAAATAACCGTTTTAAAAGGCGGTACTTCTGAAACAGTATTATCAAAAGCCGCCGAAAAAGAGCCCGAATGCGATTATGTTACGGCCGATAAAATCAGATCCAATATGCAATACGTATATCCTTATGAAAAGCTGATGGTATTGCAGGCAAAATCATCGGTTTCAGCGCTTGTAAACGGAGCCGAAAGCGAGCGTTTTGCCTTTAGTCAAAGACCGGATTTTATGTTGGGAGACAAACTTTCAGGCGCTCGGCACGGAACTGCAATGCATCATATTATGCAGTTTATAAATTTTGACGCAAAGGTTGATGTAAAGGCCGAAACAGAACGCCTTTGCGAGTGGAAATTCATATCAAAAGCCGAGGCCGATTCGGCGGATATAGGTGCTATTGAACGCTTTTTTGAAAGCGACATATACCACCGAATTCTTAAATCGGGCAATGTGCGCCGTGAGATGCGCTTTTTGACCGAAATACCGGCAAGTTCGGTCGACCCTGCAATCGACAAAAACCTTGCGGATGCAAATATTATAGTTCAGGGTGCGGTGGATTTGTGTTTTGAAGAACCCGACGGTATAGTTGTGCTTGACTTTAAGACCGACAGGGTAGATAATATGAGTGATTTGGTTAACTGCTACGGTGAGCAGCTTGAAATATATGCAAAAGCGGCAGAAAAAATATTTGCAAAACCCGTAAAAGAAAAAATAATCTACTCATTTTGTCTTGATAAAATTATCTCATTTTAACAGGTGAAGTTTATGATTTCAGAATTAAAAAAAGGCAGACCCGATGACCTTTCGGGTCGCTTGAAAAAAGAAGTACGTTGTTACGATTTTTTGGACAGCGCAGACATTGAGTATTATCATATAGACCATCGCGATATGCCTGCTGATACTATGGAGGCTTGCGCCGCGATAGACAAAGCGCTCAAATGTACTATATGCAAAAATCTTTTTTTGTGCAACCGCCAAAAAACACAGTTTTATATGCTGATGATGCCCGGCAATAAACCCTTTAAAACAAAGGATCTGTCGGCACAAATCAACTCGTCGCGCCTATCTTTTGCCGACGCCGAATATATGGAGCGCTTTCTTGATACAAAGCCGGGCTCGGTAAGTGTTTTGGGACTTATAAACGATAAGGATAACGCGGTAAATCTGCTTGTAGACCGCGATGTTTTGAATTCTGAGTATATAGGCTGCCATCCGTGCGTTAATACAACAAGTCTTAAAATCAAAACGTCGGATGTTTTTGACAGACTTATCAGTGCTGCAAATCACGACAAAACCGTAGTTACACTGCCGTTATATGATGAATAAGTCAAATGCAAAAGCCGCCTGTATAGGGCGGCTTTTGAGTATTATAAAAATATTAAAAAGTTTTTATTGACAAAGATAAAAAAAAACTGTATAATAACATTTGCTGTCGGTAGTTTGACACGCAATACGTGGACCAGTAGCTCAGTTGGTTAGAGCAACCGGCTCATAACCGGTTGGTCCGGGGTTCGAGTCCCTGCTGGTCCACCATTTTTTTGTTTTTTTAGGGGTATGGTGTCAATGGTAGCACACCGGTCTCCAAAACCGTTTGTGAGGGTTCGAGTCCTTCTACCCCTGCCAGTGCCGCCGCGGACTTATTAAAGTTCGCGGCGATTTTTGTTTTGTATCTGTACTTTTTAGGTTTTACAATGCAAATTTTTTTAACAGAACCTTTTACATTTGCATCAAAATTTGGTATAATTATACTACGTTAGCGATATTAAAAAATTTAAAAGGAGAGGTTTTATGTCACAGGTGACAAAACGCGCTTTGGAACAATCACTTAAAAATCTTTTGCTTAAAAAGCCTTTGACAAAAATTACCGTGAGTGATATAGCCGACGATTGCGGTATTAACCGTATGACCTTTTATTATCACTTTAAGGATATCTACGATCTTGTCGAGTGGGTATGTCTTGAGGACGCAAAGCGGGCGCTTGATGAAAAAAAGACATACGACACATGGCAACAGGGATTTCTGCAGATTTTTGAAGCGGTAAATGAAAACAAACCTTTTATTTTAAACGTTTACCGTTGCGTTCATCGCGAACAGGTTGAAAAATATTTACAGCCGCTTGTTGACAGGCTGTTGCTTGACGTAATTAACGAAGAGTCGGTCGATATAACCGTCAGAGATGAAGATAAAGAGTTTATAGCACAGGTATATTCATATGTATTTATCGGTTTGATGCTTGATTGGATAAAAGACGGTATGCGTGAAGATCCGCATAATATTGTTGAACGGCTTGCAAAGGTAATAAAGGGTTCTGTGTCTGTTGCTCTTGCAAGATTTAAACTGTGATTTTATCATTTGTTTGAATTTGATAAAATTTTTTACATTTTTAAACCCCGTGATAAAAGTCTTATCACGGGGGCTTTTCTGTTTATTGTAAAGCGGGTAAAACAGGGTATACTGAAAACATAAACAAAACACAGGAGGTTTTCAGTATGTATTATTCAGCAGGAACTTATGAATCTTTTGCCCACCCCGAAAAACCAAAGGACGTTGATAAAAAATCCGCCTATATTATAGGTACCGGTCTTGCCGGACTTACGGCAGCTTTTTATCTTGTGCGCGACGGACAAATGAAGGGCGAGCACATTCATTTGCTTGAAAAACTTGAACTTGCAGGCGGCAGCTGCGACGGCCGCAAGGACGTTACAAAGGGTTTCTTTATGCGCGGCGGACGCGAAATGGATAACCATTTCGAAGTTATGTGGGATACTTTCCGCGATGTGCCGTCGGTTGAAACGCCGAATGTTTCTGTGTTGGATGAATATTATTGGCTAAATAAACACGACCCTAACTATTCACTTTGCCGTGCTACGGTAAATCGCGGCGAGGACGCCCACACCGATAAACAGTTCAAACTTGACAAAGATTCGGCAATGGCACTGTCAAAGTTGTTTTTAACACCCGAAAAGGATTTGGAGGGCAAAAAGATTTCAGATGTGCTGCCCGATTCTTTTTGGAACACAAACTTCTGGCTTTATTGGCAGACTATGTTTGCTTTTCAGCGTTGGTCAAGCGCTTTAGAGATGAAACGTTATCTTTGCCGTTACGTACATCATATTGACGGTTTGCCCGATTTCAGCGCTTTGCGTTTCACAAAGTATAATCAGTATGAAAGTATGATTTTGCCGCTTGTAAAATATCTTGAAGCCCACGGCGTGCGCATTGAATACGGTATGGACGTAAAAAATGTAATTATTGAAACCGACGGCGGCAAACAGACAGCAAAACAGATTGTTTATGTTAAAGACGGCAAAGAACAAACAATAGATCTTATTGAGGATGATCTTGTTTTCATTACCAACGGTTGCTGTACCGATACTTCATGCTACGGCGATCAGACACATGCGCCGGATTTGTCTGGTATAAAAGACGGTTACGGCGAGTCATGGGATATGTGGAAGGCAATTGCCGCACAGGCAAAACACGGCGAGTTCGGTAATCCCGACGCTTTTTGCAACAATATTGACGCTACCAACTGGATGAGCGCAACGGTCGCAACTTCAAATGATGAAGTTATCCGACATATTATGAATATATGCAAACGCGACCCGCGTTCGGGCAAAGTTACAACCGGAGGTATAGTTACCGTAAAAGACAGCACCGATAACTGGTATCTGTCATGGACTATTAACCGTCAGCCACAGTTTAAATCTCAGGATAAAAACACCGTGCTTGTGTGGTTGTATTCGCTTAATACAAATAAAGAGGGCAATTATGTTAAAAAAGCAATGCGTGACTGCACCGGTGAAGAGATATGCCGCGAGTGGCTGTATCATATAGGTGTGCCGGAGGACCGCATAGAAACATTGGCGCGCGAGTCGTGCAATACAACAACCTGTTTTATGCCTTATATCAATGCGTTTTTCCAACCCCGTAAGGAGTCCGACCGTCCTAAAGTTGTGCCGGACGGCGCGGTTAACTTTGCGTTTATAGGACAATTTGCCGAAACTCCGCGAGATACAATATTCACTACCGAATACTCTATGCGTACCGGTATGGAATCGGTTTATACTTTGCTTGATATTGACCGCGGCGTGCCTGAAGTATGGGGCAGTAAATATGATGTGCGCGAGTTGTTGCGTGCCTGCTATTATGCAATTGACAAAAAGCCTATAAGTGAAGCACCGCTCTCATTTGCCGAAAAAGAGATATTAAAAATAGCACTTAAAAAGGTTAAAGGCACCGATATAGAACTGCTGCTTAAAGAAAGCGGACTAATTAAGTAAGCGCAAATAAAAACTTTTGCCGAAGTTTTGCAATCGGATTTACAGCATATAAACGGCAAAGAATAAAATCGGCAGCAATTTTGCTGCCGATTTTTTATCGTTTTGCTAACCTGACGCAGGCGTAATAAATTTTACTTTTGTCGGCTTAACCGTTTGCGCCGATTTTGATTTCAAGCGAATAATATCTGCCCGAACGGTAAATTTTAAGCGGCACCGTCTGGTTTGGCTCAAGGTCGTTGAGTTCTTCGGTAAGCACGCTGTATTCTGTGATTTTAGTGCCGTTGAATTCGGTTATAATATCGCCGCGTTCAATACCCACTTCGGCGGCGGGGCTGCCATCGGCGACGCCCGAAACCACGGCGCCTTCGGGATATCCGTAATAAGCAAGCACCTGTGAAGAATATCTTTCGCTTATGGTTACGCCTATATACGGCGACGGTTCGTTTTTACGTGCGATAATTTTATCGCATTTTTCTTTTACGGTGTTAACGGGTATCGCAAATCCCATGCCCTCAAACTCTTCTGATACTATTTTAGAACTGTTTATACCTATAAGCTGACCGTTTGCGTTTAAAAGTGCGCCACCGGAGTTACCAGGGTTGATAGCGGCGTCTGTCTGAATAAGTTTTACCTTTGAGTCTGATGAAACAACGCGGTCAAGTCCGCTTATTACACCGTAGGTTACGCTGCCCATAAATTCAAGACCTCCGGGAGCACCTATTGTTACAACAAACTGGCCTACTTTTAAGTTGTCTGAACTGCCGATTTCAATAGGCGTAAGGTTTTGGGCATCTATTTTAAGCACCGCAAGATCGCACGAAATATTATATCCTACAATGCTTGCTTTGTAAGATTCGGTGGTGTTATCTCCGACAAAAACTTCGATTTTTGCGCTGTTTGATTCAACCGCATCGCTTATAACATGGTAGTTTGTAATTATATAGCCGTCGGCTGTGTAAACTACACCCGAACCCTCACCGCTTTGTTCGTTGCTGCCACCGAAAAAGTTTGACACAGAGGTAGTTGTTCTTATTCCGACAACACTGTCGGTTGCTTTTTCGGCAACTGCTTCAATAATGTTTGAAGCGGTTTCGTCAACGTTTATGCTAACATTTGTCGGATTTTTGGTTGTTTGCGTTGTTGACGTTTTTGAATTCTGATCGGTTTTAAAAAATGTGCTTACCGCCGCAATTCCGCTTACAGCGCCTATAACTGCAGCCAGCAGGCTTGCAATTACAACAACGGCGGTGCTGTGACCGCTTTTGGGCGTTTTTACTTTTTTTGGCCTTTCAAATTTAGTCTTACCGCCGTAAAATTCCGAATATGTCGGCGGATCAGGCACTCGTTCTTCTTGTGAGTTTGTGGCGTTATATTGCCCGTCTGATGAATTTTTAATTGCTTCATCCTGAATAATATATTCAGATTTACGGGTATAAAATCCGTCTTGCGGGGTTACTGTGTATCCGTTTTCAGACTCGTTTTTACTTGTTGAGTCAAAACCCGAAACCGAACCGCCTTCAGTTTTGTTATTGTTATTTTCAAATTCGTTCATAACTGTGTTCATCTCCTATGGTGTACTTTAAACTATGTTTGTTACATTTGTTATCCGAATTTGTGAATGAATCGTAAATATTTTAAACCGGAACAAATGCCTCTGTATTAAAATAAAAAAATAAAACCCTTTACTTTTTATACATGATGTGTTATAATACCAAAGCTGATTGTGCTCAGTCGGCAATACCGTATCCTGTGCTTATGGCGTCTGCCGCTTGTGCGGAACACTCAAGGCCTTTTGCTCGGAGTACGGCGTACATTTTTGAAAAAAGGAGTGAAAGTAATGACTAACGAACAAAAGCAGCAGATTATGGCTGAGTATGCGGTTCATGAGGGTGACACCGGTTCTCCGGAAGTTCAGATTGCGGTTCTTACCTACCGTATCAATGAACTCAACGCTCACCTCGATGTCCACAAAAAAGACCACCACTCACGTCGCGGTCTTCTTAAAATGGTAGGTCACAGAAGAAACCTTCTCGCATACCTCCAGAAGAAAGACATTGAAAGATACCGTGCTATCGTTAAGAAGCTCGGATTGCGTAAGTAATTATGTATCAGACAGACCGGGCAAACTTTTATTTGCTCGGTTTGCTTTTGTTAAAGCAAAGGTTTAAAAAGGGATTTTTTGTTGTTTAGCGGTAAAACGAATGCCTAATATAATTATGTTGAGGTGGGTATTGGTTTTATTGCTAAACGGAAAATCTCTTTTAAATAAAATATTAAAAGGAGATTCAAAAAATGTTTGAAAATTTTAAGGTTTACAAAACCACAATCGCAGGCAGACCTTTCAGCCTTGAAACAGGCAAAATGGCAGGCCTTGCAAATGCGGCATTTATGGCTCGTTACGGCGATACAAGCGTACTTTGCACCGTAACGGCTTCATCAAAGCCGCGCGAGGGCGTTGACTTTTTCCCGCTTTCGGTAGATTATGAAGAAAAAATGTATGCGGTAGGCCGCATACCCGGCTCTTTCGGCCGCAGAGAGGGCAAGGCAAGCGAAAAGGCAATACTTGCTTCACGTTGCATAGACAGGCCTATACGCCCACTGTTTCCGAAAGATATGCGCAACGACTGTTCGGTAGTGGCAACGGTTATGTCGGTTGACCCCGATTGTTCACCTGAAATCACTGCGGCTATCGGTGTTTCAGCCGCTATTGCGGTATCCGATATTCCGTGGGACGGTCCTATTGCAAGCACAAGCGTAGGTTTGGTAGACGGTGAAATAGTTATAAATCCTACACTCGAACAACGCGAAAAAACCGAACTTACACTTACTGTTTCATCAACAGCAGATCTTGTTGCCATGATAGAGGCAGGTGCTAACGAAATACCCGACGACCTTATGTTTGACTGCATTATGGCAGGTCATGAGGTAAACAAAGAAATAGTTAAATTTATTAACGGCATAGTTGCGGAAATAGGCAAAGAAAAGTTTGCGTTTGAGTCAAGCAATCCCGACCCCGAAATTATGGCAGAGATTGAAGAGTTTTGCATTGAGGACGTTAAAAAAGCACTTGACACCGACGATAAAAACGTACGTGATGCGGCTCTGCTTCCTATATATGACGCAGTTCACGAAAAATTTGACGAGCGTTTTGAAGGCTGTGAGGCAAAACTTGACGAGATTATGTATCTTGTTCAAAAACACGTTGTACGCGCATGGCTTAAAGATGAAGGCAAGCGTGTTGACGGCCGCGGTATCGATGAAATACGTCCGCTTAATGCTCAGATAGATCTGTTGCCGCGCGCACACGGTTCGGGTATGTTTACCCGCGGTCAGACGCAGGTGCTTTCTGTTGCGACACTGGCGCCTGTAAGCGAAGCCCAAAAACTTGACGGTCTTGATGAAGAGGTAAGCAAGCGTTATATACATCACTACAACTTCCCGTCATACTCAGTGGGTGAAACAAAACCGTCACGCGGACCCGGCAGACGCGAAATAGGTCACGGCGCTCTGGCAGAACGCGCATTGTTGCCTGTTATTCCCTCGGTAGAGGAGTTCCCCTATGCAATACGTGTAGTAAGTGAAGTGCTTTCATCAAACGGTTCTACTTCACAGGGTTCTATTTGCGGTTCAACACTTGCTCTTATGGCGGCAGGCGTTCCGATAAAAGCGCCGGTTGCAGGTATATCATGCGGTCTTATCACAGGTGATAAGGGCGTTTACGGCGACTTTATGACAATGGTTGACATTCAGGGCCTTGAGGACTTTTACGGCGATATGGACTTTAAGGTTGCTGGTACTCACAAAGGCATTACCGCTATACAGATGGACCTTAAAGTACACGGACTTACGCCCGAAATCATTAAAGAAGCATTTGCAAAAACAAACAAGGCGCGCAAATATATTCTTGATGAAGTAATGCTCAAATGTATTCCCGAATGCCGCAAAGAGTTGTCACCCTATGCACCTAAAATGCTTACCACAACTATCAGCCCCGACAAGATCGGCGATGTTATCGGCAAACAGGGTAAGGTTATACAGTCTATTCAGGATCAGTGCGATTGCACTATCAATATTGAGGAAGACGGCCATGTATTTGTTGCCGGACTTGATATTGAAAAGGCAAAACAGGCAATATCCATTATTGAACTTATTGCCAATGACCCTGAAATAGGCGCTATTTACAGTGGTAAAGTAACAAGACTTATGTCGTTTGGTGCGTTTGTTGAAATTGCACCCGGCAAAGAGGGTCTGGTTCATATATCAAAACTTGACGTAAAACGTGTAGACAAGGTTGAAGATGTTGTTGCTGTAGGCGATCAGGTTATAGTAAAAGTTACCGAAATTGACGATCAGGGCAGAATAAACCTTTCGCGCCGCGACGCTTTAGTAGAGGTTAACGGTGCCGTTGTAGAGGACGATGCCGAAGAAGAAAGACCTCACAGAAACGGTGGTAACCGTGACAGACGCGGATTTAAAAAGCACGACAGATAATTTGTCATATTATAAAACACCTTGATTTTTTCAAGGTGTTTTAATATAGGCATTGATTAAAGTGTTAAACTGTAATATAATTATTTTAATATAAATTTCATTTGGGGGAGAATACTGTGTTCAAAAAGTATTTAAACCGTCTTTTTATTGACGGGCTTTCGGGTATGGCATACGGTCTTTTTTCTACACTTATAATAGGTACAATTATTTGTCAGATAGGCTCGATTATTGGCGGCAATACGGTAGGTAACTATTTTACCGCTATGGGCAATGTTGCAAAAACAATAACCGGTGCCGGCATAGGCGTAGGCGTTGCGGTTAAATTAAAGGCGTCGCCGCTTACAACCATTTCTGCGGCTGTTGCAGGTATGGTAGGCGCTTTTCCGGATGTTGCGGTTGAAACTTTTAAAATAGGCGCACCCGGTGAACCTTTAGGCGCATTTATTGCTGCTTATGTTGCGATTGAAATAGGCGGACTTGTTTCGGGTAGAACAAAACTTGAAATTATAGTAACACCGCTTTGCTGCATACTTTCGGGTTCGCTTGCCGGCTATCTGGTAGGACCGTACATAACCGCCGCTATGAAGTGGATAGGCAATCTTGTAAATATAAACGTAGAGAGCAGCCCTGTTTTGGGCGGTATTGCGGTGTCAGTTATAATGGGCATACTTCTTACACTTCCTATATCATCGGCGGCAATCGGAATATCTATGGGTATAACCGGCCTTGCGGCAGGCGCGGCAACAATCGGTTGCTGCTGCAATATGGTTGGATTTGCGGTTATAAGTTACCGTGAAAATAAATTAGGCGGTCTTATAGCACAGGGCGTGGGCACATCTATGCTTCAGATGCCCAATATTGTAAAAAAACCTATAATATGGCTTCCGTCAATAATTGCAAGCGCAATTTTAGGGCCGATATCATCGGCAGTGCTTAAAATGGTAAGCACGCCTGTGGGCTCCGGCATGGGCTCGGCAGGCCTTGTAGGTCAGTTTGCGGCTTACGGCGCCATGACACAGGCAGGCACCTCACCGGTGACCGCTTTAATAGAAATACTTATTATGCACTTTATTTTGCCGGCAGCGGTTTGCCTTGCTATTTCAGAGGCAATGCGCAGACTTAAACTTATCAAAAGCGGTGACCTCAAGTTGCAGGACATTGCCAATGGATAAAAAGACAAAAGCATTAAAAGCGGTAGAGGCATTAGAGCGCTTGTATCCCGACGCGGTTTGCTCGCTTAATTATACAGATGCCTTTCAATTGCTTATAGCGACGCGCCTTTCGGCTCAGTGCACAGACGCCCGTGTAAACATTGTAACACCGCCGCTTTTTAAAAAATATCCCGACGCATACAGTATGTCAAAAGCGCCCGTAGAGGATATTGAAGATTTGATTAAAACATGCGGACTTTATAAAACAAAGGCGCGTGATTTGGTCGGTATTGCAAAAATGATAGTAAACGATTTCGGAGGCGTTGTGCCCGATAATATTGAACAGTTGACAAAACTTCCGGGCGTGGGTCGAAAAACCGCAAATCTTGTTTGCGGAGATATTTACGGCAAACCCGCAATCGTGACAGACACGCATTTTATAAGGCTTTGCAATCGGTTGGGGTTTGTAAATACCGTAAATCCGCTTAAAGTTGAAACCGCTATGAAAAAAATATTGCCGCCTGAAAAATCAAATGATTTTTGCCACAGAACGGTGCTTTTCGGGCGTGATATCTGCACAGCAAGAAAAACATATTGCGAAAAATGCCCTTTGACGGATATCTGCGCGGCTTATAAATCCAATAAATAAAATAAAAACCCCTATGGCATTTTGTTTTGCCACAGGGGTAATTTTTTGCAGTGTTTATAAAATCAGGATTTTTTGATTGCCTTTAAAATATCACCTAATTTCGGTGCGTTGCCGTACATTAAAACACCTACACGGTAAATTTTTGCCGCCAGAACACCTACGCCTATAACCGAACCTACAAGAATAATTATTGACGCCGAAATTTCATACCAAGGCACTGTGCTCATTGCAATGCGCGTAAACATAGCCATAGGCGATGTAAGCGGAATAAATGAACAAACCCTCATTAAAACGGTATCTACCGTGTTGCTTGCAAGTGACATCATAACAACCAAAAATGCCGCTATATAAATCATTGTTATCGGCATAACCGACGTGTTAATGTCTTCAAGTTTTGATGCTGTAGAACCTATGGCGCCGTAAAGAAACGCATAAATCAAAAATCCCAGCACAAAGAAAACAAGCATATATCCAAGCAAATCTGCCGGCATATCGAACATGGCGGATATTATGCCGTTGCTATCCAAATATGTTTTGTTAAGATTAAAGCAAACAAATGCGGTTCCGAAAACAACTAAAAGTTGAGTAAATCCGGCAAGGCACGAAGCCAGAACTTTGCCGAACATCATATTAACCGGTTTTGCGCTCGTAATAAGCAGTTCCATAGCACGAGAACTTTTTTCGGTTGCAACGTTGGTGGCTATCATCTGACCGTAAAGCAATATCACTATATAAAGCGCAAATATCATTATGTATGTGTACCAGTAATTCTGCATCTGGTCAACGCCCAAGGTCTCAACGTTTGAGTGTATTTGAGCAGACATTATTCTTTGGGCATCATCCGGCGATATGTTGTTTTTAACCATTTCGGATATGCGGTACAGATTTTGCAAAACTTCATCCGCAACAGCGGTGTTGTTATCATACATCGAAAGGTTGTCGACAAAATATGTGTAACTGTCAAGTGAATCAATAACAAAAGCGCAATCAGCGTCGCCGCTTGTAACAGACTTTTTAACCGATTTCAAACCGCCGTTCGTAGGTTTGACATCATAATCCGTAAAGGCGTTTTCAAAGGCGTTTTCTATCTGATTTGCATATTCCTCAGGTGAATATATAAGCATAACCGATTTTTCTGACGTTGAGGTATCGCTTTTATTTGCCGAAAACGAATTTTTGATTCTAGGAAAAAACATAACAATTGCGATAACCAAAGCCAAAATTATCGTAACACTTGCAAAAACCTTGTTTGCAAGATAATTTTTAAGTTCAAATTTCAAAATTTTACCGAACTGTTTCATAATTACACCTCTTTACCCGCATATTCCACAAAAATGTCATTAAGTGTGGGTTCAAATACCCTAATCTCATCAATGTCATATTTTGATGTCAAATCTTCCATTATTTTTGATTTCAGTTCGGGGCCCGGCATAGTAACAATTATCTCGTCATCGTCTCCGTATGTACATACATCGCCCAACTCGCTCTTTATTTCAGCATTTTGCCGGCTTCTTACAACGAGTCGGTTTCGGGGGTAATTTCGCTTTATGGTGTGCAGATCGCCTGAAAGCACGACTCTGCCACCGTTTATGATCGCTATGCTGTCGCAAAATTCTTCAATATAGTTCATCTGGTGGCTCGAAAACAGAACGATTTTGCCCTTTGCGATTTCCTCTTTTACAACGTCTTTAAGCAACATTGCATTTACCGGATCCAGACCCGAAAACGGTTCATCAAGTATAATTATCTGAGGGTTATGTGCGAGTGCGGTAATAAGTTGTATTTTTTGTTGGTTGCCTTTTGAAAGCGTGTCAAGGCGTTTGTTGCGGTATTCGCTCATACCGAGTCTGTTAAGCCAATAATCTACCGACTGTGCTGCCTGTGTGCGGTCAAGACCCTTAAGTTCGGCAAAATAGATAAGTTGCTCAATGATCTTCTTTTTGGGGTAAAGTCCACGTTCTTCGGGCAGGTAGCCGAACTTTATTTTTTCATAATCAATAGGTTTGCCGTCGATTAAAACGTTTCCCGAATTTGCTGGGAACACATTCATTAAAATTCGGATGGATGTGGTTTTGCCGGCACCGTTTCTTCCAAGCAGTCCGAATGCTTTTCCGCTTTCGGCAGAAAAGGATATGCCTTTTAAAACCTGTTTTTCACCAAAGTATTTTTCTATGTTTTCAAGTTGAAAAATCATTTTAATTCACCCCGTTAAAACTAAGCTCTGCCGATCCGACACCGCAGTCAAGTTCAATTTTATTTTCACCGTCGCCGTAAATATCGCCATCGGATGCATTTTGACCGTCAATTTTTATGTTGCCTACACCTTTGTCGATATATATTGTATATTCGTCCTTTTCTCCGGTAAGGGTTATTTTGGCGTTACCTATGCCGCAATCAATATCACTGCTGCCCGTCAAAGCAGCCGTAAGGCTGACATTACCGATGCCCATATCAAAATCAAGGTTTTTAAGTGTTCCGCCGTTTATATATACGTTACCGACTCCGCCGTTGATTGACGCCTCTTTTTCGGCATTCAGATAATCAAACCTTGCCTCGCCTGCGCCGAGTTCCAGGTCAAGTTTATCCGCCGATAAAGTATCGACCGAAAGTTTACCCGCGCCCGTTTGTATTTTTGCGCTTTTGAAAACATAGTTTCCCGGCACATATAAACTCAGTTCGGCGCCTTTTAAATCTTTGGCAAATCCACCCTTTATAACAATGTTAAGACAACCGTCATTCTCTTTTATTTTAAGGCCGTTTATATTGCTTTTGACCGAAAACTTCTCAGAGTTTATTATTTTGAGATTTGCCGCACCTATATCAAAATCAAGTGAGTCAATGTTTTGCGACACCGTGTACTCTTTTAGGCCATTCGAAACCGCATTATCGCTGTTAAGACCGCCTATAAACGCAAAGAGGTGCATTATACATGTGAAAATACCTATTATAAGGCAAATTGCAAGTGCCAACGCAACGTATTTTATCACTTTTTGAAAGAGCGTCATTTAACGTCAACCCCTCCGAATATGCAATTGCCGTTTATGTATACCGTAACCGCGTTTTCATCCTTTGAAACGGTTTTGTTTGAAATACCGCCGAAAACGCCGTTAACATTGGCCTTAACGTTAACTGTGTCGGGTACAAGAATATCAATTCCGCCGAATATCGCCGAAACCGTTATTGCACAGTCCTTTTCAAAAACGGCATTGCGCAGGTCGCATTTAACACCGCCGAAAACCGCGCAGAGTTCGGCACCTTCAAAAACCTGACCGCTGAAATCCGCGTTGTATCCCGAAAAGGTTGCACAGGTTTTATACGGAGTTTTTCCGTCATTTTTCATTGCAATGATCATTTCGTTTGCCTTGTTGCCGAACATACCGTTAAATATCATTTTCAGACCTACAATAATTATTATTGCGGGTAAAATCAGTTTCCATATAAGCGCAAAATTCAAAATTCCGCGACAGCAAAGCAACAGGCACACACCTATTGCAATACCGATAAGGTTATCTGTTTTTTCACGCTCGGTCAACAGACCTATTGTGCAGGGAACTATTATAAACAGCGTCCACCAACCCTTAAAAAACAAAGGTATGGTTACGTTAAATGCTTTAAGACAAAGCAAAACGCCTATTGCCACAACAACAATTCCCCATAAAATTCTGCTTGACTTTCTCATTTCTACTCCTCATTTCTGTTTAGGCGGCTTTAGACCGCATTTTTTTGAAACGCCTGCAAACAGATTATACTATTTATAATACACGAAATCAATAAGTGAATTATTAAGTTTATTTTAAGATTTGCTGCCTGCGTTTTCGTCTTACACGATTTATATGCCGTTCAAAATCGCCGCCGTTTATAAGTTCTGCCAAGACAAGTTGATTGAAATACGGCACGCTGCATGAGTAAAAACCGACAGTTTTTTTATATGTCTCAACCATATCTTCCGGTAAAATCATATATGCTACCCTTACAGAGGGTGAAATAGTTTTTGAAAATGTGTTTACATATATAACGTTATTTCCGCCTGCCATTGAAAAAACGGTTTCTTCCGCTTTTTTAAGCAGTGTGAATTCGGATTCAAAATCATCTTCTACAATAAATCTGTTTTCGCATTTAGCCCATCTTATATACTCGTTTTTTTTGGAAGCGCTTGCCGTAACGCGGCTCGGATAACTGCGGTAAGGCGTTATGTGCAATACCGAAGCAACCGTATTTTTTAACTCACTGCTTGATATGCCGTCATCGAGCAAAGACAGATATACCGTTTTGACCCCGTTTGCACGGTACACCTGACCTATCTTTGAATAAGACGGATTTTCGAGAGCGTAGATTCGGCTTTTTCCAAGCATTTGTACTATTATGCCGTATAAGTATTCGCTTCCGGCGCCTATAACTACCTGATTTTTGCAAACGTTTATACCGCGGCTTCTTTTTAAATAGTTGCAAATGGCCTCTTTAAGTTCGTCACATCCGCCGAAGTCGCAGGTGTTAAAAATGTTTTCACCGTATATGCTGAGCACCCTGCGCATTGTTTTTGTATATACCGAAAACGGAAAATCACTGTCTGAATCAGGTATGCGGTTTGGCTTAAAAAACGGTTTTGCGGATGCTTCGGGCGACGAAAAAGTATCGTCTTTGCGATAGCAGACAAAATAGCCGCTACGCTCGCGCGCAGTTATGTATCCCTCATCTGCAAGCAGTGAGTAAGAATGTTCCGCAGTTATAACGCTTATGTTTAGCTCTTCTGACAAAAATCTCTTTGACGGCAATTTTGCACCGAAAACATATACGCCGTCGGTTATATCCTTTTTTATCTGTTCATAAAGTTGCAAGTATGCCGGTTTGCCTGTGCGGCTGTCGATAAAATATTTCATCTGATATTATAAAAAACTCCTATTTTGATTATTTGAATATTATCATACATAGTATATACTTTAATCCGTATATTTTCAAGTGGGGGTATTATTTATGCAAAAAAGAGTTGTTGCCGTACACGATATTTCCTGTTTCGGAAAATGCTCGCTTACGGTGGCTTTGCCTATAATTTCTGCTGCGGGCATTGAATGCGCGTGTATACCTACTGCGGTGCTTTCTACACACACGGGCGATTTTAAAGGTTACACTTTTCGCGACCTTACCGATGATATATTGCCGATAGCAAACCATTGGAAAAGCGAATCAATAACTTTTGATGCGGTTTATACGGGGTATCTCGGCTCGGTTGAACAGGTCGATATAGTATGCAGACTTTTTGATACCGTTAAAAACAAAAACACGATGCTTATCGTGGATCCCGTTATGGCGGATCACGGCAGATTATACGGCGGTTTTTCAAAAGATTTTCCTCAAAAGATGATAAAACTTTGCCAAAAGGCCGACATAATCACACCGAATATTACCGAGGCGGCTTTTTTGACTGGTATTCCGTATGCTGAGACACCTCACAGCGAAGCATATATAAACGCTCTTATCATCGGACTTTCCAAAATAACAGACGCAAAAATCGTATTGACCGGTGTGTCCTTTAATGATAACGAAATAGGCGTTGCGTGTGCCGACGGCAAAAAAATCGAGTATGTGTTTACTCCGCGTGTAAATGCTGCATACCACGGCACGGGTGATGTGTTTGCAAGCGCGCTTACCTGCGGCATAGTAAGCGGCAAACCGCTTTCTGAATCAGTTGCTGTTGCGGCAAAATATACCGCCGGTTGCATTGAACGCACATACAGGGAAAACCCCGATATACGTTACGGCGTAAATTTTGAAGGTGAAATACCTAATCTTCTGAAACTTCTCAATATAATATAAATATGATAAACAACGCATAAGACTTAAAATACCAAGCAAAAGGGCAGGCGGTAAACCGTTTTCGGTATTAAACAACCTGCAGCCGTGGCATATTTTTTCACTTATTTTCATAGAATTTATTAAATCCTTTTAGGGAGTGGAAAAATATGAAAGATTTTTTTGACGACAGGGCAGTGGTATTAGGTGAGTATATTATCGATACCGGCGCTACGGTGCGCGCAACTGCCAAGGTTTTCAAAATAAGCAAAAGCACGGTACATACGGCAGTAACAAAACGGAACGGTTTGTGTGGCTGGTAGCATAACCGCCACAAAACCGCATAAATAAAGAGTTCCAGCACGGTTTCTTGCCGTGCTGTTTTTTTGTTGTTGGTTGATTTGCATTTTTTAATTTCAAATCTGACGCTTTAAGTATCCGGATAACAGGAAAAGCCAATTTTAAATAAAAAGCAGAACAACAAAGTCCTTTTTATGGGACAGTAAATGTGATATACTCTAATTATAAAAGCATTTTAATAAAAACTGGCAACAGGGGGATTGTCAATGAAAGTGTACATTCAATCAGACAAAGATTATATTCCACATAATTGTAATTTTTTCAGTGCATATCAGGGCTTTAAAGAAATGGGATTTGAAACGGTAATGTTTTATGAACAAAACCAACTTTCGGAAAGTAAAAAAGAGGACGTTGTCGTCGGATATGTTGATAATGTACGGCAGAGATTGTGCGATTTCGGAATTACAACTCCTGAAATTGATTATCCCGAAGAATTAAAAAACTTTTTGGGCAGAAAAATTTGGAAAGCGAAACTCAGTCAAATAGCTAATGTTCCGGAAAGATGGCCTGTGTTTATAAAACCGGTTGAAGATAAGAAATTCACAGGCACTGTTGTTAAGTCTCCAAAAGATTTAATCGGTTGTGGAACATTTGGTGAGGATCCCGATGTATTCTGCTCGGAAATAGTTGATTTTAAAGCTGAATGGAGATGCTTTGTCAGGTATGGCAAAATTTTAGATGTCAGACCATATAAAGGTGATTGGAGATTGCATTATGATTCTGCCGTAATCGAAAGAGCGGTATTCGAATTCGGTTTAGGTCCAAAAGCGTATGCAATCGATTTCGGCTTGACAGACAACGGAAAAACATTGATGATTGAGGTAAATGACGGATATGCCTTAGGTAGCTACGGCTTGTTTTATCTTGATTATGCAAAGCTGTTATCGGCACGGTGGGCAGAACTAACGCATACAATCGATGAATGTGCATTTGATACTTTTTCATTGTAAAAAATCGGTTAAAAACAAACGGAGGAATTATTATGGTACGGGTGAAAAATTTTAAGTATGAAAACGGGAACATCGAGGCGGACATATATCCTGAAAGCTCCACAGTTCCGGGTAAAGTTATCGTTAGTCCGGATGGTAAAATGGTAGAATATACATTGCCCGAAGGTTACGAATACTGTACGATCCATGTGTCGCACGCAAGGTGGTTCATTTACGAAAATTTTGATAAAATCCTTAACAGCGAAATTACTACCGAACGACTGATTATGTGGTATTGAGTACTGGATAACATATATTTGTCAGCTTTAACGGAGGTTACAATACTATGAAAGCATTTGATGACGAACCGCAAAACAAAGAAACATTAAAGGTTGCTTACAGGTTTGTTCAAGAACTTGAAGTAATGATAAGCGATCCGCTTTCTAACCGCACTGTCGCAGAAATGGAAACGATTTTAAGTAGTTATACGACTACACAAGAGCTGGCTGACGCATATGCTGTTGTACACAACAAATTTTGGTGGGTTGAGGACAATGAATATGATTATGACGAGTCTACAGATGAATATAAAAAGGCATGTGATATAACGGATTCATGGGGCGAACTTTTAAATTGTTTTGAGGATGCAATTGTTTCTTTAGAAAGAAAAAACAAGTGCGGAGAAAACTCTTTTGATAAAAATAATATTCTTAAGGATTTTATGAAAAAGCATAGTTATCGTGATGGCCATGGTTGGTGGATAAGATATGAGAAATAAGTGTTTATAAATGAGATTCAAGATTAATTCTTTAAAGGCATTTTGAAAGTATATTTTTGCATCTTAATCCTTATTTATAAAAACAAGAAGTGTAACAGCAAAATCTCGGCAAAAATATGATAGTTTCTTATTTTAGCCGAGATTTTCATTGACTTTGCGGGTGTTATAAAGTATAATAATCATGAAGAAAATTATACTCAGCCGAGGTGTATTATGGCCTATATCAACCGACATATGGAACAGCGTATCACCGAACTGTCAAAAACCTGGTCGGCAATTTTGCTTACCGGTCCGCGTCAGTCCGGCAAAACCACGATGCTAAAAAATCTTGCCGAAAAGGAAAACATCGGGCGGGAATATATTTCGCTTGATGATTTAACCGTCAGAGAAATGGCAAAAAACGATCCGAAAATGTTTTTGCAGCTTCATAAACCGCCGATTATTATTGATGAGGTTCAGTATGCGCCGGAATTGTTCACCTATATCAAAATTCATGTAGATACCAATCATAATC
>CAKSDJ010000006.1 GCA_934445015.1 uncultured Eubacteriales bacterium | reverse complement strand
CTGCGGCGGTTACCCGACTTTGACGCGTCGGCAAGCAAAAATGTCTTGAATTCGTTTTCACGCTCGCTGCGGTAGATCTCCATGAGCGGATACGCATTGGCAAGCATTTCATCAGCCCGCTTTTGATAATACTCTATCTCGCGTTTTGATTTTGTCAAATAATATTTACCGTCTGCGTGATAACCTGCAACCGCCTCGCCCGAAAGCGCCGCGGCACCCGATACTTTTAAAAAGTGCAGAAAAACATTGTTCTGCACGTTTTTAAAATAATAGGGCGATATCTGCCCGGTCATATACATCGGAATCCAGCTTTCAAGTCCCAGCATCATTTCATCAAAAGAGCGGTCAATGTTATGTATCTGATTAAGGTGCAACCCCTTTTTAAGCATCATTGCCATACCGAACATCCACTTTTTGGGGAACTCGGGGTCTTTTGCCATCTCTTTAAGCGGCATATCGCTGTACATAGTCACAGGCGCCATAGACTTTGAAAGCACGGTCGCTTTTAAAAAATCCAACTCGCTTTCCATCATATCATTTATTCCGAAATAGGTCTTGGAAGAAGGAATCTGAAACGGCACCGACGGTACTTTTAACTCGTTAAAACGGATAACTTTAATATATTCGTTAAGATCAAACTCATCAAGTTTGCTCAAAAATTTTGAAACGCTGTCGTTTCCGCCGGTTTGTGCCTGCTGTTCAAGCAGCCAGTTTTTGATCATAGCGTGCCGCACCGATATATCATATATTTTATCGGTTTCGCAGCCTATCAATTCGGCAACGGCGGCAATTTCCGAAGGTGTGCGCATTTCTCTTGCGGCAAACGCTGCCACAGCGTCTGCAAACTGCTCTGAATTGCCGGGTTTTCTTGTTCCGTTTCGAATACGAAATATTGTAGAAGCATCATAATTTGTGTGTTGGCACAAACGCGATATATTTATATTCAGCGCACCTATAAGTGTGTTAAAATTGCGGCGCAAAAGCTCTTTATCAATTGAAACAAAATCTTCAACCGCAATAAACGATTCTTTTACATAATCAACCGTAAAATCCGAAAATCCCTTTTGTTCGGCAAGCGCGGCAATAGCGGCACATAAAGTTTCAAAAGCTTCTGTTTTTATTTGCGGCACACGTTCGCCGCTTCTGTAACGGCTGAAAGATGTAGGAGAAATGCCCGATAAAGCGCAAAGTTCCTTTGCCGTACATGAAAGTTTTTCAATGTATTCATTTAATTTTTCGCTGAATTTCATAACTACACTCCGTGTTTTTTGATTTAAAATTATTATACATCACTCACATAATAAATTAAAGTATTTTTCAAAAATAATTTTCCGAAAAGTCAATTGACTTTTCGGAAATTGCGCTGAATTCCATACAAGGATTATGATATAATTCTTATATAAGTGAAAGTAGCGAAAAACCATTTTTAACCGCATAAAATCGGGAAAATTTCTGCGGACATATTGAAAGGGTGGATTAACCCTTTTAGTGTATACAGCCGCAACTGTTATAATATACTTCAGGAGAGGTGTTTATGAAAAGTAAAAAACATTTAAAACCAATTGCACGGCTGTTGTCAGTTGCACTTTCGGCAATTACGCTAATGTCACTTTTGCCGCTGACGGCGTCGGCGCGAGAGAGCGGTCAAACAGTGCTCACCGAAGATTATTATTGTCTCTGCGACAGCTATGCCGCCCAGGTGCCGGGACTCAACTATCGCTGCTCCGGACATGGTGACAAAATGATTGAATACTATGTAGAAGTTGAGGACGACGGACGTTATACCGTACCGGGCATTATCGAAAAGGTCGGAAACAAACTCCGCTATGTATCTGCATACTATTGTCCTACCTGCTACTCCACATGGAAGGGTGGCGTCAAATGGGACGGTGATGGCGAAGTATATGACGACGGCTCGTCTATGGGAGATACCCTTGAAGACTATATGGAGTTTGTTTCCAACAATACAGTTGCCGGAATGGCGTCCTACGGCTACTACTATCCGCCGAAGGATGATTTGGATAATGCGCCACAAAGAAATTATACAGTTGGTACTTCAACAATTACAGAACAGCCGGATCTGTTTCAGGTTGACGAAAATGGGTGCCTTGTCGGAACTTCCGGAAAGGCACTGACGACCGTTTCCGGTAATAAGCCTGATGAAAATAATCCCACTGCCCACTGGGATATGCCCGGCGCTTTTGCGTTTTATCAATTTTTCTATACCGGTATATCTGAAATGATAAACAAGCCTGCAAGTGCCAATGACCCTGCATGGGATACGGTAAAGGATATGACCCGTATCTACTACATGAAACGCCAGCAGGAGGGTCAGCTGGCAGGTCCGCGTATCAATTATTCGTCCCACTGGTACGGCTATGATTATTCCATGCTCGGCGAATGGGTTGTAACCGACTTGATGGCTGAATATAAAACCGGCGAGATTTGCGGATATGTTTCTTATGTTGGGCAGAAAACCGAGATTGCCGTTCCGGAAACTGTCACTATTCCGCTGTACGGTACGGTAAAGGTTATAGGCGTAGATATTGAGGATCACAACCTCAAAAAGGTATATATCAACGACAATGTCACCTGTATAAGGCGATTAAGCTCTGTGAACCTTGAAGAGATTTCGGGCTGTAAGAACCTTGAATACATAGAAAAGTACGCTTTCCAGAACGATGTGTCACTTAAAAGCATACCCGAAATGCCAAAACTTGACTGGATAGCAATGGGCGCGTTTGAGGGTTGTATATCGCTCCGTGACATTAAGCTGCCCGACAATATGACGTTTATCGATTTTACCGCATTCGGCTGGTACGATACGGTACTCGGCAACTACGATATTGGTATGACAGATCAGAGTTGGGAGGATTTTCAGTATTTAAGCGACCTTTCCGACAACGATAAAATACTCGGTCTGACCCTTTATGCCAAGAAAGGCAGCACAACGTATAAACTGCTTGATACTCTGATAAATAAAAACGACGCGCTGACCCCTGCCCTTGATGATAACGGTAAACCGTACTTCAAGTCCTATGGCGACACCGTTGCTATGATGAGTGGCGAAGTAAAAACTTACACCTCACACTGGAATCTTAAAAGCAGCGGCGACTATAAAGGAAGCCTTGCTTCTACCGACAAGGATGTGGACGACTCCACACACGGCAGACTCGGTGAATACGACGGCGTGAGATTTGAAGATCTTATTAAGGATCCCATTAACTGGCTTAAAACTTTACTCAGTATGGGCGGCACGGCATTTTTGCTGCTGTTGTTTCTGTTATCGACCCTCGGATTTTCGGGCGGTAAATATGATCGGATGCCCGATTCCGATTCGCTGAAATTCAAAACGTGCTGGGGACTTATCACCGTTGATTACAACAAAATGCTTAAGGCGGCAGATAAAAACAGAAGTATACTTGATGATTTGGATAAACTGTCGAGTCTGCAATTCTTTGACAAATTCGGCAAATACGGCGAACTTTTTGATGCCGGTGTTGGTGTTTCAAAGGCGTTGCAGAAGGCCGCCGATGTATATGGAGAAACCGGAAACTTAAGAGAAGCGCTTGTAAGAGGTGCCGGTTCTTTTGGTGCAGGGCAGATTATAGGCAAGGCAACAAAGGCGGACCCCAACCTTGCAATATGGGATATAGCGACCTCGGAGATATTCAAAGGAAGCGCGGCAGCGGATATGGTAAACGCCGGCAACAACGCCGAAAATCTATTTGATTACTTCCTTGACCTTGCGCACACCGCTTCGTCCGACACCCGTGCCGAGGGCGTTATGGATACCGTTTTCGGCGGTAAGGCAATGAGTTACGGCGAGCTTGCAGATAAAATGATGAGCGGTGCTTACGGCGATAATATCAAAAACCTTGTAGACGCCGAAGATATTCTGCTTGCAAAGAACAACGGCGACCTCTACAACGCAGTATTCGGCGAAGAAGGTATGGGTATAGGCGAGTTCCTGATGGGCTTTGGAGATACAGCCGAAGATACGCTGATAAAAGGCAATGCCTTTGCTGAAAAACAGCTTGAAAATTACCGTAATCTGATTTTGCGGTTTTATATCGGTAAAGGGGGAGCAAAATGAAATTTACACTGAACTATCTTATGATAAAACGGCTCGGCGAGATGGGCGGTTTTGAATACAGCAATATATCGCCGATGAACGAGATCGCTCCTGATACCGAAGCGCTTATAAAAGGCTTACCCACCGATATTTTGAGCGAGACCGACAAAATCCTCAAAGAATTAGGTTTAGCAGACGATGAATTAAAACCCGCAAAGGAAATAAGCGCTTTTATAAAAGCGTTATTTGCGTCCGAAAAATGCCTGCACGCAGAGCTTAAAGAAGAAAGCGGCAGCTCGGATGTATATTTTATCCCGTTTGACGGTGCATGGCTGATGATGAACGCCAAGCACGGAGAATTGACCGTTGTGGGTCCTGTTTCCTATGAAATCGCAAAGCAGTATCTTATTGCGGCGATGAATTCAGCACTGGAAAGCGGCGTGCTCAGCGCGCAGTACCGTGACAGCAAATGCAAACGCAGCGTTACGGTAACAAACGCCGAAGAGGGTTACGCATTTTTCGGCAGTCTGTTTGACAAGACAGAGGAAAAAGAAAGTGTGTACATTCATTCCTTTGCAAAGACCGAGAAAAACAAAGAGCACATAGCAAAGATGCTGACCGGTGAAACAGGCTTTGAACTGCCGGAAGATGAAAAAGAACAGGAACAGCCTGATAAACCGTCGACAAAAAGAGTTATTCGCGGTATCGGTATCGCGTTGCTTGTCAATATCTGTGCGGCGGTCATTGTTGCCGTGCTGAAAGCAGTACTGTGAGGTGAAATACTATGAAAAAGATAAAAGAGATCCTCACAAACGCACTTTACGGAATGCTTCGCTCTTATGAAGGCAAAAAGTTTATTCCGTCCTTAATTGTGAAATTGGTGATGTCGCTTGCCTCGGCAATTATTACAGCGTTTTTTGCAAGTACCCTGTTTTCACAAAATAACACTTTAAATCAGATATTTGCCGCACTGTTTTTCTATTTTCTCATAACTGCTGTAAACAATCTGATTACCGAAATCAGGCGCGGAGGAATAGGAAAACGGCTTAAAGCTGTACTCGGCAATATGGTAAGGTTAAAACCGCCTGCGCTGTGGTTCTTTATTGCCGCAATAGTAATTTCACTGCTTTTGCCATACGCCTTTGTGCTTGCACTTGCGGTACTGTTGTTTGTATCGGCGGTATTCGGCGAAAAGTCAATGCTGCTCAGCATTAAAAACGCCATGACAAAGGGCAAAAATCCTGAAAGAAACGGCAAGGGACTTGCCGCATTTGCAAGCGGTCTTATATCCTGTGGGTTGGTTATCTGCATTCTTGCAAACCTTGGTGTACCGACTCTTTACGGCGTAATAGACGGCAGCAACCCAAAAAACAATATTTCGCAAACCGACAGTATAGACAAAGACGATAATTCAAAGTCCGATACAAAATCCAATGCCGATGCTGCGTCTGATAACAAAACGACAAAGCCTGACAGCGGCGATGTGATCGTCAGCGGAGATACCGATATTAAAGATGCGGCAAAACAGTTAACCGATAAACTCATAGAGTACGCCGGAAAAGACAAAAATAATTTTGGAAAACTGTTCCGCAACACCGAAAGCTCGGTCATCGATCAATACTATAATACTTCGTATGACACCTTTAAAAAATACGAAAAAAGCCTTATAGCCATAGCGGCACAAAACAGCGACAGCGTATGGTTTACGGCGCTGTATTATCAGATACCTGCGAATTATCCGGCTGAAAATGAAAAATCGGTCTATCTGTCTGCAATTATGACTCGCGGAAACGACGGCTGGAAGATTGAATGGAACGATGATGTGCGTTCACGGCTGCAATCGGACTACGATAATGCGGGATTTTCTCCTTACGGCCTTGAGGCAAAGGAGCAGGGCTACGCCTGGGCAAAATTCTTTATCCCGTTTGACCTTATAAATACAATGATATTCTATGACGACGCCGTGATGTGTAAGGTTACTGAAATGTATATGGACATAAACAACAACGTTCAGGTAACACTTTATATATCCAACGGCACAAACAAAGATGTCGGACTTACAAACGTTGATCTTAAGGTCGCTGACGGCGACAGACAGTTATTTGCCAAGAACTTTGATACGGAGTGGCTTATAGTAAACGGCAACGCTTCTTTTTATACTCTGACAATACCGTCTGAGGAGATTGACTTTACCACATGGAGCAGTCCTAAGATTACTGATTTTAAGTTTAGTTACGATGAGTTGGATTACTAAAACCACAACATCGCTATTTTATATGCGGCTATGGCTGCAGAAAGGAGCAAATCATGCAAAAAATAACCCTAAAAACAAAACTGCTGACAGCACTGCTCGCGCTGTGTATGCTGCTGTCGCTTGTGCCTTTCACGGCTTTTGCGGCAAATTCAACGGTCAGCAATGAGGCGGAACTGAAAGCGGCACTTGAAAATGCGGACTGTTCGGAAATCAAGTTAGGCGGAAACATTGAAATCACTGAGGAACTCGATGTGGAGCGCACTGTAACTCTTGATCTTAATGGATATACCCTAAACTGTAGTTCTACAAATGAGGATATCATTTGGGTACACAGCAGCGGAAACCTGACGGTAAAGGACAGCGGCACCGGCGGCAAGATCGACGGGCAGAACAAAAACTGCGGATTTAATGTCAATGGCGGTACGCTGACCCTGGATAGCGGCAGTATCGTGAACTGCAAGACCGACGGTGACGGCGGAGCGGTGGATGTTTCCAACACCGGTGTAACGGAAACGCCGATTAAATATGGTAAGTTCATTATGAACGGCGGTGCAATTATGGACTGCAAAGCCGGCGATGATGCCGGCGCGGTGGACATTGGCAGTGGCTGTACTTTCATTATGAACGGCGGCACCATCGGCGGTTGCAGAGCCGACGATGACGGCGGCGCGGTATTTATTAAGCAGAGCGGTGCCTTTGAGTTAAACGGCGGTGTTATTCAGAATTGCTCTGCCGGCACCAACGGCGGAGCGGTAAATATTTATCGAGACGGTCATTTCACCATGACCGACGGCACGATAAAAAGCTGCAAGGTAGACCTGGGCGGACTTGGTATGGCGGTGTACGGCAGCAACGATAAGGCCGTGGTCACCTTGACCGGTGGAACTTTTGAGGACTGCGGCGCATTCCCTTATTCCTTTGATGAATTTACTGTGACCTTTGATTCTGACGGCGGCAGCGCCGTGTTCGAGCAGAAGCTGCGGAATGCTCCGGCTGTTAGGCCCACCGACCCTAAAAAGAACGGATATGATTTTGTAGGGTGGTATCTTGGAGATATGCAGTATACCTTTGATTCAAATGTCGCCGCTAATATTACCCTGAAAGCACATTGGACGCCCACTGCAACCCCTACCTCTATCACAGCGGCAACGATTGAAAATGCGAAATTCAACTATCAGCCGGGTGATACACCGCAGGCAACCGCACTGGTCGCAGAGGCTGATACAGATAAATATGAAATAGCCTACGAGTGCTGGCAGCAATTTGAAAACAACCAACCCGTTGCCGCATGGTATTCCGATAACGGTTCGCACGGTTCTCTGCCGACCATTACGAAATTTGAAAACGGCAAAAAATATGTATATTCCATTATGCTGAAGCCGAAAGACGGGTACTCATTCAGTAGCGAAACCGTAGTTACAGTAAACGGCCAAAGAGTATCGGCACCTTTTGTCGGCGGTTCCATGTATATCCCGTCCATTAAAACGATTACGCCCACCAAACAGACCGATGCTATCACCTCTGTCGATATCGAAAATATCAAGCTCAACTATCAGCCCGGCGATGCCGCACAGCCCACAGCAATACGAGCAGGCTCCGAGCAGGACAAATACGATATTCTCTATGAATCCTGGGGAAAACGGGTAAAGGTTGCCAACGACACGATAACCACTGTTGCTTACTGGTATTCCGACGATAGCCGCTATTCGGACGGCGATGCTCGGTTCAATACCTTTGAAAAGGGTGGAAGATATCAATATTCCGTAAGACTTCGGGCAAAAGACGGCTATACCTTTGACAACAATTTAAGCAACAATAATGTAACATTGAATGGGCAGGTGCTGCCCTTCGGCTCATGGGTCAATGTGTTGGATGACGGCAAGACCTGCCTTATCACCTACGGAACAGAGACGCGCCCAGGTCAGGTCGTTGAATCAATCCGCTTGGATGCGGTCATCGATTTTGATGCCGGAGATAAGCCGCGTTTCAGCACCGGCGTTGTTGACCCCTTCGTTGACACCGATCATCAGCGTTGGGACGCCGACGACGGCAGCGGTTACGGCATTACCTCCAGCAAATTCTGGAACATGCGCTACAACGGCAAGCTCATCACGGCTTTTGAAGACGGCAAGAGCTATACCTACGGCGTATATTTCAAGATTTCCGATTTAGGGCTTGAAGAGGGCTACCGCTTTGATAAAAATACAAAGCTTTATATCAACGGCACGGAGATTACTCTGACGCCCGATCAGATAAATGTAGATGATAGCGGCGAAACTATTTGGTTCAGCAATGTTTTGACCATGACGCCGACCCCGGTAAAGTCGTGGCAAAAAATCGACGTGGTAGAAATTCAGGGTGCTACCATCAATTTTAAAGACGGTGATAAGCCCACCTTTACCGGAAAGACTCCCGAAAACGCCCCATATATCTACCAGTTTGAATGCTGGGAGACCAAGGACGGAGCCGGTGTAAACTCCGCCGAATTCTTTGATGATGCCTATGAAAAGCATATCACGGTTTTTGAAAGCGGCGAAACCTATCAGTATATTTTGTATTTCAAGGCAAAAGACGGCTATCATTTTACTGCTGATACCAAGATAAAAATTAACGGTACGCTTTATAGTTATAAGCTCGTTAATGTGGATCCCGACTACGATTCAAGCGGAAGAATGTACACTTTTTGGGCTTACACCGACCTTACCATGACGCCGCAGGCATCCGGTCAGGCGCCTGATTATAAAATTACCGAGAGTCCAAACGGCGCTTGGGCGCAAAACAGCGACGGTACGCTGAAGTTTGTTGCAAACGGAGACTTCTCAAAATTCACCGGTGTTAAAGTTGATGGCACGCTCATTGAAGCGGATAAGTACACTGCCGTATCCGGCTCTACGGTCATCACGCTGAAAAAAGATTACCTAAACACTCTCTCAATCGGCAAGCACACTTTGACAATTGTTTACAATGACGGTGAGTGCAGCACTGAGTTTGAAATCAAAGCGGCGCAAGGCGGCGACAAAACGTCTGCTAAACCTGCCGGCGGTACCGACAATACCGCTCAATCGCCTAAAACAGGCGCATCAAATGATTTGTTGTTTTTGTTCCCGTTGTTTGCCGCAGGTATCGAGGCGTTAGCGATTGCAATTTTAAGAAAGAAAAAAACAGAATAAACTTTTGCTTTTTAAATAGTTGCTTTACAAAAAAATGTGTAATTCCGAATTTATCGGAATTACACATTTTTATATATCTTATTAAAATATCACCGTTACGGTTGTGCCCTTGCCTACGGTGCTTTCAAGTCTGATTGTACCGCCGTGAAACTCAACCGCGTGCTTTACAATAGAAAGCCCCAGACCCGTGCCGCCGGTCTCTTTTGAATGGCTTTTATCTACCCTGTAAAAACGCTCAAAAATACGTGACTGATGTTCCTTAGGTATGCCTATTCCGTTATCACGGACCGAAAGTTCAATATGACCGTCATTATTTTTGACCGAGACCCAAACATTTCCGCCTTCACGGTTATAGCGTATAGCGTTATCGCAAAGGTTATAGATTATTTCATAAATATATCTGCAGTTGCCGTTCATTATGCACGGTTCGCCGTCAATTTGCAGGTCTGTAAATTTTTTTGCCGCAGAATCGGCAAGCACATCGCCTACCTCTTTTGCAACCTCAAAAACGTCAACAGTTTCTGTTGCAGGTTCGGATTCTTCATCAAGTTGAGAAAGGCGTATAATATCGTTTATAAGAGTTACAAGCCTTGCAGCCTCTTTTTTTATGTTGCCTACAAATTTTTGAGTATCCTCAGGTTTTACAAGACCGTTTTCCAAAAGTTCCGCACTGCCTATGATCGACTGTAACGGCGTTTTCAATTCATGAGAAACATTGGCGGTAAATTCTTTGCGTTTTTGCTCTGCAAACATCTCATCTGTAACATCAATACAAATAATAACGATGCCTATCACTTTGCCGTCGGACTCGGTGCGGTTTATAATAAATTTGTACTCTCTGTCGTTATGCCGTTCACAAAGTTCGCTGTGCTTTTCTTTGAGTGCCTTTTCTATCGCTTTGCTCATAGCAACATTTCGGTCAAGCACCAAAAAGTCAAGTCCCACTGCATTTTCGCTTGTGTTAAAAAGATCTTCCGCGGCATTGTTGATGCTTAAAACTTTTCCGTTTTCGTCAAGCAACACAAGTCCCTCGCTCATAGAGGCGGTAATCTGACGGAACTCATCAGAACGCTTTTTTAACTCCTGCATCTGAGATGTGATATGGCCGTGTTGTTTATTAAGTTTTTCAAGTATCGGAGCCAGTTCCTCATAAGTGTTATTATCGCTCGGATTATCAAGGTCAAGTTCGTTTAAAGGTTTTACAATGCTTTTAGCCATTTTTTCGGATAAAACAATTGCGATAATAACAGACGCTATTATAACCGCCGCTATTGCGGGTGATAACCCAAGCAGCAGAGCGCCTATTGTAATTTGAGAGGCAGATATGCGCAGTATATTACCGTTTTCAAGCCTCACAGCTTCATAAAAAGTGCGTTCGGTAAGAGTTGAAGAATATCTTGCACTGCTGCCTTTGCCGGTTTTAACCGCTTCGGCAATCTCTTTTCTTTTTAAATGATTTTCCATTTTATCCGGCTCTGCCTGCGAATCATAAATAACGGAACCGTCAGATGCCACCAAAGTGTATCTGAAAACAGACGACTTAAAGCCGTCAAAATACTCTGCACCCAATTTATTTACGTTATCGGCTGCAAGCGAAAGTTCATCCTTTAACTGTGTTATTTGCGACTTATTAAAAAAGTCGTATAAAAATGTGCTTGAAATAACAAGACTTGTAATCAGCACGATCATTGCGACCGCTATGATTGAGCGAAAAATTTTTTTGCTCATTATTTGCCCTCCATTCGGTAGCCGACTCCTATTACCGTTTCAATGTGCGGACCATCGGAACCTAATTTTTGACGCAGAGTTTTAATGTGCATATCAACGGTTCTTGATTCACCGAGATAGTCCACGCCCCAAATTTCGGATAAAAGTCGGTCTCGCGAAAAAACGGTACCTTGGTTTTTTATAAACAATTTTAAAATTTCAAATTCTTTAAATGTAAGCGATACTTTTTCGCCGTTAACGGTGACGGTATGCTCCTTTTCATTAAGCACGGTTTTTCCGGCTGTATATATATTGCTGTTTTTTTCGGGCATACAGCGGCGAAGCACCGCTTTTACGTGCGAAACCATTTCCATAACGCCGAACGGTTTTACAAGATAATCGTCGGCACCTGTATCAAGTCCCTGAATTTTATCCATTTCGGTTCCTTTGGCTGTCGCCATAATAACAGGTATTTTTTTGGTATCAGGCGCGTTTCTGATTTCTTTAAGTATTTCAATACCGTCTTTTTCAGGCAGCATAATGTCAAGTATAATAAGATCCGGCTTTTCTTTTTTTAAAGCGGCAAGCATAGAAATGCCGTCGGCAAAACCTTTTGCCTCAAATCCGGTCTGAATAAGCGTATATACCTCAATATCCCGAATTGTACTGTCATCATCAACGCACCAAATCATATTTATCCTCCCTTATGAATACCCGTAACCGAAAATTCAACCCACTCTGCTATATTTACGGCATGGTCACCTATACGCTCAAAATACTTTGCTATCATAAGCAGGTCAATTGCATACTCGCCGTCGGCAGCGTTATCGGTTATCATTTTAATAAGCGTTTGCTTAACACGGACAAATGCCTCATCAACAACGTTGTCATAATCAGACACGTATTTTGCAAGCTGCAGATCTCTTTTTACATAGGCGTCTATACTGTCGGTAACCATTTTAATCGTGGCCTCTGCCATAAGGCGTATATCGTGGCACTCATCGCCTGTTCTGCCGTTCAAAAAGGTTATTATCTCGGCAATATCCTCTGCCTGATCGCCTATTCGCTCCATATCGGTTATCATTTTCAGCGCCGCCGAAATAACGCGAAGATCTTTCGCAACAGGCTGTTGCTGTAAAAGCAGCTTAAGGCAAACAGACTCTATTTCACGTTCCATCTGGTCAATTTTACTGCCGTTTTCTTTAGCTTTTGCGGCGGCCTTTGTATTGCCGTCGAGCAGTGCTTTTACCGAAAGCGCAATAATGCTTTCGCATTCCGCTCCCATTTTTATCATTTTGTTATTGAGCATATCAAGCTGCTCGTCAAATCTGCTTCTCATAATATTAACCAAACCTTCCCGTAATGTAATTTTCAGTGCGCTTATCCTGCGGATTTGAAAACAGTTTTTCGGTCTCGCCGTATTCAATCAACTCACCCAAAAGGAAGAACGCCGTGTTATCAGAAATACGAACGGCCTGCTGCATATTATGAGTTACTATTATTATATCATACTTGTTTTTTAGTTGTAAAGTCAATTCTTCTATACGTGATGTCGATATCGGGTCAAGTGCCGAAGTGGGTTCATCCATAAGCAAAACCTTAGGTTCAACGGCAAGCGCCCTTGCTATGCAAAGCCTTTGCTGCTGACCGCCCGAAAGCCCTAAAGCGTTCTTTTTAAGCCTGTCTTTTACCTCATCCCATATTGCCGCACCGCGCAGGGATTCTTCTACAATCTCATCAAGTTTTACTTTGCCGGTAACACCGTGTGTACGCGGACCGTAAGCAACGTTATCATAAATACTCATAGGAAACGGATTAGGTTTTTGAAATACCATACCTACATCCCGCCTGAGCTCATTTACGTCAACGTCTTTATCAAAAATGTTTTTTCCGTTATAGCAAACGTTGCCCGTAATTTTTACGCCCTGTATCAAATCGTTCATACGGTTAAGGGTTTTTAAAAAGGTCGATTTTCCGCAGCCTGAAGGGCCTATGAGGGCTGTTATGCTTTTTTCGGGTACTTCTATGTTTATATCCCTCAAAGCGTGTGTTTCACCGTACCAAAGGTTAAGATTTTGCGATGTTATAATTTTGCTCATACGTTTCTCCTCTTTGCAAAGTATTTGCCCACAAGCGCGGCCGAAAGATTTATTAAAAATGTGAGTATCATAAGTATAGCGGCAATTGCAAAGGCGACCTCAAACTCGCCCTCCTCTTTTGCGTAAACATAAAGCGCTACCGTAAGTGTTGCTCCGGGGCTTGTAAGCCCCGTAAATATTCCGTTTATTACGTGGGCAAAACCCGCGGTAAAAAGCAGAGCTGCCGACTCACCCAAAATTCTGCCGACCGAAAGGATACAGCCGGTAATAATTCCGTCTACACATCCAGGTAAAACAACTGTGCGAATAACGCGCCACTTGCCGGCACCGAGCCCGAAAGCGCCCTCGCGATAACTCTGAGGTACGGTTTTAAGGCTCTCCTGCGCGGTGCGCATTACCGTAGGCAAATTCATAATAACAAGTGTCAGCGCACCGGCAAGAATACTCGTGCCGAAATTGTTTGAAAAAAGCAACATACCTACAAGACCGTAAATGATTGACGGTATGCCCGAAAGCGTTTCTGCGGCATATTCAATAGCCGCAACCAATTTTTTGTTTTTTGCATATTCGGTAAGATAAATTGCCGCGCCCACGCCTATGGGCAAAACAATAACAAGCGTTGCAAGAACAATGTATACCGTGTTTAGAATATCGGGCAAAATACCGATTTTTTCGGTAAGATAACTCGGCTTTGTTGAAATAAACCGCCACGAAATGTTAGGCAAGCCTTTGACTAAAACAAAAACAAGTAAAAAAAGCAAGAGTGCCACCGTAAGTGCAGCGCAAAAATACATCGCGCCGCGCATAAAACCTATATACAGTTTTCTTTTTTTGTTCATCGTTATTTCTCCTTATTGCGCTTCAAAAAGAAGTTGAGCGTGGCGTTTATAAGCATAATAAACAAGAACAGCACAAGCGCTATTGAAAAAAGTGCGTTTCTTTGCAGACTTCCCGGACTTGAATATGCCATTTCGCTTGCAACGGCAGTAGTCAAAAAGCGAACGCTCTGAAAAAGCGACGGCATATTTGCAACATTGCCGGCAACCATCATAACCGCCATAGCCTCACCTATAGCACGGCCCACGCCAAGCACTACCGCAGCGGCAATTCCGCTTTTTGCGGCAGGTACCGAAACTTTAAAAAACGTTTCAACCGGTGTTGCGCCAAGTGCAAGCGATGCGTCCTCATACTCTTTAGGTACCGCGTCAAGTGCTGTTGCCGAAACTTTTATTATGCTCGGAAGTATCATTACCGCAAGCACAATTATTGCAGCAAGCAAACTTGCGCCGTCGGGTATATTGAATATTTTTCTTATTGAAGGTACAAGCACCAACATACCCACAAGACCGTAAACCACCGACGGTATGCCTGCAAGCAGATTTACTGCGGTTTCAATTGCGGCGCGCGCTTTTTTGCCTGCAACCTTTGAAATAAACACTGCGGTAAAAAATCCAACCGGCACACCTATAAGAATTGCACCTGCCGTTCCGTATATGCTTGTAAGTAAAAACGGTAATATGCCGTATTTCGGCTCAGCTGCGGTAGAAGCCCATTCTTTTCCGAAAAGAAATTTTACAAGCCCTATTTCTTTTATCGCCGGTATACCCGAAATTATCAAATAAACCGTGATAACCAGAACACAACCTACGGTAATCAGCCCCAGCAGAAGAAATATGCCGTGAACAATATCTTCAAATAACTTGTTCTTTTTCATAAAAAACCTCTTTGTTTTAAGCAATAAACGGCGGCATAAGCCGCCTTAGTATGACGAGAGCCGAATCCTACTTTACAGGAACTGCGCCCGCTCCGCTTATTATTTTGCCTGCCGCTTCGGAAGTAACGTAATCGAAAAACTCCTGAGCGCTTTTTGAGAGAGTTGTGTCTTTTTTTGTTACAAGAACAAACGGACGCTGAACAACGTATGTTCCGTTTTTAACGGTTTCTTCGCTCGGTGTAACGCCGCCTATATCAAGCGCCTTTACATTGTCTTTAACAGAAGCCAGCGAAGCATAACCTATTGCGTCAGGGTTGCTTGCAACCGTTGTAATTACATCTCCGGTAGATGTCAGTTCCTGACGATATTTGCATTTATCCTCTACGCCGACAATTGACTCAAATCCGTCTCTGGTGCCGCTGCCTGCCTCACGTCCTATCAGGACTATCTCAGCGTCGGCGCCTCCGATCTCGCTCCAATTTGTGATTTCACCGGTGTAAATTTTTGAAACGGTTTCAATATCAAGACCTTTTACCGAATTTTCGGGATTTACTATAATTGCAATTCCGTCAAGAGCCAACACTGTCTGCTCAAGGCCTTTTGCCTTTTCTTCATCTTTAAGATTTCTGCTTGAAAGGCCTATATCGCATCTGCCTTCCTCAACTGCCTGAATGCCTGCGCCCGAACCTGTTGCATTGTATGTTACCGAAATTCCGGTATCACCCTCAAAGGTTTCGCTTAGCGCGCCTATTACCTTGCTCATAGATGTAGAGCCGTCTGTTGCAACCGTTTTTTTGTTGCTGCCGCAGCCTGTAAGTGCCGCAGTGATCATCAATGCTGCCATAATCAAACTTACGATTTTTTTCATTTTTAATATCTCCTTATTAAATGTTTTTGCAGTTCTTTTTTACTACGCCTACATTATAATTCCGGCAGGTAAAATCCGTAAGCAAACCGATGTAAAATCCGTGTAAAATAAAAAAACACAACAGACCTGCATTTAAGAAGATCTGTTGTGATTTTTTATTTTAAATATTTATCCCCAACCGTATTTTGAAAGGTTGATATGACCGTCGGGTTCAAACACCACGCCCTCGGCTTCAAGCATTTGCCTTTGCACCTCGTCGCCGCCGAACGCAAATGTTTTTGCGGGTCTGCCTTCACGGTTTACAACCCTGTGACACGGTATCAGACCCGGTGCCGGATTATTATGAAGCGCATATCCTACAACGCGCGCCCAATGCGGATTTCCGGCAAGCCTTGCCACTGCACCGTATGTCGAAACTTTGCCCTTAGGTATTTGACACACAACGTCATATATCTGTTTGAAAACCGACAATGCCGACAACCCCCGTGTGTTATTTTCTGTCTTTTATAGGTATATATTTTGCCTCATCTTTAACATTTATATACGCAGGACGTATAATTTTGCCAGAGTTTTGAATTTCTTCAAGTCTGTGAGCACTCCATCCTGCTATGCGCGCAACGGCAAATATAGGTGTAAAAAGTTCATAAGGCAAACCGAGCATCTTATATACCATACCCGAATAAAAGTCAACGTTTGCGCTTACGCCCTTATACATTTTTCGCTTTTCGGCTATAATTTCGGGAGCCAGTTTTTCTACCGTTTCATAAAGTTTAAATTCTTCCTGCATACCCTTTTCTTCAGAAAGATGCTTTGCATAGGTACGCAGAATATCGGCTCGCGGGTCAGAAAGCGAGTAAACGGCGTGACCCATGCCGTAAATCAAACCTGCCTTGTCAAACGCCTGCTTGTCAAGCAATTTTACAAGGTAGTCGGCAATTTCACCCTTATCGCTTGTGTTTATCGATGCTTTCATATCGTCAAACATTTTCATAACCTTTATGTTTGCACCGCCGTGACGCGGACCTTTAAGCGAACCGAGCGCCGCCGAAACCGCCGAGTACGTATCGGTACCCGAAGATGTTACAACATGCGTTGTAAAGGTTGAGTTGTTTCCGCCTCCGTGCTCTGCGTGAAGCACAAGTGCCAGATCCAGAAGTTTTGCCTCAAGCGGGGTATACTCGCCGTTCTCACGCAGCATATAAAGCAGATTTTCTGCGGTATTCAGTTCTTTTTTAGGATAATGAATAAACAGACTGTTATTAAGATGATAATGCTGATAGGAGTGGTATGCGTATACCGCCAACATAGGAAATTGAGCTATAAGCTGCAAACTTTGCCTTAAAACATTATCGGTGGATATGTCATCGGGATTTTCATCATAAGCATAAAGCGCCAAAACGCACCTTGAAAGAATATTCATCATATCCTTGCCGGGCGCTTTTAAAATCATATCACGCACAAATGACTGCGGCAAAGAGCGATAAATCGACAGCTGGTTGCAAAATTCGGCAAGTTCACCCTCGGTAGGAAGTTTTGAAAAAAGCAACAGATATATAGTTTCTTCAAAACCTGAGCGGTTGTCTGCCAAAAAACCGCTTACTATATCGCGTATATTTATGCCGCGGTAATATAACTGACCGTGACACGGTATTTCGTTGCCGTTTTTGTCAACGTCTTTTGATTTGATGCAGGATACCTCTGTAAGACCTGCCACAACGCCTTTGCCGTTTAAGTCACGCAGGCCGCGTTTCACATCATATTTTATATACAGTTCAGGCACTATGCCGTTATTGCTGTCAGACATTTGCGCAAGTTTTTTTATATAAGGTGTAATTTCTGAATAATTCATTTTTACTGCCTTTCTGTAATTCTTTAAGTATATTGTACCATATTTTTACTTGTGCCGCAACAAAAATAACAAAACTGTCAACTTTGCAGCAGCAAAATTAACAGTTTTTTAAAATAATTTATATCTTGTTAAAACAAAAATGCAGATAAAACGGCAAACGTTTTTACGGCATATTTTCGCCTTTTGCGGTATCAATGCTTTTTCCGAATACAAAGAAGCGCTGATACAGATATTCGGTAGTAAAATTGATAAGCATAGTCAAAGCCAGAACAAGATATTCGTTAAGCCTTGCGCGGTCGCCCGTAAGATACGCTGTCCACCAAACCGAAAGCGGTGTAAACACCGCATAGTATGCAAATGTTTTAAGCATCGCTACCGGTATATTGTTTGACGATTTAAAGGTAAACTTGCGGTTAAATGTAAAGTTCCACACTACCGAAAGTACAAGCGCCGTAAGATAACAAATCCAGTATTTTAAATGTAACAGTTCGTCAAGCAATGTAAAACTCAACAACTGTATTATGCCGGCGCTTGCCGAAAACATTACAAACTTTACAGTTCGTAAAATTTCTTTCTTTTTCTGTGTCATAACAGTTACCTTATAACTTTCTTGAAGATTGTTACTGCCTGAATTTGACATAATTGTTAAACAGGTCTTATTTTACATAAAATGCTTTTATATCTTTAATTTTGTAATCGCCGCTGTGACCCGTTACCGCAATTTCATACTTAGAACAACGCAGCGGACTGAATTTGCAGATCACCTTATGCCCTATTGTTTTACCTTCAAAAAGAAGTATTTTTTTGTGTTTATATGCCGGCAGATAGCCGTATATACTGAACGATTCAACAGACTGACCGTTTGTCAGATCCTCTTTTATAACAATGCAGTTTGAAAGATTTTCCTCCGCAGGTATTTTCCAATCGGGATCGTTTGCTTTGTTGTGAACCAAAGTGTATGTGTCGCCGTTCTTTACCGGTTCTGCAAAATCGGCAGGTTTGGTGTAACTGTCTTTTATGCGCTTGCCAAGTTCCGATATGCGGTTAACATCCTCTTCCGCCAAAAGGCCCCTGCTGTCAGGGCCTATGTTTATCAGAAAATTCGAGCCGTGTCCTACCGACATCTCATACATACCGAACAGTTCTTCAACACTTTTTATTGTATCTTCATTGCGGTCGCAAAACCATGTGTCACGCAGTTTGCAGTCGCATTCTGCCGGCAAAAATGTTGCCTGCGACAGTTTTTGCTCTTCGGTTGCAAGTTCAGAAAAATCAGTTGAAGATACCACAAGCGGATTGTTAAGCGAAGCGTATCCGTCTTCATTGCCTATCCAACGCACACCGGGAGTCCACTCGGGGTCGCAGAATGTAAGTATATCGGGCTGCATTTCGCCTATTGCCTTTACAATGCGTTTTTTATCGTACTCGTGACCCTCGCTGCCGCAACCGTCAAACCACAGATAATCGATTTTGCCGTAGCCTGTAAGCAGCTCGCCTATCTGATTTATGAAATAATCGTCATAGTTTTTATCGTCTTTAAACGATATTGAATATTTGCCCCACTGTGCAGGCGAATAATAAAGCCCCACCTTCAAACCGTATTTGCGGCAGGCATTTACAAATTCACGTACAACATCGCCCTTGCCGTCTTTCCACGGGGTATTTGCCACGCTGTAATTGGAATATTTTGAAGGCCACAGCGCAAAACCGTCGTGATGCTTTGTGGTAAGTATTGCGTATGTAGCGCCGGCGGCTTTTGCGGTGCTTATCCATTGTTCGCAATCCAATTCCGTGGGGTTGAACTTATCGGGTTCCATATCCTGTCCGTCCCAATCTCTGTGTCCGAGATAAAAGGTGCGGATACCGAAATGAAAAAACATACCGTATTCCCAATCAAGAAAATCTATCTGCTTTTTATAACTGTTCATAAAAATTGCCTCGATTTCATATTTGTTAAGCATATTATAACAGATTACACCGCAAATTCAATAAAAATGTTTAATATACAAAAATCTCTTTATTGCAATGCCTTGCTGCAATAAAGAGATTTTTTCAGTTGCGCTCTTTGGTCAGTTTTTTAAGGGTGTTTGCAATGTCGCCGTTTATTGCGTCTGCACTCATTTGCCACTGCCAATTGCCTCTTTTTGTTCCCGGAGTGTTCATACGTGCATCGGCGTCAAGACACAAAATATCCTGCATGGGTATTATGCAAAGCATAGATTGTGATTTTGACAAAGCGCGTATCATACGGTGCGGCACCGAATATTCGTTATCCTTAATAATCGCGTTAAAAACCGCCTTTTGCCGTTTTGACGCATTTTCATACCATCCGAGCGAAGTATTATTATCGTGGGTGCCGGTGTAACACACGCAGTTGTAACCGTAATTCTGCGGCAAAAATGCGTTTTGCATATCGCCGGTAAACCCAAACTGAAGAATTTTCATATTAGGAAAATCTGTGTATTTTAAAAGCGATATTACATCTGGGTCGTCCTCACCGCCCAGGTCTTCGGCTATAATTTTTATCCTGCCTATTTTTTCGGCGGCAATATTCCAAAAATCCTCTCCGGATCCTTTTTGCCAGCTTCCGCTTATTGCGTTCTCGGTGCCGTACGGAACACTGTAATAATTTGCAAATGCCCTGAAGTGGTCCACCCTTAAAACATCATACAAATCCTTGCAGAATGCAAGCCGGCTGCACCACCATTTGTATTCGTTTTTTTTCATATTTTGCAGATTGTATATAGGGTTGCCCCACAACTGCCCTTTTTCTGAAAAAATGTCGGGCGGCACACCTGCAACCGCCGTCGGCGTAAAATCACGCCCGACTTTAAAGTCATCGGGATTCACCCAAACATCGGCACTGTCGGCAGACACATAAAACGGAATATCGCCTATAATTTTAACACCTTTTTTATTTGCGTAATCTTTAAGCGCAAAATACTGACTGTAAAAAAGATACTGAACTGTTTTATAAAAATTTATCTCAGTGCAGTGTTTGTTTTTAAAGTTTTGCAGATCACCGGGAATACGGTATTTTATGCCGTCGGGCAGATCGGTCAGTTTTTTTGTTTTATAAAATGAAAGCGCCGCCGCAAAAATTGCGTAATCATTAAGCCACCATCCGTTTTCACGCAAAAACCGCCTGTATTTGCCGTTACCCGAATCAAGGTTTTCAGCCGCTTTTGAAATAAGCGGAATTTTGAAACGTCTTACCGCATTGTAATCAACTTTTACGGTGTATTCGTATTCACCTATATCCGACTGATTTAAAAGCCCGTCACGGACTAGAAAATCAATATCTATATAAAGTATTTCACCGGCAAAACAACTTATAGATTTATAAGGCGAATTACCCTCGCCCAACGGGTTAAGAGGCAGTATCTGCCAAAATCGCTGTTTGCCTTCTGCCAAAAAGTCTATAAATTTGTATGCCTGTTCGCCGAATGTGCCTATGCCGTAATCAGACGGCAATGAAGATATTGCGCACAGCACGCCGCTTGACCTTTTACGGTTTTTATCCCTTAACGGCACCTGCCGCCACTCCCTTTATAATATATTTTTGGCAACTCAGATAAAAAACTATTACCGGCACTATTGCAAGAACAAGCATGGCCATCATAGCCCCCATATCCACCGAGCCGTATCCGCCTTTTAAATACTGAACGGCAATCGGTATTGTTTTATAGTCGCTTCCTATTACAAGATAAGGCAGCAGATAATCGTTCCAGACCCACATTGTGTTAAGAATTGCAACGGTTATTGCTGTGGGTTTGAGTATAGGAAACACGACCGACCAAAACGTTTGTAACACGTTGCAACCGTCTATAATCGCCGCCTCTTCAAGACTCAGCGGCACCGATTTTACAAATCCCGAAAATATAAATACCGAGAGTCCGGCGCCGAAACCGAGATATATAAATATCAGCCCGAACGGGTTATCAAGACTGAGCACATTCGCGATTTTTGACATTGTAAACATAACCATCTGAAACGGCACGATCATTGAAAATACAAACAAATAATAAAGCACACGGCTTGTTCGGCTTTTGACACGCGTAATATACCAAGCGGTCATAGAAGTAAAAATCACAATAACCAGAACCGAAAATACCGTGATAAAAAGCGACCAAAGAAACGCACTTACAAAACCCGTGTCCTCGATGCCTGATATATAGTTTTCAAATCCGACAAAGGTGGATTTATTGGGCAGTATAAAGGGCGTTTGGCTTATAGAAAACTTATCTTTAAAAGAGTTTATCAAAACCGTGATAACGGGTATTAAAAATACCAGACTTAAAAAAAGCAGCAGCACAAATATTACATCGTTAAAAATTCTTTGTCTTTTCATCAGTTTTCTACCTCTTTGCTTGCGGTAATATAAAGTTGCAATAACGCTATTACCGCAACCAGAATAAAGAAAACGACCGCCTTTGCCTGACCCACGCCCTCACTGCCTACCCTGCCGTAAAAGGTATTGTAAATATCAAGCGCAACCATTTGGGTTTGTTTTGACGGCGCGCCTGCCGTAAGTGCTAAATTTTGATCAAACAGTTTAAACGAGTTTGTAATTGTAAGAAACAGGCATATTGTTATAGAGGGCATAACCGACGGTATTGTAATATTGAAAAGAGTCCGTATAGGTCCTGCGCCGTCTACACGCGCCGCTTCAAGCACGGCTGTTGAAATATTTTGTATACCGGCAATATAAATTATCATCATATAACCTATCATTTGCCAACTCATCAGAACTACAAGTCCCCAATACCCGAAAACGGCTTTTGACGTTATTGAATACCCGTATTTGTAAAGAACACCGTTTATTATAAGCTGCCATATATAACCGAGCACAATGCCGCCTATAAGGTTAGGCATAAAGAAAACGGTGCGGAACAGGTTTGTGCCTTTTATGCCCTTTGTGAGCAGTAACGCCAGCAAAAAAGCAATAACGTTTATACTTACAACAGTAACAAGCGCAAACTTAACCGTAAACCAGAGTGAATTTATAAACTCTTTACTTTCACTGAATGCCTTTACATAGTTCTGAAAACCCACAAAGGTTGCATCGCTTACCGTTCTGAACTCACAGAAAGACAGATAGAGTCCCATAACGAACGGTACCAAAAACGCTATGCAAAAAGCGATAAATGTGGGTAGCACAAAAACGGCAAACCATTTTTTTGAAGCAACTCTCAATCCCGCTCACTCTTCCACATTGATTTTACGGTTGACTCAACAGTATCCCACTTTGTATCACCCTGAACATACTGAAGCAGTGAGGACCCAACTTCTTTTTTAAATGTTTCGCTCGGAAATGCTGTGAATATCCATGGTATATTCTGAACCTCGCTGTTATTTGTATACTTAACTACCTCGCGTGCAAGGGGGTCATTCGGCAATTCATCTTCGCTGAATGTGTCAAACGGAGTTATAAAATCAAGTTTTTGCGTTACATAAGTTTTGCCCGTTTTGCTTGAAAACAGCCAGTTAAGAAAATCAAGCGAAAGTTTTTGCTGTTCGACTGTTGCATTTTTATTTATTGCAAGATAATTTTCGGTTCCTATGCAAAGGCCCTGTTTTTCCTCACCGTCAAATCCCATATAAAGCGGCATAAATTTAATGTCGTCTTCTTTTACTGTATTGCCGTTAACGCCGGATATCTGCGACCAGGCCCAGTTTCCGTTCTGCACCATAGCGACTTTCCCGAGTGCAAACTCAGCCATAGAATCACTTGTGGATTTTGAACCCAGAATTCCTTTTTCGGATATCGAATTGTTTACATAAAGGTCAAAAAGGTTTCGGTAATTTTCAGAATATCTGAAAGCGATTTCTTTTGCGTTTAATCCCGCTATTGTCGGGTCGGCATAATCCTCACTGTCACGCAGTTCGTAATAGAGCGGAACGTTGAGCAAATGCGTCTGCCAACGCCAGTCCTCACCGGAAGCCAGTGAAGTTGACGCAAACACGCCTTCTATATCGAGGTCGGATTTGTGAGCGGTCATATCTTTAACAACATCGCTTAAAACGGAAAAACTTTTTATTTCGTCTGCGCTGCTTATGTCTACCGCGCGATTTGACAGGGCAAAATATTTTTTCATTATGGCATTGTTGTAAATAATGCCGTATCCCTCTACAACATAAGGTACGCCGTAAACGCCGTTGCCGTTTTCATCGGTTATAGCAAGACTTTTGTCACCGAGGTGCGATGCAAACTCGCTGCTTTCAATATTAAGGCAGTAATCTTTCCACGACTGATAACCTATAGGACCGTTAAGCTGAAAAATTGTAGGCGCGTTTGACTTTGCAATTTCCGATTTCAGGGTCTGTTCATAAGTGTTTGCTGCGGCAGTCGAAATTTTTACCGCAACACCGGTTTCTTCCTCATATTTTTTTGCGATTTCTTTATATGCGTCGGCTGATTCGGGTTTGAAATTCAAAAAATATACCGAAGCACTTTTGCTTTCCTTGCAACCCGTAAGTGACAACACAGTAACAAGCATTGCCAGACACATCACAATTGATAGTACTTTTTTACACATAATAATTCCTCCGAAAAATTTTAAAATTGCATAATATAAAAAGGGTTACTCTGCAATCTTTTTTTATCTTTCCGCTTTTTTCTTAAAAAATTCAAAATTGTAAGGTTCTACAGTAAAAATAAATTCTTTAACTGTTGACTTTTAGCCTTTAAAAATATAATATATATTTAAAGGATGGTGTTTCGTTTTGAAAAAAACCGTTACGATTTGCTTTGCAAACAATAAGGGTGGCAGCGGCAAATCCACGACATGTTGCAACGTGGGTTATGAACTGTCAAAACTCGGCTACCGTGTACTGCTTATAGACGGCGATATGCAAATGAACCTGTCTCTTTCGCTTTTCCCCGAAGAAGAGGTACTTAAATCGGCACAGACGGGCAACAACATACATACGGCTGTTACCGAACAGAAACCCATTGACGGTTACATAGTTAAAACAAGTTATGACGGCCTTGACGCAGTGCTGTCGTCATCGCTTATGAGTAACATTGAATATGACCTGTTTACAAAATGGCAGCGCGAATTGATTTTAAGCCGATGTCTCAAAAATATTAAAGACTTAAATGTTTATGATTTTATTTTAATGGACGCACCGCCGACGCTTGGCGGTTGGGTAATGAATATGCTGTGCGCGTCCGATTACCTCATAATACCGGTAGAGGCAAGTCCATGGGGGCTTTTCGGTCTTGCAAATATGTTTGAATTTTTAGGCAATGTTCAACAGATAAACAGCAGTCTTTCGCTTTTGGGTGTAGTTGTTACAAAGGTTGATTCACGCAAAAACTATTTTAAGCAAACAATAGAAACCCTTAAAAGCACAGAGAATGTCCACCTGTTTGAAAATTACATACGCACCGACAGTTCAATAGAATGGGCGCAGGACGCCTCATTGCCCGTGGCTGTGTATAAATCAGGCGCACGCAGCGCAAAAGAATACAAAGCGCTTACCGAGGAGGTTGTTTCACTTGTCAATAGGTAAAAACAGTATAGCCCGTGCAGCAGTTGCAAATTCTGCAACGCCTAAAACAACGGCACAAAACTTCGAAAAAGACAGTATACAAATTAAAAGTTTCAAAACAGATGAAATTAAAATTTTAAAAACGGCTGACTCATACGCCGAAACTGATCTTGAACCTCTTAAAAAAAGCATTGAAAAAAGAGGCGTTCTGTTACCGCTTTTAGTTGCCGTTACGCCCGAAAACAATGTTTGGCTTATTGACGGATACCGCCGTTATTATGCGGCAAAATCCCTTGATATAAAACAGATCGACGCGGTTGTTGCCGCAGTTGAAAACAAAAACGAAGTCAATCGGCTTTACAAAGAGATAAAATCCGCCAAACAGAACAAAAAACCGGATGATATCCGCGAAGAAAAATTCAAAGTGCTTGCCGTGGTGGACCACGATCTGCCGGCATATCTGCTTTAAAAAATACATAAATGAAAAGGTGATAATGATGAATGTTGTATGTTTGGATATGGAGGGCGTATTAGTGCCCGAAATCTGGATCGCGTTTGCCAATGCAGTCGGCGTGCCTGAACTTAAAAGAACCACACGTGATGAGCCCGATTACGATAAACTTATGAAATACCGCATAGATATTTTAAACAAGCATAATCTGGGACTTAAAGAAATTCAGAACGTTATTGACACGATTGATGTAATGGACGGTGCAAAAGAGTTTTTAGACGAACTCAGAAGCATTACACAGGTTATTATTTTAAGCGATACGTTTGAACAGTTCGCTGCACCTTTAATGAAGAAGCTTGGTATGCCGACTATTTTTTGCAACACATTGGAAGTATCTGAAAACGGCAAAATAATCGGCTATAAAATGCGCTGTGAAAAATCAAAACTTACAACCGTAAGGGCATTGCAGTCATGCGGTTTTGACACGATTGCCGCAGGCGACAGTTTTAACGACCTCGGTATGATCAAGGCAAGCAAGGCAGGATTTTTATTCAAGTCTACCGAACAGATAAAAAAGGACTACCCCGAACTTCCCGCTTTTGATGAATACGGCGACCTTTTAAACGCAATAAAAGCCGCGCTTTAAAATATTTTACGCATATAAGTCGGGCACACTCCCATAAAAGGATTGTGCCCGAATATTTTTAAAATTATTATATAATTTTCGGTGATAAATATGATAAAAGAACGCATTGAAAAACTGCAAAACGCATTGAATGACGCAGAAGCATTTTTAATTACGAGCGGCGCAAACCGATTATATCTTACGGGATTTAATTCAAGTGCAGGCGTAATATACATATCGCAAAAATCCGCTGTGTTTTTTATTGATTTCAGGTATTATGAAAAAGCAAAAAACACTGTAAGCAGCTGCACGGTTAAACTTGCAAAGGGTGCAAACCGCGACATTGTTTCAACTTGTAATGATGAAAAAATCGAAACGCTTTATGTTGAAACCGACAGTATGAGCATTTCGCAGCACGCTTATTACAGCAAACTATTTGAATGCACCAAAGTTTCAACCCAAAATAAATTGGATGAAGAACTGACACGTATGCGACTGATAAAATCAGGTGAGGAACTTGATTTTATTATCGCCGCTCAAAAACTGACAGATGAAACATTCACTTATATATGCAACCTCATAACCGCAGGAAAAAGTGAACGCGAAATAATGCTTGATATGGAATTTTTTATGCGAAGCCGAGGTGCCGACGGCGTTGCATTTGATTTTATAGTGGTGTCTGGCAAAAACTCATCAATGCCGCACGGTGTACCTACCGAAAAACTAATTCAAAAAGGCGATTTTGTAACAATGGATTTCGGCGCATTAAAAAACGGTTACAGAAGCGATATGACAAGAACCGTAGCGGTTGGCAGTATAAGTGATGAGCAAAAAAACGTATATGACACCGTATTAAAAGCGCAAAAAACGGCCTGTGCGGCAATAAGGGCTGGCGTTGTTTGCAGCGATGCCGATAAAACAGCGCGTGACATAATATATAACGCCGGATATGAAGGCTGTTTCGGTCATTCGCTGGGTCACGGTGTCGGCATCGACATACACGAAAACCCGAATTTAACTCCCGGCAATAACTACGTTTTGCAAGCCGGAAATATCGTAACGGTAGAGCCCGGTATTTACATTGAAAACAAATTCGGAGTAAGAATAGAGGATATGGTGTACGTAACAGATGACGGTTGCATTAACCTTACCGAAAGTGATAAAAATTTAATAACACTGTAAAAATGATACAGCCCACCATAAGGTGGGCTGTAAGTATTTTATAAACTTTAAATCTTATTATCGCGCAGTTTTTATGCCGCGTTTTTATTTACTCTTTTTCCGGCAAGTCCTTATAATAATCAAAGAGTTTTTCATAAAGTTTTTCGCCGCCCTTTACTTTGTAAAAGGTGTCAAAATCTTCTGCAAGGCAACAGGAACCGTTGCTGTATAACGTAAATACTCCGTATTCTTTGACATCGTCATCAAAAAACGCAACATAGATATACTCTGTACCCATTTCGCCCTCGGCGTCATAATCGATAAGTATATCGGTGCAAAGGCTCCATACCTTTTCTGTGGTTTTTTTATCGGAGCATATCTTAGTTGCCGTATAATCTGTGTTGCCGGCTATTTCCATCTCAAGATTTGTAGGCTTAAAACCGTCACTGCCGCAACCTACGGCAAAAATCATAAAAATTGCAACTACCGTTAAAATAACACTCTTTGTTGTTTTCATAGTATTCAACCTCTAAATTAAAATATATTGTCCTATTACGCGAAGCGCCGTTCCTTTTTTAAAACCGTATTTTTGCATAATACGTATTTTTTTGAATTTGTTTTTGCTTGGTATTGATACGTAAATTTCAAGCAAATTGCGCTCTTTTTCGGCTAAACTGCCGGCGTAATGCCTAAGTACCGCCTGTGCCTGAGCGTAGGTAGCATTATAGTTTTTTCGCACTTCGTTTAAAGTTGAAAGTTTGCGTTTTATAAGCGCTATACCGTATGACGCCTTGGCACCCACCTGATTGTCGGAATGTTGCCTGTAAAGCATAAGAGGTTCTCTAACGCACGCAATTTTTCCGAAAAGCTGCGCCGTTATTGCAAGCCACCAATCGTGCATTATGCAATCATTAGGTATTTTGCCGCATTTTTCTTTAAGTGCGCGGTTTATCATAACCGTGCAGCCCGTAACACAATTCTGAACAAGCAGACCCGAAAGCGAAATATTTTCTGGGTCAAGACGTTGAAAAGCAAAAAATGACTGTGACACAGTTTTAAGATTTTGGTCTGCTACAATCAAGTCGCTGTGTACAAGCACAGGTGTGTTTTTGTCGGCACCCTCTGTTTTTTTCATTACACTGATGGTCTTTTCTATCTTTTGCGGCAGCCACACATCATCCTGATCGCAAAACATAATGTAATCATCGTCACAATTATATAACAACTCGGCAAAATTGCCCACCGCACTGCCGGTCGGTTTTCCGGTTAAACTTGATATGATGAGCGGATATTTTTTGCAGTAATCATTTATTATATCAAGTGAATTATCGGTTGAACCGTCATCGCGGATAATTATTCTAATGTCGTTAAATGTTTGATTAAGAAGTGAATCAATCTGTTCTTTTAAATATTTTTCGCCGTTATACACAGCAAGTAAAACAGTAACCAAAACCTAAACACCCTTGCAATAAGATTGCCGCAGTATTGTTTTGCGGCAATCTTTTATTTTAAATAAAATTCAATTAACGGTTGTATCAGTTATTTGAGTTTGCAATGAGACCGTCGGCTATTTTGTCATCGTTTTTATAAGAATTTATATAAATTCTTACCACGGTCTCGGTATTGACACTCTCGCCGTACTCGGGTGACTGTTCAAGCACAATTCCAGATTCGGAGTCAGAGTCGTATTTTTCTACGACCTCAATATTCTCATACAAAAAGCCTTGTTTTAATAGTTCAAGTTTTGCGCTCATCTCATCAAGCCCCAGCACATTTGCAACAGTTATTTCTTTGGGGCCCAAACTTATTGTGAGTTGTATCTCAGTCTCATTTTCTACCTGTTTGCCTACTTCAACCGATTGAGCGCAAATCATACCGCGCTCATATTTGCTTGAATATTCTTTAGTGTTTTTTATGCTGAACTTAAAGTGCGAATAATCTTCATTATCGAGCAACTGATAATAGTATTTACCGGTCAGATCCGGCACTTCATACAAAATGACAGACTCTGCGGCGCCTGAATCAACATCGCCTATTGACGCAACTTTCGGCACAGATACATCGTCTGAGTTGTTGTAAAAAATATCTTTTTTGCCGAAGATGTCATTTTTGAACACTGTAAGGCACAGAACAACCGCTACTACCAAAAACAACGCAGCCGTTACTCCGGCAGAAATTGCCGCATATCTTACTCCGTTTCCGCTTTTTTGTGTGTGCCGGTCTGCAGACTTATCCGATTTTTGTGAGGGGTTGCTGACTGCGCTTGCGGCACGGCGAATGTTTTCCTGAGTTTCGCCGTAAACCAATTCGTTTTTAAACGTATCGATACTGTCGGTACGCTTTTCAACCGTTACCTGCATACCGTTAGCAATTGCAACTAATACCTGACGCGGCATCTCATCTGCAAATTTTGCAGGTATTGAAAGGCTGTCGCTGCGGAGTCTGTTTTCGGCAGAAGGCGGCACCGTGCCTATAAGTACCCTAAAAAGCGTTGCGCTGAGCCCGTATACATCGGTATATATGCCTATTTGAGCATCGGTTTTGCCGTACTGCTCGGCAGCGGCATAACCGCTGTAAAGTTCGGCAGGGCTGTCTTGTGAAGCTTTGCGCAAACTCGGTATACATATATCGGTAATACGCATTTTGCCGTCACGGCCTACGATTATTGTTTGCGGTGAAATTCCGCCGTGAATAATGCCGATTTCGTGAAGACCTTTTATTGTGTCTATAAGTGGCAAAAACAGTGGGCGTGCCTGTTCCCAACGGAGTGATCCGCCGTTGCGGTCAAGAAAACTTTGCAGCGATATACCGGATACTGTAGGAGTCACGGAATACACGGTTCCGTTTTCTTCAAAAACAGTTATAACCGGTATTGCCGAAGGCAGCTCGGTTGCTGTAAGTTTTTTGTTTATTTCTATAAAGTCCATAAGTCCTTCATTAAAAATAAACTCATTGCCGCTCACTACCGACACGGTTTTATCGGGATTGCGAACCGATATGCCTAAGGGGTAATACTCTTTTATATTCACTGCGGCATCAGACGCGTTATCCCACGCTATATAAGAAATGCCTTCGGTATTTCTGTTAACAGTCTTGCCTATGATATAGCGGTCTGAAAGCAAAAATCTTACAGGCAAACAGTCTTTGTCGTTTTGACTTGACATATCATATCCGCATATACTGCATATCTTTTCGCCGCCGTTGTCATTCATACAGCCGGGGCAAAGTCTGTCGGTATTTAACATAACGACCTCCGTAAAATATTATAAGATAACATATTCTACCACACTTCACATAAAAATACAAGTTTTAAGTGTTGCGGTCTGCCGGTAACAGTTTTCTGAACACACAGGTGTGATGTTCCGTTATAATGCGGTCTTCATGAAGCGAGCCGAAAAACCAATGTTTGTATGTACAAGAACGGTCGATTTCTTCAAGGTAGCCGTTTAATTTGTTGACGCTGTCTGTGCCGCCGCGGCGCAAAAGCATAGCGCTTTTTACAAGTGACGGAGGTTCATGTGTAATTATGTAATCAACCTTGCAGCCTACCTCATCAAGTACTCGCGCACCGTCTGCCATTTCGGTAGGGGTTGCCTCCTCTTCACGCCACCAATGGCCGCTTGCGACGCGCATATCTTTGTCGGCGCTTTCGCCTCCGCCGAAAGTAAAATACTTATTGCCCTCGATTTCAAATATCTGACCGCGCATAAGATGAAAAAGATTGCCCTTTATTCGGTGCACTTTTCCGCCTTTCCACACAGTCTGTCGGCAACGGTTTATAGTATCAAGGTTGTCATGCGTGCCTTCTATAAAAGCGGTAACAAACTTGCGTTTCGCCAAAAAGTTAATAACCTGCTTTTCAGTTTTTGAGGCGTCAAATATGTAACCGAAGTCACCGCAGACTATAAGCACATCACCACGTTTTAATTTTCTGAACTCTTTGTCGTAAAGGCGTTCAAGTTCACCGTGCATATCACCGGTAATATAAACCATTTGATCACCGCTTTTCTTTTATATTTAATATTTGTACTTTATTTTTACGTTGAAATAATGTATAATAGCATTGTACACTGCTGTTTAGTATTGCAACGCAATACCCAATGCAAATATTATATCACATTTTTAAGGAGATTTCTATGCTTAAAAGAATAATTTCGGCATTTTTGGCAGTTTGTTTTGTTTTGGGCGCGTCAATGAGCGCCTATGCCTATGAACCGACAGGCATTTCGGTAAGTGCAAATGCCGCTATGCTTGTATCGCTTGACACCGATGAGGTGCTTTATGAAAAAAATGCCGATGAAAAAGTATATCCGGCATCTATAACAAAAATTATGACTACCCTGCTTATTCTTGAAAGCGATAAGTACGACCCCAATCAAAAAATAGCCATGACAGATGAGACGCTTGACCTTATAAGCGGTACGGGCAGTTCGGTTTCACTGCTTAAATCCGGTGAAGAAATAACGCAACTCGACCTTGTTTATATGATACTTATGGCGTCTTTCGGCGACTGTGCAATACTCGGCGCAATATATTACGGCGGCAGTGTTGAAAATTTTGTTAATATGATGAATTCACGCGCCGCAGAATTAGGTCTTGCAAACACAAAGTATCAAAATCCCGTAGGTCTGCACGATGAAAATAATTATACAACCGCGCGTGATACTTATAAACTTGCAAAAGTCGCTCTTAAAAACCAAACTTTCAAAGATGTGTGCGAATCGGCACGGCATACCGTAGCGGCTACAAATATGTCGGGTGAGCGTACACTTTCAACTACAAACTTTTTGCAGGATAATACCACAAATTATTACTACAGTTATGCAAAGGGCGTTAAAACGGGATACACCGATGAGGCAGGACGCTGCCTTGTAAGCACGGCAAGTTATAACGGCTACAATTATATGTGCCTGCTTTTCGGCTGCCCGGCAAAAGCGGACAGGCGCTATGAATTTATTGAAAGCGCCGAACTCTACAGATGGGCGTTTAACAATTTTGAATTCAAAAAAGTTGCAGATACCTCAAATCCCATAGCCGAAATAGGCGTTGACCTGTCGCTTGATACCGATTTTGTATCACTTTACGTTGAAAAAAGCTTTGTATCAATATTGCCCAAAGACGCAGACGACTCAACTGTAAGCATAGTACCAAATATACCTCAAAAAACAGTAGACGCACCCATAAAAAAAGGTGATGTGTTAGGCTCGGCAGATGTAATATACGCAGAAAACGTTATAGGAACTGTAAATCTTGTTGCAAATGAAACAATAGAAAAAAGCACACTTCTAACGGTGCTTCGCGGCGTTAAAAACTTTTTTACATCATCTTATATGAAGGTTGTTTATGTAATTATAATTGCAATAATAGTTGTGTTTATAATTGCCGTTATAAGAATGAATAACAAAAGGTCAAAAAAACGCAGGGTTAAATATGTGCCCTATGACGGTAATAAAAAAGATTGAGTCAATAGTGCATCATAAACATTATATAATAAACGGCGGACGGTTCTAAACCTGTCCGCCGTTTAAAATTAAATTTTAAATTGCTGTTTCAAGCGCAATCTGAAGCATACGCATATCAAAATCTTTTTTCATTTTGAGTGCTTCTTCAATATCATAACTTACTATTTCACTGCCCTTATATGAAACAACGCGATTGCCCTTTCCGCGATACAGTAACTGAACCGCCTCATATCCCATTTGGGTTGCGCGTAATCTGTCGCGCAATGTCGGGTTACCGCCGCGCTGAACGTGACCTAATATTGTTGCACGCGTATCAACACCGGTGCCTGCCATTATTTGTTTTGCAATTTCTTCGGTTCCGCCTACACCTTCGGCTACTATAACAATAAAATGTTTTTTGCCGTTTTGCTTTGTTGTATTTATTTTTCTGATTATGCTCTCCATATTTACGGGCACCTCAGGCACCATAATAGCGGTAGCACCCACCGCTATACCGGTTTGCACGGCAATATAACCCGCATGTCTGCCCATAACCTCAATAACGCTGCAACGATCGTGCGACTGCGCGGTATCACGGATTTTATCAACCATTTCAACTGCGGTATTCATAGCGGTATCAAAACCTATTGTGTAGTCGGTGCATCCGATATCGTTATCAATAGTACCCGGAACACCAACGCACGGCACACCGTGACGTGACAAATCAAGCGCACCGCGGTATGAACCGTCGCCGCCTATTACAACCAAACCCTCTATACCGTGTTTTTTACATGTCTGCACAGCTTCAATTACGCCCTCTTCTGTTCTGAATTTGGGGCAACGGGCAGTGTAAAGTATTGTGCCGCCGCGGTTAATAACGTCAGATACCGAACGTGCATCCATATCTATTATATCATCTTCAATAAGACCCGCATATCCGCGGCGTATGCCCTTTACGGTCATACCGAGTGAAATTGCAGTTCTTACTACGGCACGCACTGCGGCATTCATACCCGGTGCATCGCCGCCGCTTGTTAAAACACCTATTGTTTTCATAACAGTATTTTCATCTCCTGATTAAATAACACCAATAATTATATACCAAAAACACAATAACTGCAACAAAAATATTTTTATTTTGTCACAAGTTTTATATTTTCTTCTCCTAAAATATCGGTCAGATTACATACAAGCTCATCGCAGGGAGCAATTTTAAGCCGGTCGGGAGCCTTTATACGCTTGCCCGTATCGGCGCAGGCAATTATAACCTCGCTGTTGCCGTGATACTTTGAAAGAATTTTACATACCGAATCAAATTTTGCCGAACTTATGCTGTCTACACGCAGATAAAGCTTTGAAACCACAGACGATTTTTTTACATATTCAGGCACCTGTTCAACCGATTCACATATAAGTTCGGGCTCACGGTCCTCACGGTCGCTTACCTTTCCGTTTATTATAACTATGCTGTTTTCGCTCATAACCGAGCGGTATTGTGCAACAGTTGACGAAAAAGCAATAACGTCTATTGAGGCGGCGGTGTCTTCAAGTGTTGTATAAGCAATAGTGTTCTTGCTTTTAAGCTGTTTTAATTTTAACTCACCCAATATTCCTACAACGCTTACTCTGCGGCCGTCATCAATTTTTTTTGCGACTATATCGGTTATAGGTGTAAACCTTGCACTCTTTGAAAACTCAATATAACCGTTCATAGGATGGCCTGATAAATACATACCCGTTGCTGCCTTTTCCATAGCGAGCAGTTCCGACTCAGGCATCTCGTCAATATCAGTCAAAACAATATTTTCACTTGTATTGCCGCCAAACAGGTCATACTGATTTTCAGATGAAAAACGTCGTGTATCCTCTATAACCGACAGCACTTTATCTATATTGTACATCATTTTTCTGCGGTTATCCTCAAGACCGTCAAGCGCACCGCTTTTTATAAGCCCCTCTAATGCACGGCGGTTAAAATTATGACCGTAATTCCGCTTGCAAAAATCGTACATAGACACATAATTTCCGTTTCGGCGTTCTAAAATAAGTTGCTCTATCAGAGATCTGCCCAAATTGCGGACGGCAAGCAAACCAAAACGTATACCTTGCGGACACGCAGTGAATTTTTCATAACTTTTATTTACATCGGGCGGCAGAATTTTTATGCCCATACGCCTGCATTCTGCCGTATAGAGCGAAATTTTGCCCTGCCAGTCAAGCACGCTTGTAAGAAGCGCCGCCATATACTCTTTTGGGTAATGACATTTTAAATACGCAGTCCGATATGCCACCACAGCGTATGCCGCCGCATGAGACTTGTTAAATGCGTACGAACTGAATGCCGATATTTCATCAAATATTTTTTGTGCGGTTTTTTCATCTACTCCGCGTGCAATGGCACCGTCACACACAACATTGCCGTTTTGGTCCTTTTCGCCGTATATAAAAGCATCTCTTTCACGTGCCAGAACGTCGTGCTTTTTCTTTGCCATAGCACGCCTGACTATATCTGCCCTGCCCAAAGAATAGCCTGCCAGACTGCGAAATATTTGCATAACCTGCTCCTGATAGACTATGCAACCGTAGGTTACGTTAAGTATAGGCTCAAGCAAAGGCGTGTCATAACTTATATCCTTTGGGTTATGGCGGTTGTGTATATATTTGGGTATAGAATCCATAGGTCCCGGACGGTAAAGTGAAATAATTGCTATCAGGTCCTCAATGGTTTCGGGACCGAATCTGCGCAATACGTTTTTCATACCGTCTGACTCGAACTGAAAAACGCCGTCGGTCAAACCTTCGGACATCATTTTAAATGTTTCAATGTCATCCATAGGTATGTTTTCTGCCGAAAAACCGGGATTGAATTTACGCACAGCATCTTCGGTCTCGGCGATAACCGTAAGGTTGCGAAGACCTAAAAAGTCCATTTTCAAAAGTCCGAGATCCGAAAGCGCCGTCATTGTATACTGTGTTACAATTGCCTCATCATTGCATGAAACAGGCACATAATCGGTTACGGGGCGATCGGATATAACAACACCTGCAGCGTGTGTAGACGCGTGACGCGGCATACCCTCAAGTTTTATTGCCATATCAATAAGTTGCTTTATCTGCGGGTCGCTGTCATAAAAATTTTTTAACTCTTTTGAGCCTGCCATTGCCCTTTCAAGCGTCATACCTATTGAATGAGGTATAAGTTTTGCGGTTTTATCGCAGACGGCATAGGGTATATCCATAACCCTGCCTACGTCACGCACGGCGGCGCGTGCTGCCATTGTGCCGAATGTGACTATCTGCGCTACATGGTCGCTGCCGTATTTTTCTATAACATAATCAATAACCTTTTGGCGGTTAACATAGCAAAAGTCAATGTCAAAATCCGGCATTGAAACCCTTTCGGGGTTTAAAAAACGTTCAAAAAGCAAATTGTATTTTATAGGATCAATGCCGGTAATACCTATACAGTAAGCCGCTATGCTGCCTGCCCCCGAACCTCGACCCGGACCTACCGGTATGCCGTGACTTTTGGCATAGTTTATAAAATCCCAAACTATAAGGTAATAATCAACATATCCCATTTCATTGATTACCGACAGTTCGTATTCAAGCCTGTCAATAACCGATTTATCTGGATTTTTTCCGTATTTAAGATAAAGACCGTCATAACATTTTTTGCTGAAATATTCAAAATGGTCTTCACCGTTTGTATCAAAATACGGCAGTTTTGTTTTGCCGAATTCAAATTCAACATTGCACCTGTCTGCAATTATTTGGGTATTCTCAACGGCGTCACGCATAGTCGGAAAAGCCGCAAGCATCTCCTCTTCGGTTTTAAGATAAAACTCTTCTGTTTTAAACTCAAGCGCATTTTTATCGCCTATTTTGGTGCCTGTTTGTATGCAAAGCAAAACCTTTTGCATAAAACTGTCTTCTTTTTCAATGTAATGAACATCATTTGTGGCGACAAGTTTAATGCCCGTATCTTTTGAAAGCTTTGCAAGGTATGTGTTTACAGTTTGCTGTTCAGGTAAATTGTGATTCTGTACCTCTAAAAAATAGTTGTTTTCGCCGAAAATATTTTTGTACCAAAGTGCAGTTTCGCGCGCTTTTTCATATTTGCCGTTTAACACGGCGCGCGGTATTTCACCTGCAAGGCAAGCCGAAAGTGCTATAAGACCGCCGTGATATTTTTGCAACAATTCGTGATCTATGCGAGGTTTTGAATAAAAGCCCTCGGTAAAACCGGCAGATACAAGTTTTATTAAATTTTGATAGCCTTTGTTATTTTCACACAGCAAAATCAAGTGACTGTACGTGCTGTCAAGCACTCTGTTTTTGTCAAACCTTGTACGTGGGGCAACGTATACCTCGCAGCCTATTATCGGTTTTATGCCGTGTTTTTTTGCCGCATTGTAAAAATCGATCACGCCGTACATAACACCGTGGTCGGTAATTGCCACGGCGGACTGCCCCTTTTTTGCAGCCGCGTCAAAAAGTTTTTCGATACGGCAACAACCGTCAAGCAAACTGTACTCTGTATGCAGATGCAAATGCGCAAAACCCATGCCGTATCCAACTCCCCTTTTTATTTAGTTATTACCTCGTTATATATATTTATCAATTTATTGAGTCTGTGGTTAAGACCCGAAACTGTTATCGGCTCCTTTGAATTTTTACACAGTTCTTTAAGCGTTGCCTCAGGATTATCAAGCCGCAACCTCGCCGCATAAACAAGCTTTTCAGGCAAAGACGAAAGCATTTCTTTATTTTTTAAATACTCGATCGCCGTGCGTTGTTTTATCGACGCTTCAACTGTTTTTCGGATATTTCCGCTGTCACAATTACGGGCTCGGTTTGTATTGTTTTTTACACTTTTAATTATTGTTGTTTCAATCATCTGAAGGCTGCGTGCAGACGCACCCATAAGAGTAAGTAAGTTTATTATCATTTCACTGCGTTTAATATATACAACACAGTTATTTTGCCGCACAGATATGTTTGCCGCAATATAGTGTTTTGACAAAATCTGTTTCAGTTCTTCGGCAAGGGGTAAGTTTTTTACCCTGAAATCCACCCTGTAACTTTTGGCAGGGTCGCTTATCTGACCGCATACCAAAAAAGCGCCTCGCACAAATGCCGCCTCGCAACAGTCGCGGTTAAAAAATTCACGGCTTATTTTGCCTTCACTTATACCGAAATCAACCGAGGCGAGAATTTTAAGTCTTTCAGCCTCGCTTAAGACTTCTGCCAGATAATTAACATTTTTGCTGTTGCCGGCGGTTACTTTTACCTGTATACCGTAATTGTTTTTAATAAGGTCGGAATACAGCCGCACTACATCAATATTTTCGGACTGTATCGATATTTTGTTTATATCAAATGACCTGCCGAACAGCAACATACCGTAAGTGAGCGCTCCGGCGCAACACTGTGACACCCTGATTCCACTCATCTCAGACTTTATATCCGAACAAAAGGACATATATCTTCACCTAATCTTTTAAGTTTATATCACGATGAAAACAGACGGCGTCAAAGCCCCTGCCGCAAAGTATATCGCAAAGTGTAACGGCAAATGTGACCGAACGGTGATGACCGCCAGTGCAACCGAAAGAAACCGTGAGTTTTTCTTTGCCCTTTTCTTCATAAACCGAAACCAGAAATAAAATCAGATCCGTAACCTTTTCGAGATAAGTTTTACTCTGTTTTGACTGCAACACATAATCGCGTACGGGCTTGTCCAGTCCTGTTTTGTTTTTAAGTTCCTCTATGTAAAACGGGTTTGGCAAACAGCGAACATCAAATACCATATCCGCGTTTGTATCAATCCCGTTTTTATAGCCGAACGACCTGCATTCTATTTTCATTATTCTCTTCCTACAAATATAACCTCGGGTTCCAAGTCAATGCCGTCGCACATTTTAACGGTTTCCTGCACTTTTTTTATAAGTGCTTTTACATCGGCGCAGGTGGCATTGTTTTTATTTATTATAAAGCCGGCGTGTTTTTCGCTTACCTGCGCGCCTGCAACAGATACACCTTTAAGATTATTTTTTTCTATAAGCGCGCCTGCAAAATGCCCCTCTGGGCGTTTGAATGTGCTGCCTGCACTTGGGTAATCAAGCGGCTGTTTTTCACGTCTGCGTGAAAAAAAGTCGTTCATCCTATTTTTAATATCACCTTTATTGCCGCGCAACAATTTAAGTTTGATCTCGGTTATTATAAGGTTGGTGTTTTTAAATACGCTTGTGCGGTAAGCAAGTTTCATATCGGATATTTTGAGATTTACTTCATTTTGATTGCTGTCAATCGCAGCAGCCTCGGTTACTATCTGCGACATTTCGCCGCCGTAAGCGCCTGCGTTCATAAACAGTGCGCCGCCTACGGAACCTGGTATTCCGTAAGCAAATTCAATGCCCGTAAGCGATGCATCGCAGGCTGCAAGGCAAACATTACGCAAATTGGCGCCGGCACCGCATATTATTGTATCGCCTTCTACCGATATTTTGTTCATACCGTCAAGGCTTATAACAACGCCGTCAATACCTTTGTCAGAAACCAAAATATTTGAGCCTTTACCCAAAATAAAATAATCTTCACCGCATTTTTTGCAAATTGAAATTACGGTTTTAAGTTCCTCTTTGCTGTTGACCCTTACAAAAACATCTGCCATACCGCCTATTTTAAAGGTTGTATGCCTGCTCATAGGCTCGTTTAAAGTGTATTTGATTTTTGCTTCCGACAGCAGATTTTCAAGGTTTTCAAAACCCATAAACTCACCTTACTTATGCAAATTGCAAAGATACGCCGCGCCTATAACTCCGGCATCGTTACCGAGTTCGGCGGTCTTTATAACGGTTTTTATCTTCATATGACGGGCATAATTTTCACCCTCAACATACTCATTTATGGGGTCTGTAAGGTATTCGCCTTCTTTTGAAACTCCGCCGCCTATACATATAACATCCGGCTGAAAAATGTCAAGCACGTTTGCAATACCTACCGAAACATAGCGTATATACTCGTCAACAACCATAGTGCCTACACGGTCGCCGAGCCGTTTTGCCTTGAATGCGGTAATGCCGCTTACATTTTCGATGTTGCCGTCGCAAAGTTCCCACATTCGGCTGTTTTTATAGCGCATCATAGCCTGCTTTGTCTGGCGCACAAGCGCTGTCGCAGAGGCGTAGGTCTCCCAGCAACCGAAACGACCGCAGGTACAAGGCGGTCCGCCCATTTGTATAACCGTATGACCGAGTTCTCCGCCTGCGCCGTTAGAACCCGAATATATTTTGCCGTCTATTATAATTCCGCCGCCTACACCGGTACCGAGCGTTATGGCAACAAAGTTTTTTGTGCCTCTGCCTGCACCTGCGATATACTCGCCGTATGCCGCGGCATTCGCATCGTTTTCAACATAAAAATCCTTGCCAGTTTTTTCTTTAAGAATTTTTCCGAGATGGACGTTATAGAACCCCAAATTATTTGAATAAGGCACATTGCCCGTTTCGGATTCAACCGCACCCGGTGTACCTATACCGTAAGAATCAATATCGTCGGGGGTAAGACCGGCGTTTTTTATCGCCTCAAACGTAACGTCTGCCAGATCATCGGTAATTTGATCGGCAGAGCGCGGCAGATCTGTTTTGCGCTTAGCGGTAGCCAATATGTTGTAATGCTCATCAACAACGCCTGCTACAATGTTTGTTCCGCCTAAATCTATACCTAATTTATACATAAACTTTTACACCTCTAAAACGGTTTGATATTTGTCGAATTATCCGACTTTTTAAAGTCGTCATTCATACCGAGTCTTTCAAGCAGATCCTCTGCCGCATTGTAGCCGAGTTTTTTCTGACGGCTGTTCATTGCGGCAACTTCTATAATTACCGCCAGGTTTCTGCCCGGCTTCACCGGAATTGTAAGTGACGGAATTGTAAGCCCCAAAATCTCGGTTGTCTGATTGTCAAGACCCATTCTGTCATACACCTTGTTAACATCCCACGGTTCCATATTTATTACAAGGTCTATTTTTTCGGTCAGTTTTACGGCACCCACACCGAAAATGCGGCTGGCGTTAATAATTCCTATGCCGCGAAGTTCAATAAAATGCCGTATGTTATCGGGCGCGGTGCCTACAAGCGACTTGCTTGAAACGCGGCGTATTTCTACCGCATCGTCGGCTATAAGCCTATGACCGCGCTTTACAAGTTCGATTGCAGTTTCGCTTTTACCTACTCCGCTTTCACCGAGAAGCAATATGCCTTCGCCGTAAACTTCAACCAAAACGCCGTGGCGCGTAATACGCGGTGCCAGGTGCAGATTTAAAAAAGCGATGAGTGCCGCCTCAAAGTCTGATGTTGCCTCGTTTGTAACAAGCAACGGAACTCCGTGAAGTTTTGCCATTTCGGTATACACTTTATTATCTGATAGATCGCGTGCAATTATAACGGCAACAGGCTTTTTTTCAAAAAATTCGCCCACACGCTGCTGCAATTTTTCTTCTGAAAAGTGGCTTAAAAAACCTATTTCACTCATACCGAGTATCTGAATTCTGCGTGGGTCAAAATATTCATAATAACCTGCAAACTGCAAACCCGGCCTGTTGATCTCAGTGCTTGAAATCATAATTTTTTCGGCATTATCGGGCATATTAAGGACTCTTAAAGAGAATTCCTTAATAATTAAAGACAAGGAAATTGTAAAGTCTGTTCTCATAATTACACTCCTATACTGTTCTACTGTCAACATTATAACACAAAATCTGCCATTTTAAAATATTTTTATGAATTTAAACATACAGAATTGCAAAATATTTTTATCATTTCGTCCAAATCAATATCGGCACTTAAATATCGTCTTTTTGATAGTTCTATAACCGACTTGTTTTTTTGCGGAATAACCGGCAAACGTTCGCCGCCTATTTCTTCTTCATAAATAACCGATCTGCTGTCAATCGGCAATTCCAACTTTCCGCTTGACGTTTTATGCCAGCAAACAACATAACTTTTATTTTTTCGGCTGAAGCAAAATGCCCTGACATCTGCATTGCCGCAAGCTGCACCCTTAATTTCTGAATACTCGGCCAATTCATATTTATTTTCTTCGTTAATTAAAAGTATATGTTCAAGGTCGGGATCGCGCAATTTTGCCTTTTGTTCCTCGGTCAATATATTCATACGGCGAATTTCCTCCCACCGTCTTAAAACCTCAAAAACATCAGCGTTTCTTTGATTATTTGAAAATCTGTCTATTCTTGCCCTTAATGTGCCGGGGCAATTAAACCCTGCTGCATGGCTTGTTGCGTATTCATATAAATCGGGTTGAGCGTCAGCATAATAATCCCACCAGCCAAAATCCACACGGGTGAAGTCGTTTGCCGCAAGTGCTGCCGCTTTAAGCGGATGCTCGGCGATTTTCTGCTTAAAAACATCACTTTCAAAAACATCATACGCATTGCCGCCGCTTAACATATGCCAACTGAAATGCCCTTTTGCGGCGCCTTCGCAAAAAGCGGGTTCAGGTGTCAGTTTTTTATAAACACGGTACTGAGCATAAGGTATGTTAAATCCGAAAGGCGGATTTGTTCCCTCGGAACCGTCAAAATAAACAAACTCAAATCCGCAACTGTAAATACGCGCCAATTTTTCGGCAATTTCATCCTGCAGGCTTGAATTCTGATTTATATACACACTTGTAGCACCAAATTCACTTACATCAAGCAGACCTCCGATTTCGCCTGTTGCGTGGCTTACAACATTTGTATTCCAATATCCGCGTGTGCACCCGTTGAATTTGTATGGGTACTCTGTGGTATAGCTGTCATAATGTATAAGTTCACCGCCGAACTTTAATATTCGGCACTCATCATAAGTGACAATACCGTCCGGATTTTCTTCGACAAATATTTCTGTTTCATCCGTACCCAGAGCGCCTGAAAGTGTAAAATGTTTTTTTAAATTGAGTCTGTGATCGGCAATCGGGGTTATATATCTGCTGCTTTTACCTATGTGTGTGTGCAAAAAATGTATGCCCAGCCTTATGCCTGCATTTTTAATTGTGCAGAGCATTTTTTTCAAATCTTCAAACCCGTTTTTATATTCATCTCTGAAATCGTAATTGCCGCACAGATCGTACATATTGATCTCTTTAAAAATTGAGGTATAAAAGACCAGCATATTGCGAAATCCGCCCGATCTTGCATAGTGAATATGCTTTTCAAGGTTATACGGCGTAAGATGGTCACCCAGTAAACAGATGCGTTAAGTGCGGTGTCACGCCGTTTATCTACGCCTTTAGGAAGGTTGTAGTCATATTCGATTTTTCTGACAACATCAAGGTAATCACAGGTTTTTGATACTATAAGCGCCGCTTCGCAACCTTTTAATTTAATATCGCGTGACGCGTCTGCCGATAAAATTATAAAATCGCTGCGCTTTTCGGAATCGATAATCTCATACGGTGAAGTAGCCAATACGTTTACCGCAGTTTCATTATCCCAACAAACATTCAGCCACTCGCCGAAACGTTTTTTGTTTTTTACGGGCAGCTGCAAAAGCCTGAATTTTAATACGGGCGGCGGCGTCATACACAGCATTTCGAAGTCTGTGGGCGATACGTCAAAATCCGAAAGTTTAAATGTTACATATTCGGAATCTTCTTTTATTTCAACTATCGCTTTAAATTTAATCAGCTCAAAACCGACTGTCAGTCGGTTGCCCGTTCTTGTTATGCTGTTTGCGTTAAAAACGCTTTTTTTATTAAGATGCGTAAGTTTGATCTCGTTGTTATACGGTCGCTCCTCGGTTATCGAAAACAACGGTATCGCCTCATCGGGTTTCAGGCACTCCTCACCGGTGGGCAAAAAAACAAGGCTTTCTGCTATACACTTTTCATTAACGGTGAGTTTAAAATTATTGTTTTTTATAATTATGCTTTTCATAACCGACATACCGCCCCTGTTCAGCATTTTTAAGTATTATAACAACTAAAGTATATTTTTTCAATGCTTTTGCAACAAATAAACCACCTGCAAACTAAACAGGTGGTTTATACATAACTTATTGTCTTATTTACTAAAATATTCGCTCAGTTTTTCGCCCATCTCTATGCGTACTTTTGAAAGGATATGATGGTCGTCGTTATACTCGCGGACGCTTGTTGTAACACGTCTTATCTGACCCTCAACATATTCTCTGCCAAATACTTTTTCAGCAAGTTTAAACATATGATAATCCTCAATCGCAGAACGCAGAATTTCAAGTCTTACAGAGCCTACGGGGCCGTCTAAACCTATTCTGTCGCCGTTATACAGCAACGAACCGTCACCGAAGCAGTAGTTTGACAGATTAGGCACAGAGGTTGTTACATCCCACGGACCGCCGTCAACCCAATGGGTCGTGTTCCAATAAAGAAAACCGTCTACCCCGTACAGATACTGCTGCCATAAAATTACCCTGTGGTAAAAGCCTTCCATATCGATAAACATATTGGCGTACGGAAGTGCAGGTTCCCAACAGCAATACCACCATACAAGTTCGCCCTTCTTTTTGCGCTCGCTCATATAGTATTTAAACCATTCTTCCCTGTAAAGCGTGGTTTTAGGACACCATACTATATTGTATTTTTCAAGCAGGTCAACAGCGCGAACTCCCTCCATATCAAGAGGATTTGTGTAAAAAGGCACTACGTGCTTATGGCCCGGAAAAAGTTTATTCAGACGGTTGTCTATGCTGTCAAATTTTTCATATTCGGACTTGTGTGAAGGAATATCAACGGTATAAAAAAGTGCCTTTTTAAACCACACAGGGTTTGAACTTAATTTTTCATAGTATTTTTTAATTGTTTCATCCGAAACGTTTATATAAGGCACAGTTACGCTTGTTACCTTTGGGTCATTCAGATACTCATCAGCGCGCGGATCCAAAATATCATACGGCAAATATCTGCCGCAAATATGATATCGGTTGAGTAAAGTGTCGTAATAATTTTTATAAACTGTTTCCTTATCATCCGTTTTGTGCTGTGCAAAAAGCAAATTTTTATCAATGCCGAAATTTGTATACATAGGCTTTTCGGGGTTTATTGCAAAATTCCAGACCCTTACCCAGAATTGATACTCACCGTAAACCTCACCGTCTTCGGTAAGCACTACCTTTAAGTCGTAATTACCGGGTTTTGTATCTAATGTTGTGGTTACATTTATCCGATATGTAACATTGCGCCATTCTGTAAGGTCAAAACAACCGTCATCTGCAACTACGGGGTCGGGCCACAAAGAACCTTCGCAACTTACATAATGTTCACGCAATAATTCTACCGTAAAGCCAACATCCGTATCGCCGACAATTTCAATTTTAAGATTTTTGCGGTCGCCGTTTTTTGAAAGAACAGAAAACTGGCACGACTCTGTGGCATTTTTTGCTACATACACAGTAAAAGAATACACTTTACCGAAAGGGTAACAACTTTTTGGCATAACCTTTTTTTCGGGTGGGTTGAACATAACCTGCAAATTCTTCTCCATCAAAACTACCTCGCATTTTCAAATAACAGATATATTTTACCATATAAAAAAGCAAAAAACAATCCTTATATAAATTGTTTTTTGCTTTTTTGTTTTTATTACTGATTGCTGAAGTGCTCGCTTAATTTATTGCCCATATCACGGCGAACTTCATCGAGCATCCAATGTATATCGGTATACTCATAAACCGAACTTGTAATTTTTTTGATTTCACCAATCACATAATCACGACCGAATGTTTTTTCAGCCAATTTAAACATATAGTGATCTTCTATACTGTAACGCAGAATTTCCAATCGGATTGAACCTACGGGGCCGTCAATTCCGACCTCCTCACCGTTATACAATAACGAACCGTCGCCGAAGCAGTATGATGAAAGTTCAGGTACAGGCGCTGTGCAATGCCAAGGTGAACCGTGTTTCCAATGAGTCGTAGACCAGTAAAGCATACCGTTTATGCCGTATAAATATTGCTGCCATGCAATAGTTCTGTGATAAAAACCATCCATATCAATAAATACATTACTGTACGGGAGCGGCGGTTCCCAACAATAATACCACCACGTGCGGTCGCCTGCTTTTTCGCGCTCAAGCATAAATTTGCCCATATTTTCATCTTTAAACATGCTGATTTTCGGGCACCAGACTCTGCAATGCGGCAAAAGCAGATCGGTTGCAATTTTACCGTCACCGTCGCTTGGGTTTGTATAAAACGGTACAACCGTTTCGTGACCGGGATGATATTTTTCGATAGTGTTATACGCTTCTTCTATGCGGTCATAATCCTCCATCTTGCAGGGCTCATCAACAACATAGTAATACGCCTTTTTCATCCACACCGGATTGCTTTTTAACTTTTTATAATACTCCGGTATACGCTCAGGATTACCGAAATAAGGCACACAGAATGAAGTAACGCGCGGGTCACTCATATATTTATCTGCCTTGGGATCTAAAATATCATACGGCAGATAACGTGCAGATATATGATAGCGGTCAAGCAAAAAGTCATAATACTTTTTATATGTAGCATAATCGTTTTGGGTATTGTATATTTCATCAATAAATCTTTGGTCAAGACCGAAAGCGGTTTCCATAAGATCGGTATCGTCAATCGCAAAATTCCAAACCGTAACCCAAACATTATACTCGCCGTAAACCTCGCCGTTTTCACGCAGGATAACTTTTATGCCGTAACTACCCGGAACAGCGTCTTTTTCGGTTTTTATGTTTATAAGATACGTAACGCTCTTCCACGGTTCAAGATCAAAACGTGTGTCATTAGGTACTACAGGGTCAGGAAACAACGCGCCGTCACAATCCACGTAACGCTCGTGCAACAGTTCAACCGTAAAACCGGCATTGTTGTTGTTTACAACTTCGACGCTCATATTTTTGCGATAGTCGGATTTTGAGAACACCGACATCTGGCAACCCTCGGTTGCATTACGCGCAACAAAAACGCTGTAGCTGTCTCTTGTACCGAAGCAGTTATGCTCTTTAGGACGCATCTTTTTTTGCGGAGTCACAAACCATATTTCTAAATTTTTTTCCATAATTCAATTTAACCTCAAATAAGATATCTTAATAATTTTATCATAGATAATAATAAAAAGCAATCGCATAGCGATTGCTTTTTGTTTGGAAATTTGTTAATACTTTTTATTTTTTGACAATTTTTACCTTTGAGCCGTTACCGATTCCTGCGGCATTTGCGTCATCGGTATCAATGTGCATTTCAAGGCGAAAATCTTTATTTGCGCGAATTTGAACGTCATAAAACTTTGTTCGTCTTTCGCCGTTTGTTTCAACATCAACATATTGGCCGTCGGCAACGCCGAATGCAGCGGCGTCATCAAGGCTCATATGTATGTGACGGTTTGCTATTATGCAACCTTCTTTAAGCTGGACTATACCCTTGGGACCTACTATTGTAATTGCAGCCGAACCTGCAATATCACCGGATTCGCGTACAGGGGGTTTAACTTTAAGTGTAAATGAATCGGTACGTGAAATCTCTACCTGTGACGCTTTGCGCACAGGGCCCAGAACCCTTACATTTTCAATAGGTCTAAGCGATGGGCCGATTATTGTAAGCGTTTCTTTGCAGGCAAACTGACCGGGCTGCGATAAATCTTTAAGCGGTGTAAGTTCATAACCCTTACCGAAAAGAGTTTCAACATCGGCAACAGAAAGGTGTATGTGGCGGTTTGAAACACCTATCGGAACATCATACCCATTGCTGCTTTGGGGCTTTGCGCCGTTTAGTTCTGCCATGACCCTGTTTACTATTTCAGAAACAACGCTGTTATCATAAGACATTGTATAAATACCCCTTTTCTCAAAATTATATAATACGGAAATTCTCAGCCATTACACAACGGCGCTGGCGTGTATAACTGCGTGCTGAGGTAATACCCTCACCGGTAGGTCCTGCAATTGTAAAGGTTGTGTGACCTTCTCCGCCAAAACCTATTCCGGCGTAGGACGGAGCATTCTTTACAAAAATTGTGGTCTCGACTGCCTTTGCAAAGTTAGAAAGGTTGTCAACATTTTTAGAGTGCATATGCGCCGTATGGCGGTTGCCGTGTTCGGCTTTTACGGCAAGGTCTATTGCCTCATCAATGTTATCTACACGAACTATCGGAAGTATAGGCATCATAAGTTCGTTCTGAACAAACGGGTGGTTAAAGTCGGTTTCGCATATAATGCAGCGAATATCATCACTTACACTTACGCCTATTTTTTGCAGAATAACCTTTGCGTCTCTGCCTACACACTCACGGTTAACTATTTTGCGTGTGTTGCCCTTTTTATCGGTTTTATCAACAAGCACTATTTCTGCCAAACGGTTTGCCTGTTCCGAATTTATCATATAAGCACCGTTTTTAAGCATTACCGAAATAAGTTCATCCGCTATATTTCTGAAAGCAAATACCTCTTTTTCGGCAATACAGGGCAGGTTATTGTCAAATGTGCAACCGTCAATTATATCCTTGCCCGCTTTTTGAATATCTGCGGTGTCATCAACGATTACGGGGGGGTTACCGGCGCCTGCACCGATTGCTTTTTTACCCGAAGAAAGCACGGCTTTTACAACACCGGGGCCGCCTGTGCAAACAAGCAGGCGTATAAGCGGATGTGACTGCATTACTGCGGCTGATTCCATAGTCGGTTTTTTCATGGAACATACAAGTATTTCGGGTCCGCCTGCCGCTTTGCAGGCACGGTTTACAAGGTCTACCGCATAGTTTGAAGTCGCAATGGCATTTGGATGTGGGTTAAATACAACGCCGTTTCCGGCAGCTATCATACCTATGCTGTTGCATATTACGGTTTCGCTAGGGTTTGTGCTGGGCGTAATTGCGCCTACAACACCAAACGGAGCCATTTCAACAAGTGTTAAGCCATGATCGCCGGTTTTTGCCGCTGAAACAATATCCTCGGTACCGGGAGTTTTATCGGCAACAAGAATGTGTTTTGCTTTTTTATGGGCTACCTTGCCCATTCCTGTTTCTTTAACGCCCATCTCAGCCATAATACCTGCTTCTGCACGGGTAAGACGGCGAATCTCGGTTATAATTTTTTCACGCTCTTCAACCGACATTGCGCGCACGGCTTTATAACCTTTTTGTGCGGCTTCAATAGCGTCATTCATATCGTCAAATATGCCTATAAACTTTCTGCCGCCGTACTGTGTGCTGTCAAATGTTGCGGCAGGTGCGGCTGCAACCTTATTTAACACCTGACTTACAACCTCACGTATTTCGGCTTCGGTTATATTTCTTGACATTTAAAACACTCCTTTAAAACTTTAAAACTAATATATAAGATCTACGTTAACACTTTTAAGATACTCAACCCAATTTGACGGTGGTTCTTTATCGGTAACAATTACGTCCACATTTTTAATGTCGCATACCTTTATTAAAGAAATACGGTCAAATTTTGTGCTGTCAATAACAAGCACTTTATGTTCTGCAGAAGCAAAAATCTCCTGCTTTATTTCAGAATCCTTTTCGTTTGAATCGGTAATACCCATATTAAGGTCTATGCCTTTTGATGAGCATATTGCATAATCAACGTGAAAACCGCGAATCATCTTTTCTGCCGACGGGCCTACAAGCGAAAGTGCACCACGTTTTAATTTGCCGCCTGTTGAAAAAACATTCCAATCGTCTTTATCCGACAACTCTATAAGTGCTTCAACCGAGTTTGTTATCAGAGTAATGTTTTTTAAATTTTTTATGTAGGGCAACAAATAAAGTACGGTAGAGCTCGAATCTATCATAATGCAGTCGCCGTCGGCCAGCATATGACTGACCTTTTCTGCAATTGACTGCTTTGCTTCAACGTTTGCGTGTTTACGCACGCTGTGCGGAAGATCCGTGCTGAAATTTTGCACCAAAACAGCGCCGCCATAGGTTTTTCTGGCAAGACCGTCCTTATCCAATTTTTCAAGATCACGGCGTATAGTTTCTTCAGTGACATCAAACTCATTGCTCAGTTGCGAAACTATTACTTTACCGTCTAAATACAGTTTTGAAAGAATTGCATTACGGCGTTCAATAGCAAGCATTATAACAGTTCTCTCTTTCTTAAAAATAGGTTTTTATAAAATGCTGTTCCACATTTTAGGATCGGGATGCGGAATAACCGCACTGTCCAAAAACATACCGGATTCACCGGCGCCTGCTTTTGCCTTATCTATTGCCGCCTGAACCGCGGCAATCTCGCCGGTAAGCAACAAATATGATTTGCCGCACATACCGCGTGACAAACGTAATTCTATTAAATCTACAAGCGAAGTTTTTGCGGCCACGTCAGCGGCTACAATTGCCGCACTTGAAGAAAAGGTTTCAATAACGCCCAAAGCATCGGGCGAACCTATATTTGCCGTGCCGTAAAGTGCTGTAAATATGCTGTCGTGAGGATTGCCCAAAACAAATTTGTCGATAAGCATATCCTTAAAGCGTTTGGTTGCCGCATCTACCGACGCGCGCACCGCACTTAAATTGCCGTTTATAAGTACCATATATTTACCGGGGCATACGGTTGTTGCTTCTATAATTTCAACATCTGCCGTTTTAACCATTAAATCGGCGGCCTGCATACCCGTAGATACTGTTTTGTATTCAACCATTGCAAGTGCTTTGTTCATTGTTTACACCTAACACTTTTCTATAATTATTGCGATTTTTCCTACCGCTGTTACCTTGCCGTTTACGGGCGAGTGCAATGCTACACTCAATCCGTCTGCGGCAGCGGCGATAATTTGATTTTCAACTACCGCATCGCCTTTTTTTACACTCGGAACCGACGGCGCGCCTATATGCTGGCTAAGCAACATTGTTACCTTTTTAAAATCGGGCTCTGCCGATACGATCGGTGCCGGTTTACTGTAATCGGTAAGGCCCAACCTGCTTGTAAGGCGGCTCATAGGCACTAACCGATATGGTCTTTCGGGGCGTGCCTGTGGCGGTTCGGACAAGCGCTGCGGCTTTAAACCTGCTTTTCTGAGTTCTGCCTTACAAGTGGCAAGCAAAGTGCGCGGAGACAGATTCTGCACGCAGGAATACAGTTCGCAAAGTCCGCATCCCGAACAGTACATCGCATTTATGTACGGAGCAGCATCGTTTGTGATACCGTTTGACGCCACTCGCATAAACTCGGAAGGATTTATCGGATGACCCAACAAATTACGCGAACAAAGGCTTGTGCAGTAACTGCACTGACAACACGCCGCCATAGCGCGTTTCATATCTATAAATGTTTTAGCCTGTCTTTTTTTGATAATTGAGTGATCCGAAGGCAGCACTAAAACCGCATTTGTGGTTTTTGTAATAATGTTTGCGGGCGTACCCAAATTACCCATCATAGGTCCGCCGATTATAAATGCCGGATCCGATGCGGTGATTTTACCTGCAAGGGGCAAAATTTCACCTACCGTAACGCCTAACGGTACGCATACCGTAACGGGATTTTCAACCTCACCCGCAATTGTTACATACTTATGCGTAACAGGAGTTCCGTTCAAAGCGTTTGAAAGGTTGAATACCGTTTCAACGTTAAATACGGTAACGCCTACCGAAAGAGGTATTTCGCCCGGCGGCACTATACGACCCGTTACCTCATAGGTAAGAATAACCTCATCACCTGCGGGATAAATGTCACGCAGCTTTTTGATTTCTATATTAGGAAAAAACTCTGTGTAAGGCATTATTGCCTCGATCGTCTTGACGTAAGACTGCTTAAGCGCAATATACACCTTTTCAGCGTTTACTGTTTTCGATATTAAATCAAGGGCTTCAAATATTTCCTGTGGGTGTGACTCAAGCACCTGACGGTGAAGTTTGAGAAGCGGTTCACACTCGGCACAGTTTAAAATAACGGTATCGGCTTTTTGATTGAGTTTTGCATAAGTCGGAAAACCCGCTCCGCCTGCACCTACAATTCCGTTATTGCGAAGTATACCCTGTAACTCTTCTATTTTCATTTACGATTACAACTCCGGTAAACCGATTTCACTGTCAACAATACCTACAATTGCCGCGTCAACCGGTGCGTTTTCCATATCGCAGCCTATTCTTGCGGCACTGCCTGTGGCGATAAGCACAATTTCACCTATGCCTGCGCCTACGTTATCTACGGCAACCATTTTTGAGTTCGGGTCGCCCATTTTTTTAAGAGGCTCTACCACCATAAATTTTGAGCCTACCAATTTTTCATTTTTTCGTGTGGAAACAATTGTTCCTACAACCTTACCTACTAACATCAGTCTCACAATCCCTTCTGATTGATTAAAACTTGGTTGATGCCGGGGAAGAAAAAGTTTTTTCAAACCGATTCTTCCCCGAAAAATTCAATTACTTCAATGAGGGGAGAATTTTTTCTACATCACCGTGAGGTCTCGGGATTACATGTGTTGCAATAACTTCGCCGAGGGTTGATGCAGATGAAGAACCTGCCTCAACTGCTGCTTTTACTGCGCCTACGTCGCCGCGTACCATAACTGATACAAGGCCGGAACCGATTTTCTCTGTGCCGATAAGCTCAACGTTTGCAGCTTTTACCATTGCGTCTGCCGCTTCAATTGCAGCAACAAGACCGCGGGTTTCTACCATACCTAGTGCTTCGAGTGCCATTTGTTTTTCCTCCTGTAAAATTTATAAATTAAAATTGAAAACAAAATCAGTCAAGTGACGGAAGTATTTTTTCAACATCACTGTGAGGTCTCGGGATTACATGTGTTGCAATAACTTCGCCGAGGGTTGATGCAGATGAAGAACCTGCCTCAACTGCTG
>CAKSDJ010000005.1 GCA_934445015.1 uncultured Eubacteriales bacterium | reverse complement strand
AGTTTAAGCATATTCGTGGCTGTTGAGCGCCTGATAGAAAAACGCGCTTCAAAATCACGTTGAAAAACATCGCGATCACGGTTTTCATAAAAATAGCGTATTGCCCAACCGTGAACGCCTGTGGATTTGTCAAGTTCGATTGGTTTTTTGCTTTCAAGATAGCGTTTAACCAAATTGTTAAGCGATCTTATTTCAAATCCGAGATATCTTTTATCAGGCATAATACACCTCCCAAAATGTTAGTTTGCTAACATTTAGTATTATAACGCCGTCAGAAAATTATGTCAATACATTAAATAATTAACTTTTTGTGAATTTAAAAAGGTATGCCGCCGCATACCTTTTTAAACTACACTATTTGCGCTATTACGCTTTCAAAATACTCATTTGCATCAGTAACTATTTTATCGATTTTTGAAGTTTTGATTTCTGTTGAGTCGTCGGTTTCGACAACACCGAGTATTTCGGATTTGGCGATTTCGGTTTTGCCTAAAATCAAATTCACAAGTTCTTTGTAAGAGTCGTTTCCGTCAGCGGTAAGTTTATTGCTGTAATTTGCGGCGGATACAACTATCTGCCCTATGGCTTTTGCGCCGTACTCCATATCGGGTTTAAAAGAAGCACTTAAAATAACCTTTTCTTCAAGGCGGCGCATAGGCTCGGTAATTTCCGGTTCGACGGTTTTAATATTTGATATTTCAGATTTTAAAACATCAATTTCATCAACGGATTTTTTAAGTTGCTTTTTTAACTCGGATAATTCAAGTTTTGATTTTTGCAACTCTTCAAACAGCGTTAAATTTTGCTTTATCAAATCTTTTTTACGCATCTTTTTTCACCCGATTTACCGAATTTTTTTGTTTTTTTTAAAGCCACAAGTATAACCAACAATACGGCGGTCAAGGCGCCTGCAAAATCTATTAACACATCTGTTAAACGACACGCCCTGCCGGGTACGTAAAATTGGTGCAATTCATCGCTTGCGGCGTACGCGGCACAAAATGCTGCCGAGGCGACACCTTTGCCGATAATATTATATTTTTTAAACGTAACAGAAAACAATGATGACAAAACGCCCAATATAAAATATTCTGAAAAATGGGCCGTCTTTCTTATTACATACGTAAGTTTATCTGTTATATCCGCCTGAGTTTCATCGGTAAGATTATCAAACTCAGGGTAAAAAACCGTAATCGTCGCTGTTACAAATCCGTCGCTTACATCTGTTGACTGTTTTGCAGGCTGTGCAGAAAAAGCAAATATTACTGCCATCCAACAAATAAGAAGTACGGCGATTACTATTCTGAATTTTACAGTTTTATCCATTTCAGAAGAACAACGGATACGGATTTATCCAACTGCCGTTTCTGAGAATACCCAAATGCAGATGATAACCCGTTGACCAACCGGTTGTTCCTACATAACCTACTACATCACCCTGCTTTACATACTGCCCGTTTGAAACAATAATCCTTGAAGCGTGCGCATAATAAGCAACATAATTTGCAGAGTTGCCGTTAACGGTAAGCGTACCGTGGTTGATAGTACAATAGTTGCCGTAACCGTTGCCGCAGCAGTTGCCGTTTTTCTTGTAGTTATGGGTACAACTGTTATTTACAAGCGTTACATATCCGTCTGCGATAGCACGTATGGGTTGACCGCTTATTGAGCCGCCGGATATATCTATGCCGTTATGTCTGCCCTTGTGTACCGCATCATTACTTTGAAATCCTGCACTTATGTTAAAAAATCCGCTGACAGGCCACTGCAAACCGGTATTCGGGTTTATAAACGAGCTGTAGTTTCTTGAAGCTATGTCATCTTCAAGTTGTTTCTGAAGTTTTTTAACCTGTGCATTTATTGCGTCAACATCATCCTGTTTATCGGACTGCTCACTCTCAATATTATTGTATATTGAAGCCGCCTCATTTTCCTGCGTTTCAAGCTCTTTTTGCTGTTCGGCGATAGTGCTTTTAATTGATACCTGCTGATTTAAAAGTTCCTCATTTTCGGCTATCTTTTCGTTTAAAACACTTATCTCTGCCTTCAAATCTTCAATCAGGCGCTTATCATGCGAAGATACCGATGATGTAAGTTGCGAAAGTTGTAAAAACTGGGCAAAGTTTTCTGCACCCAAAAGTATTTGAACCGAGCTGTCGGAATTGCTCATATAAATTGCTCTTATACGCTTTTTGAAAGCAAGTTGATCGTCCTCAATCTCAGATTCTTTTGCGGCAATCTCTGCCTTATTTGCTGCAATTTTAGAATTTATGGAAGATATTTCCTGATTGCAACGATCAATTTGTGCCTGTGTATTGGCAATCTTTTTTCGCACAGCGGCAAGAATTGCAGCCTGATCTTTTTTTTCGGCCTTAAGTTTGTTGATCTCAGACTGAATATCGCTTGCCTGTTGTTTGAGTTTGGCAATATCGTTATTCAAACTGTTTCTTTGTGACTGTGTGAGTGCCGCAGTATAAAGTGTTGATGTAACCCCTACGATTATACATAGTACAACCGTTATTAAACGCTTTAAACTGAATTTCATAATTTAATACTGTCCTTTCTGCGCTGCAAAGCGCAAAAACATAGTTAGATTTTTAAATTTATATTATATGGCTGAAAACTCGCTGCCCTCGCGTTTTAAATACTTTCTTATCATAATAAGGCTGCCTAACATACCTGCAAATATGCCTATTGCAATAAATACAAGCAACAGATAAACTGCCATATCACCGTATTTTACTATATTGGATGTGCCCAGCGTTTTTGAAATTGTTTCTGTTGCCACACGGTAGCAGAAATAAAGCAGACCTTCTGAAATCAAAGCGGATATAATACCTATCAAAATACCCTCGATAACAAACGGTATTCTTATAAAGGCGTTTGTGGCGCCTACCGCTTTCATAATGCTTATTTCAAGTTTGCGGCTGTACATTGTTACTCTTATTGTGTTTGAAACAATTACAAGTGAAATTATTATAAGTATGGCGATAATCCAGATGCCTGCAACATAAATACCCTGTTTAACAGCGGTTATGCGGTCGGCAAGATCGCTTTGCGACTGTATTGTATCTACGCCGTCAATTGCCTTTATCTGCTCGATTGTATCATCAAAAAGCGACATATCGGTCATAGTAACTTTTGCGGCAGCCGAAAGCGGATTTCCGTATTCATCATCAAGAAATGTAAAATACTCGCTTTGCCCGTCAAGCATACCGTCTTTTACCGATTCAAGACCCGATTCGCTTGAAATATACTCAACCGAAGCAACATTATCAAGTGCCGCTATTTTATCGCAAAAAGCCTGCGCTTCCTCATCGTTATGTATTATATAATCGGAGTCGGATATACCGTTTTGATCGGCACCTTCGGCAGGTTCTTCACCTGATTTATTTTCACTGTAGAGCGCCCAGTTATAATCTTTCATATAAACCATAACAACATTTTGCTGTTCAAGGTTGCCGATTGCAACATTTACGTTTTCGGAAATAAGTATCGCAAGACCCATTACAACCATACACGCAACAAGAACGCCGATTGAAGCAAGCGACATAAGGCGGTTTGCCCATGCACCCCTGAAGCCCTCTTTGATGAGATATTTTGCACTTCCTACCTTCATTGTTCAGCACCTCCTGCCGCGTTGTCGGCAACTATTCTGCCGCTGTCAAGCATAATTACACGGTGCTTAAAATCCCTTACAAGGTTATGGTCATGCGTTACCATTAAAATGGTTGTGCCGCGCTTGTTTATTTCGGTAAGCAGCGATACTATCTCATAAGACATATTTGGGTCAACATTACCGGTAGGCTCGTCCGCGATAATTAAATCCGGATTATTTACAAGCGCACGCGCAAGACCCACGCGCTGTTGCTCGCCGCCCGAAAGTTGCATCGGCATTGAACGCGCCTTATCACCGAGACCTACCTTGCTGAGTGCCTTTGAAACCGCACGGCGGACATCACGGCCCGACTCACCCACAACGTGCATGGCAAACGCAACGTTGTCAAAAACATTCATAGTCGGTATAAGCCTGAAATCCTGAAATACTATACCCATAGTGCGGCGAAGCATAGGCACCTGTTTGCGCGGCATCTTAGTAAGGTTAAACCCGTTAACGCTTATAATGCCGGTGTTTGCCTTTTCTTCGCGCATAATAAGTTTCATAAATGTGCTTTTGCCTGCACCGGATGAACCAACAACAAACACAAACTCGCCCTTGTTTATTCTTATATTTACATCTTCTAAGGCGTGAGTGCCACTCGGGTAAGTTTTAGATACACCCCTGAATTCTATTACGGGCTCTGCATGACCTGAATTGTCTGCAAATTGCTCGAGTAGTTCTTCAGACATAGAAAAAAATCACTCTTTCAATCAATATTTTATAGGATTGCTTTTTAAATACTTGTTGACCATAAGCGCAATTTTAAAAACAATGGCGTGGTCAAATTCACGGAGATCAAGACCGGTAATTTTTTTGATTTTTTCAAGACGGTACACCAAAGTATTACGGTGTACAAACAATTTTCGCGATGTCTCGGACACATTAAGGTTGTTTTCGAAAAATCTTTGTATTGTAAAAAGCGTTTCCTGGTCAAGATTATCTATAGAACCGCGTTTAAATACTTCTTTTAAGAAGGTTTCGCAAAGTGTTGTAGGCAACTGATAAATAAGCCTTGCAATGCCGAGATTGTCATAAGAAATGATCGTTTTTTCGGTGTCAAATACCTTGCCAACTTCAAGAGCGGTCTGCGCCTCTTTAAATGATTTTGCAAGGTTTTTAAGATTGCTTACGGTAGTGCCTATGCCGATAACCGTATGAACGTAAAATTCGCCCGAAAGTGTATCGGCAATAGATGACGCGAGATTTTCAATGTCTTTGCGGTCAATATCAGACTTGGTTTCTTTAACAAGCGCAATATCTGTTTCGTTAATATTTATAACAAAGTCTTTTTTCTTTTCAGGGAACAGATTTTGCAAAACTTCGTAAATTGAAACATCGCCGCCGTCAAGATTACGTATAATTATTACCGTTCTTGAAACATCGCTTTCAAAATACAGTTCACGCGCCTTAATGTATATATCACCGGGCAAAATGTTATCAAGAATAATATCCTTAATAAAATTGCTGCGGTCATATTTTTCATCATAATAATTTTTAATATTTGCAAATGCAACGGCAATGACCAAAGCATACTTGCTGCACATAATATCTGTGCCGTCAACAAATACGGTGTAATCGGTGCCTTGTGCCGAAACAACGGGTTTAAACGTATAACCACCGTCGGTAAAGCCGTCGGCAACGGGAATAACCGAAACATCAAGCTGCTCGCCTATTCTGCCGAGTTCGCTGCAAGCAATTATTGTATTGTTTGCGTCAATCACGCCGAAAGTTTTGTCGATTGCATCTTTCATCTGATAAATTACTGATTGAAATAAACGGTTTGACATACTTTTTACACTTCCTAATCAAATATAATTTATTTCTAAATACATACATATACATTTTACACGAAAACACAAAAATTTGCAAGTGATATATTCTGTATTTTGCACACTTTTTATCTGAAATTAAATTATGCAGGCTATATATTGATAACAGCCTGCATAATTATTATAATTTTGTTATTTGATATTTGCCTTTCCGTACAGGTATTCCATAACGATTTCCTGAACGGCGTAACTCTCGGCGATGACCTGTTGACTTATTTGCTGTTTTGCGATAATTTCGTCATCCAATTTAAGATTTTCTTTATCCAATATGTAGTACATCATCATATTTACCTTCATCATCGGAATAACAATATTTTCTTTTATACTTTTTTTATCATTATCGGTCAAACTGTCTGCACTGACACCGTTCTGTCTGGACACCATATACTCAATGACGGAATCCTGCATAATTTGCTGATACTTTTCGGGATAATCGTTTACTTTTACTTTTGAATTTAAATCATCGAGGATAACCTGATATACGGATTGCTTTTTAAGATATTCTTTAAAATCGTCAACCGAACCGAAGTTTAAAGTATTGTAAATTTCTTCAGGGGTTTTGGCAATTGAATTTATTTTAACTACAAAAACGGCGTCGACTCCCGCTAAATCCGAGTTGCCGTAATCTTGCGGGAAAGTTGCCGTAACATTTACGGTATCGCCGACTTTTGCGCCTATGAGTTCATCTTCAAAATCATCGATAAATGTTTGTGAACCTATAAGCAAAAGCGCGCCCTCGGCAGTGCCGCCTTCAAAAGCTGTGTCGCCGTTATAACCCTTATAATCAATATTTACCATATCGCCTAATTCAACGGTCAGATCTTCACCTGTTTCAAATGTAAGCTCCTGCTTTAATTCATCATCATATATCTTGCTGTTGTTTATAACCGATCCCAATTGTTTGATATACGTTCTGTCAAAATCTTCAGACTGCGTGTCAACCTGTGTGCCTAAATAATCATTTAGTTCAATATACTTACCAAGATTTTTCTCGCTGTAAAGCTGCCTTTTGCTTTTTCCGCATCCGGTAATAAAAGTTAACATTAAAACTGCCGCCGTAAGTATGGAAATAATTTTTTTCATATTATTGCTCCTATAAAAATATTTATATTTAAAACTATGTTTAAATCGCAAGTTCACCTTTAGACGCTGCTTTTAAATATGCGTTGATAAACCCGTCAAGGTCGCCGTCCATAACGGCGTTGATATTGCCCGTTTCAAAACCGGTGCGGTGATCTTTTGCCATTGTATAGGGCATAAACACATACGAACGTATTTGCGAGCCCCAGGTTATTTCTTTTTGGACGCCCTTTATATCTTCAATTTTCTCGATATGTTCGCGTTCTTTAATTTCAAGAAGTTTTGATTTTAACATACGCATAGCCTGCTCACGGTTCTGGAACTGGCTTCGCTCATTTTGGCAGGCTACAACTATGCCTGTAGGTATATGCGTAAGCCGCACGGCGGATGACGTTTTATTGATGTGCTGACCGCCCGCGCCCGACGAGCGAAAAACGTCCATTTTTATATCCTCTTCGCGGATTTCAATATCGGTATCATCTGAAATTTCGGGCATAACTTCAAGCGAGGCAAAAGACGTATGCCGCCTGCCTGACGCGTCAAACGGGGATACCCTGACAAGTCGGTGAACACCGGATTCGCTTTTTAAATAACCGTATGCGTTTTCGCCTTCAACCAACATTGTGGCACTTTTAAGTCCTGCCTCATCGCCGTCAAGAAAATCAAGAACCTTGACCTTAAAACCGTGGCGTTCGCTCCAACGGGTATACATACGCACAAGCATTGAAACCCAATCCATAGCCTCGGTTCCGCCCGAACCGGCATGAAAAGTAAGCAGCGTGTTATTTGCGTCATACTCGCCGGTAAGCAGTGTTTGCAGGCGCAGCGACGATAACTTGCCCTCAAGTTCATCTATTGCCGAGGCAAGTTCATCCGCCATAGAAGCATCGCCTTCTTCATCAGCCATATCGATAAGGACCAAAAGGTCCTCATACGATGATAAAATGCTGTCGTATGTTTCTACCTTATTTTTAAGTTTACCTGTTTTTTGAACCACAGCCTGAGAGTTTTCAATGTCATCCCAAAATCCGGGCTCTGCCTGTTTAAGTTCAAGTTCTTCGATTTCACGGGTAAGTTTATCATAACCTATTGCGTCACGCAGATCGTCAATTTCCTGCCGGTTTGCGGTAAGACGCAATTTTAACTGCTCAAATTCAAGCATCCGTTTTCCTCCGTTAATTTGCTGTTTTTAAGGTATATGCGTGCCACTCTTCACGGGTAAGGCTTTCGGTAATAACAAATCCGTGTTCAAGAGCTGCTTTTTCAACATCGGGCGCACGCATATCTATTATGCCTGATACAATAAGTATTCCGCCCTCGCTAATATAATTTTTAACACCGGCAAAAAGTCTGATTACAACATCTGCGACAATGTTGGCGCAGACAATGTCATATTTACCGCTGATCTTTTCTGCAAGGTCGCCGACTTCAAACCTCACTTTAGAATCAACATTGTTTATTGCGGCGTTTGATACAGCGGTTTTCACAGACTGCTCGTCAATATCTACGCCCACTGCGGATTTTGCACCCAAAAGGCATGCCGCTATTGCGAGTATTCCGCTGCCGGTGCCTATGTCAAGAACAGTTTTCTGCGGGGTAACATTGCGTTCAAGCACTTCAAGGCAAAGCGACGTTGTAGCGTGGCTTCCCGTGCCGAAAGCAGCGCCGGGGTCAAGTGATATTACTTTTCGGTTTTCGCGATTATCATATTTCTCCCAACTGGGGCATACGGCAAGTTTTTCGCCTATTTCAAATGCCTTAAAATACTTTTTCCAATTCTCGCTCCAGTCGGAATCGTCAACTACCGCGCATTTAACTTCGTTTGAAATTCCGCAAGCATTAAAGCGCTCTTTTAAGTACGACATAGCCTCGACCGAGTTATCACTTTCGGCGATATACATATGGATTACAGAATGGGTTCTGTCTTTATTTATGAGTTCATCGTCAATCAAATCTATATGCGCTATCTCTTCGGCATCGGATTCAAGATTTGTGTAATCCTCAATATATATTCCGTAAGGTACGGTCATATTTGCAATTGCGGCTGCCTCATCGGTTTTATCCGACGGCACCGTTGCGGTTATTTCTGTCCAGTTCATAAAACACCTCGAACAATTATTATAACATAACAATCATAAAATTAAAAGTGCATTTTTATTTTGTCGGCATCGGCATTTGTAAAACCCTGCACCATACCGTTTCTGCCGCCGCCGTTTAACTGCAGCTCTGATTTTAACTTTGTAAAAAATTCGTCAAGTATTCCGACGTCGCCGCAGATTGCAAAAGAGTATCCGTTTTTATCTTTATTAAAAACGCCTTTGATACCGCCGTGAATTTTATGTAGTTTATCGGCAGCAAACTGAATTTCACGCATACTTAAACCTTCGGTAAACAGACAATTTGTATTCTTGTCTGCAAAGTTTACAATAAGTTCGCAAAGTTTGGCGCTCAGTTGCGAATTCCTGTGCTTTTCATCATTTAGTTTTCGATTCAGTAATTCAACTGCCTGTGCGGCATCGTTTTGTTTTGCCGAAAGCATATTAGATATCTCATAAACATTTTCATACTTTGAGCGATAGTCGTTCAAAGCAAATTTTCCGCATTTTAAAAGTATTCTGACACCGCCGCGCATACGTTCAAAATCAAGCAGTTTTATGATGCCGATTTCGCCCGTATTTTTAACGTGCGGCGCGCAGCACGCGCAAATGTCGGTATAGGATATTTCTACCAGGCGGATCGCACCGTCTATTTCTTTTTTGCTGCGGTATGAAATGTTTTTCAATTCCTGTTCGTTTGGGTAGTAGGCACGCACGGGTAAATTCTGCCACACTTTTTCATTGGCAAGGTATTCGATCTCATCCAACTGAGTACGAGTAAGCACATCGTCAAAATCAAGGGTTACAAAATCTTCACCAAGGTGAAAACCCACATTATTAAGGCCGTGCAACCTGTGTGTAATGCCCGATACTATATGCTCGCCGGTATGATTTTGCATAAAAGAAAACCGGCGCTCAAAATCAATTTTTCCGCAAACGGTATCGCCTGTCTCAAACGGTTTATCTGTGCAGTGATATATTGTTCCGTTTTTTATTGTAACATCAGAAACCGTTGCGTTTTCCAGATTGCCGATGTCGGAAGCCTGTCCGCCCCCTTCGGGGAAAAACGCCGTTTTGTCAAGCACAACCGAAAAACCGTTTTGCGTTTTATCGCAGCTTAAAACTTTTGCTTTAAAAGTTTTTAAATATTGGTCCTGTTCATACAATTTTTCGGTCATTGCAATTTCTCCAGAATAATATGTGCCACCTTGTATATGTCTCCGGCGCCAATAGTGATCAGTAAATCACCCTCGCTTGCAGAGTCAATCATTTTTTGCGCGAGCTCGTTGTAATCGCCCACGACCTGAGCATCAGGCAAATTTTCTGCAATGTTTTCAGATGAAACGCCGTAGGTATTTGTCTCACGCGAGGCTACAATAGGTGTTAAAAACACCTTATCAGCAACCGACAGCGCATCGATCATTCCGTCTTTTAAAAGTGCAACCCGCGAATACGTGTACGGCTGAAATACAACTATAACCTTTTTATAGTCAAGCGTTTTTGCTGCTTTAAGCGTAGCGGAAATTTCGGTTGGATGGTGAGCATAATCATCCACAACGGTTATACCGCGGCTTTCACCTATAAACTCAAAACGCCTGCCGGCACCTGTAAATTCTTTTATAGCGGCGGCAATACCCTGTGCCTCAACTCCCATTTCATAGCAAACGGCAAATGAAACAATTCCGTTATAAATATTGTGTTTTCCCGGAACGCTCATTTCAATATGTCCCACTTTTTTGCCGTAACCTATAACATCAAAGCAAAAGCCGCGTTTATCGGCAACTATGTTTTGCGGATGATAGTCGCATTCCTCACCAAAACCGTATGTCACAACTTTTGAGTCTATATTTTTTACAACTCTGCTTACCCTTTTGTCATCTGCGTTTGCATAACACTTTTTACCCATTGAAACAAACTTTTTAAAAGAGTTTTCAAGGTTTTCCATAGTTTTAAAATAATCGAGGTGGTCATTATCAATGTTAAGCAAAACTGTTATATCAGGTGAGAACTGTAAAAAACTGTCAACAAATTCGCATGATTCGCAAACCAATGTTTGTGAGTCGCCCACTATGCAGGCAGAATCCGCCATAGGCAATTTGCCGCCTATAACCGCATTCGGTTTGCACTTGTTAATCAGCAGAATTTGTGTTATCATAGACGTAACGGTTGTTTTGCCGTGTGTTCCGCAAACGCCGATCACATTATCGTAGCAGCGAGTAAGCGCGCCCAGCAATTCGGAACGCTCCATTGCGGGGATATTCATATTCTCTGCCGCAACAAGTTCAGGGTTGTTATGCGGCACCGCCGCAGAATACGCAACAATGTCGGCACCGTTTATATTTTCGGCTTTGTGTTCACCGTAAACGGTAATTCCCAAACCCTTAAGCTGCTTTACATTATCGTTTTCGCTTTTATCCGAGCCGGTTACAACATACCCGCGCGACTGCAACAGTTCTGCAATCGGGCACATACCGCTGCCCCCTATACCTATTAAGTGAATATGCTTTGCATTGAGTAAATATTTATCTTCAGAGTGCTGTTTTTTCATATAGATACCTCAAACTAAATTCATATATAATTTATTATACTGCTTTTCACTGTAAAAATAAACCCTTTTTGGTGATAAAATGAAATTTGACCTACCCGAAAACGTTAAACTTGTAATTGATACAATAATATCAAACGGGCACAAAGCCTACATAGTAGGCGGCTGTGTGCGTGATTTGTTGTGCCGTAAACAACCGCACGATTATGACATAACAACGTCTGCGACACCTGATGAAATAAAAAGTATGTTCAAAAAAACTGTAGATACGGGCATAAAACACGGCACTGTTACGGTTATATTAAGCGGCGGACAAATTGAAGTTACCACCTTTAGATGTGACGGCAAATACACCGACAGCCGCCGCCCCGACAAAGTTGAATTTGTAACCGATGTAACGCAGGACCTTGCGCGAAGGGATTTTACCGTAAATGCCATGTGTTACAACGATTATGAAGGACTGATCGACTGTTTTGGCGGCATAGATGATATAAAAAACCGCGTTTTAAGGGCGGTCGGTGACGCCGAGACCCGTTTTAGGGAGGATGCGCTCAGAATTTTAAGGCTGTTCAGATTTGCGGCAACGCTTGAATTTAACATAGAAAAACTCACATTTGACGCCGCCATAAAATGTGCCTGCTTGCTTGAAAACATCAGTGCCGAAAGAATTTTTGCGGAACTTAAAAAGGCTTCCGAAGGTGAAAACACCGACGCACTATCGCCTCTTATTAAATGCGGAGCTCTTAAAAAATACTGTATTGAAAACACAGAGCAATACCGAATGGCTAAACTTGAACAAAATAAAAAACTTCGCGTTTTTGCACTTTTAAATCTTACATCAACCGATATATGCAAAACGTTGGATATGCTAAAGTGTGACAATGCCTTCAAAGATTACTGCAAAAAGATGAGCCGCCTGTGCAATGATATATTTGCAGCCGATAAAATCAGCATAAAACGGGCGCTTAATTTTGCCGGCGAAAGTGCTGTAAACGACCTGCTTGTTTATTGCCGTGATGTAATGAACGTTGATACAACCGCGCATAAAACGCTGCTTGATGAAATCATACGGCTTAAAGAGCCGTACATTATATCACAACTCAACATATCCGGCAAAGATTTGACAAACTTAGGTATAATGGGCAAAGATGTAGGACATGCACTTGAGTTTTTATTAAGCAAGGTAATTGAAGAACCGAATCTGAACAAACGCGAAAAACTGATTGATATTATATGTAACTAAAACCGTAAAGCGTCATAAAATGTATTGAATTACATTTTGACGCTTGATTTTTTGTGGCGGTGATAAATTTGAAAATTTTGATAATAGGCGGCGACAGGCGCATGGCCGTAGCGCTCAAAGAACTTTCAGAAAACGGCTTTGAGGTTGACAGTCTGGGCCTTATGCCAAATGACAACGGCAATATCTATGAAGCCGATGTATTGTTACTGCCGGTGCCTACGACCAGAGACGGCGAAAATGTGTTTTGCCCGTTGTCAGATAAAAAAATACCGCTTGAATATTTAAAATCAGTAAAAAAAGATACCCTTGTCTTAACCTGCGGATACAAAATACCCGATTGCAACTGCATAGATTATTTGGCACTTGACGAATTTGCCGTTCTTAACGCTGTTCCCACAGCGGAGGGCGCCATAGCTAAAGCAATTACCGATACTGACTTTTGCCTTTGGAAAAGCCGCGTATTGATTATAGGATACGGCAGAATAGGTAAAATACTTGCCGACAGGCTCAGAAATTTTAAGTGCGATCTTACCGTGTCGGCAAGAAAAAAATCGGACTTTGCTATGCTTGACGCATTGTCAATAAAGCATATACACACAAACGAAGCAGCAAAACTTTCAAACAGCTACGACGTAATATTCAACACAATTGACGTTACAGTTTTTAAGGATAACTTAAAGGAACTTAAACGGCCGTATATTTATGATCTTTCAAGCAAGGGTTGCATTGATATTGAAGCAGCGGCAAAAAGCGGCGTAAAGGCAGTTAAGTTGCCCGGTATACCCGGTAAAACCGCATATATTACTGCCGGAAAAATCATTGCGCAAACGGTAATCGATTCAGTTAAAGAGGTAATGTGAATATGAAAGATATAACATTGGGATATGCGTTTTGCGGTTCTTTTTGTACTATAAATAAGTCACTTGCCGCTCTCAGAGAACTTGCAAAATATGATATAAACATAAAGCCTATTATGTCGGAAATAACATACAGCACCGATACGCGGTTTGCAAAATCAGAAGAATTTAACGCCGAAGTAGAAGAAATATGCGGCAATAAAATAATACACACTATACCTGCTGCGGAACCGATAGGTCCGAAAAATCTGCTCGACATAATTGTTGTAGCACCCTGCACCGGAAATACACTTTCAAAAACGGCACTCGGCATTACCGACACCGCAGTAACAATGGCGGTAAAAGCGCACCTGCGAAATAACAAACCCGTAGTTCTCGGCATTGCAACAAACGACGCGCTCGGCGCTACGGCAAAAAACATAGGACTGTTGCACAACACAAAAAATATTTACTTTGTTCCGTATAAACAGGATGACCCGACAGGCAAAAACAATTCGCTGGTTTGTGATTTTACAAAAATCCCCGAAACGGTTGAAGCGGCCCTTAAAGGCACGCAAATACAGCCGGTTATAATATAAAAAGAGCGTTCGGTCAAGGTTAAAGCCCCGACCGAACGCTTTGTATTTTTACTCTATACCAAAATATTTTGCCGCATTGTTGTAGCAGATATCCTGCACTATTTTGCCGAGTGTTTCAATATCGTCCGGGTATTCGCCGTTTTCAACCCAAGTGCCCAAAACATTGCAAAGTATTCTTCTGAAATATTCGTGACGGGTGTAAGAAAGAAAACTGCGTGAATCCGTAAGCATACCGACAAAATTGCCCAGCAAAGACAGGTTTGCAAGTGATTTTAACTGTGTCTCCATACCGGATTTTGTGTCACTGAACCACCAAGCCGCACCGTGCTGAATTTTGCCTGCGGCCTCAGTACCCTGAAATGCTCCGATAACGGTGTCGATCATTTCATTATCGTGCGGATTTAATGAATAAATTATAGTCTTTGGTAATAAATCATCGACCGCGAGCGCGTTAAGCAAAGCGGTAAGTGCCTCACTGCAGGGGCGGTTTGATATTGTGTCAAATCCGGTATCCGCGCCTATTTTTTTAAACATAGCGGTGTTTGTATTACGCTGAACGCTGTAGTGAATTTGCATTACAATTCCGCGCTTGGCGTACTCTTTGCCGAGGCAGACCAAAATAGCGGTTTTATACATATCTGCCTGTTTTGCCGTTATGGGTTTACCCTTTAAAGCGGCTTTGAAAGCTGCGTCGATTTCTTTTTCGGTGCCTGTCTCAAACGGAATATAATCAAGGCCGTGGTCGGTCGCCTTACAACCCATCTTACAGAAAAAGTCAAGACGTTTTATAAGCGCCGCCTTAACATCTGCCACACACTTAATAGGCATATCGGCAACCTCTGACAGCGTGTTTATGTATTCGACAAATCCTGCTTTATCAATGTTTACCGCTTTGTCGGGTCTGTATGACGGAAGCACCTTTGCGGAACATACGCCCTCATCGGCAATTTTTTTGTGCCATTCAAGGCTGTCGGTGGGGTCGTCTGTTGTGCCGATCATTTTAACGTTTGATTTTTTGATTATGCTGCAGGCAGACATTTCATCGGACTGCAATTTTTCATTACAAAGGTCCCAAACCTCTTTTGCGGTCTTTTCGCTCAGAATGCCGTCATAACCGAAATAACGTTTAAGTTCAAGATGATTCCAGTGGTACATAGGATTTCCGACGGCGCGCGGCAACATCTCGGCAAAGCGCAAAAATTTTGTATAATCGTCTGCGTCGCCTGTAATTTCATTTTCGGGTACGCCGTTGCTGCGTATCAGACGCCATTTGTAATGGTCGCCGCCGAGCCATATTTCGGTAATATTTTTGAACTTTTTGTTTTCATAGATCTCTTTGGGGTTTATATGACAGTGATAGTCGATTATCGGCATATTTTCAGCGTAATCGTGATACAGTTTTTTGGCAGTTCTGTTGGTTAAAATAAAATCGTCGTTAATAAAGCTCATACAATGACTCCCTTTACAAATTTAATTCTACATACTATTATATATAAACAATCACAACAATTAAATTGCAAATATTATCTTTAAACATTGCATTTGTTATCATTTTAAAAAGGGTAGTTTGAAAAACAAACTACCCTTTTAATCAATCTCTGAACTTACCGTCGGCAACTTTTTTAAGATGCGCCCCATAAGGAGATTTACCGTATTTTTCTGCCGATTCAATAAGTTTTTCTTTGCTTATCCAACCGTTTTTATATGCTATTTCCTCTACAGCCGAAATTTGAATACCCTGACGGTTCTCAATTACTTTTACAAATTCGGTTGCTTCGCTTAAAGCATCCATTGTGCCGGTATCAAGCCAGGCATAGCCTGTGCCGAGTGTAACAACATTCAATGAATCTTCTTCAAGATAAAGTTTATTAAGGTCGGTTATCTCAAGTTCGCCGCGGTCGGATGGTTTAACCTTTTTTGCCATCTCTACAACGCGGTTGTCATAAAAATACAAACCTGTTACGCAATAATTTGACTTTGGATGCTTCGGCTTTTCTTCAATAGATATTGCCTTACCGTTCTGGTCAAACTCAACTATTCCGAAACGTTCGGGGTCATCAACATAATAACCGAATACGGTTGCACCGTTTTTACGCTCTGCCGCCTCGCGGAGATGCTTTTTAAGTCCGCTTCCGTAAAATATATTATCGCCCAAAACCATTGCGCAACTGTCGCCGTCAATAAACTTTTCACCTATTAAAAACGCCTGTGCAAGACCGTCGGGCGAAGGTTGAATTTCATAAGACAGGTTAATGCCGTAGCGCGAGCCGTCGCCCAAAAGTCTTTCAAAGTTGGGCAGATCGGTAGGCGTTGATATAATAAGTATATCACGGATACCGGCAAGCATAAGGGTTGACAGCGGATAATAGATCATAGGTTTGTCATACACGGGTAAAAGCTGTTTTGAGGTCACCATTGTGAGCGGATAAAGACGTGTGCCGCTTCCGCCTGCAAGAATAATACCTTTCATTTTTAAAACTCCTTTATTTTACAGTTATTTCAATACTGTTAATAACTACATCATCTATCGGTTTATCGCTTGCACCTACCGGCGTGTTCGCGATTTTGTCTACCGTATCCATACCGCTTATAACCTGACCGAAAACGGTATGACGAAAATCAAGCCACGGCGTACCGCCTGATTTTTCATAAGCTTCCGTGATCTCCGACGGAAAACCACTATCTGCCAAATCCTTCATTTGGTCCAACATATTTGCCGGAACATCACTTGCCTGAACAATAAAAAACTGACTTCCGTTTGTATTGGGGCCTGCGTTTGCCATACAAAGCGCACCGCGCAGATTGTGCAGTTCGGGGGTAAACTCATCCTCAAATGAATGACCCCAAATTGATTCGCCGCCCATACCGGTGCCGGTAGGATCACCGCCCTGAATCATAAAATCTTTTATAACACGGTGAAATATAAGACCGTCATAATATCCGTTTTTTGCGTGGGTTGTAAAATTTTCTACCGCTTTGGGGGCGTGCTCAGCAAAAAGTTTAATGCTTATATCGCCCATATTTGTGTGCATTACTGCAATTTGATCGCCGCTTTTTGCGGCTTCAAGTTGAAAACAAGACATAAATATACCTCTTTGTACACAGTTTTTACTATATTTTACATTTTAACAGTATTTAAGTCAATTATCAATAGTTATTTTTAAAATATAATCTTATTGAAAAAGCAACGCGATTATGATAAAATAACAGTGTCGGTCTGGCAAATAATTAAAATCTGCCGGACTGAATTTTAAATCGGTAACAGAGGTTAAATATGACGTATATATATCTTATCAGGCATTGTGAAGCAATGGGCAACCAAAAACGGCTTTTTCAGGGTTCTACCGACTGCGACGTAAGCGAAACAGGCAGAAAGCAACTTGAATACCTGTCAGAGCGTTTTAAAAATATAAAACTTGACGCAGTTTTTTCAAGTCCGTTGATAAGGGCGCAAAAAACCGCCCACGCAATAGCGGACTCAAAAAGTCTTGCCGTTAACACACGGCAGAACCTTGTTGAAATTCACGGCGGTGTAGTAGAGGGCAGGCCGTTTCAGGAAGCGTTTAACGCAATAGCAGGGCTTGCCGACACCTGGAACAATCACCCACAGGATTTTGCGCCGCAAGGCGGTGAGCCGATGCGCCACGGATATGAACGCATTTACAGTGAAATACTTGAACTTGCGCGTCAAAACTCAGGTAAAACAATTGCCGTTACAACGCACGGCGGTGTGTTGCGCTGCCTTTTGTGCCGCGTATTTTATAATGATATTGAACGCCTAAAAGATGTACCCTGGTGTGAAAACACAGCGGTCACATTGATTAAAATAGATGATGAAAATAAAATAGGTGTTGAATTTTTTAACGATTATTCGCATGTTCCCGATTGCTATATGCCAAAGCGCAGCCGTATTGTATCTGAAATAAGGGGTTAACAATATGATAATAATGTCAGTTGACTTAGGCAAGGCGCGAACCGGCATAGCGGCATCAGACCCCGCAAATAAGTTTGCGTTTCCTAAAAATGTTATCACCGAATACAACACCGAAAGACTTGTCGAAAAAATTTGTAATTCGGCGGCAGAATTAAATGCCGAAAGAGTAGTAGTGGGATACCCCAAAAATATGGACGGAACCATCGGCGAGCGCGCAACCGAGTGCGCTGCCATTGCCGAAATGATACATAACAAAAGCGGTATTGAAACTGTTTTGTGGGATGAACGCTGCACTACTGTTACTGCGCACAATTATCTTAATATGAACAACGTTCGCGGCAAAAAGCGAAAACAAACGGTTGACGCCGTTGCTGCAGTGATAATTTTAGAGGACTATTTGAAAAGTTTATAAACAAAAAAGCGATGACGTTTCATCGCTTTTTTTATTTTCTGTTTTGTTTTTCAATTGCTGAAATAAGGTTGAACTTTGATTCTATAATTTTATGTGAGTCTGCCAGATGACACACGGTGCAGTCGCTGCAATCTTTTATACCGTTTGAAAGTATTTTATAATTACCTCCGCACCCTGTACCGAGCGTATACAGCGGACAATAACAGAAAAAACAGTTAAACTCTTTTTTGTCAATGCCGTTATGACACGGAAAATATCTGCACCGTTTATTTTGAAAGAAAAAATTACCGTCCACAAAATCACCGCCGTTATTTCGTGTTATTATAACATGTTTAAGGCGACCTTTCAACCGAAATGAGGTTTTTATTTTAATTTACACTGTGTTCCGTCGTGTTTTATCTCGTAATTTTCTTTATAAATCAAATCGTTTATAAATACAAATTCATACCCTTCATCTTTGAGGCATTTTAAAATTGTGGGCAGTGCCTCGGGCGTATGTTCGGCGTCGTTATGAAAAAGTATAATACTGCCGTTTTTCACTTTTGAAGTTACGCGCTTGCATATACTTTCGGGCGTGGCGTTGTCTTTCCAGTCAAGAGAATCAACATCCCACTGAATTGCGTGCATATTTATACTTTCAACCGTTTGTACTACCTTGTTATCATAATCACCGTAAGGCGGACGGAACAACGTTGGGCATTTGCCGGTTATGTTTTCTATTTTTTTGTTGCAGGCTTCAATTTCATCGGTTATCTGTTCTGCCGAAAGTCCGGTCATATAAGGGTGTGTATTTGAATGATTTTGAACCTGATGACCTGCGTCGCTTAACTGTTTTACCGATTCTGGGTATTTATCTACCCAAGCGCCAACTACAAAAAATGTTGCCGGCACCTTATACTCTGCAAGTATATTTATTAACTGCTCGGTATCATCATTGCCCCACGCCGCATCAAAACTTATTGCTATTTGTTTTTTGTCACTTTCAACACAGTAGATAGGCAGTTTTCTGTCATTATCGGCAAAAGCCACGGCAGAACATACTATTGTGACCGCAGCGGCAAGCACCAGACTTATGCACAACATAATTTGCTTTTTTGTTATTATAAAACACTTCATATAATTACCTGCTTTCAACCCTTATATTTGAAGTTATGAATATAGGCTTGTATAATATGTAACAAATAATAAAAATATATTACGTTGCATTATTAAAAAACAGACCCGCAATTTTTAGCAGGTCTGTTTTTTGATGTTTGGTATTGCCGCTTCAAGTGCGGCAACCGTTTGTTGTGTGATTTGCTGTCAACCTATCTGTAACAGAAAAATTGTCAGATTACCACCTGTCGAAAGGTAATTCGATGTTTGTTTTGTCGTTTTCGCTCGGCAAATTCGGTACATCATCGGATGAAACATTGTCACTGCTGTCAGAACTTTGGTTATCATCACTGTTTGCAGAAGACTTATCCTGTGAGGTGCCGCCGTTATTCTTGACAGAATTATTGCTGCCTGTATTTTCTTTGCCGGCAGTATTGCCGTTGTCGGCATTGCTGTTTTTATCGCCTGCTGCGCCTGTGCCTTTGCCGTCACTTTTTACACTGCTTCCGTTATTTGCGTGAGCGGTGTTGTTCTGGTCCTGTGTATTGTCCGAACCGTCGTTATCAAAAACTTCATCGGGTAATTCAAAAGCGCTTCCGGCGTTTTTTATGTTGCTTTCAGAAGATGAATTATCAACTTTTGTTTTTGCGCATCCGCAAAAAGCAATTGCGGTAAAAACGACTATAAAACAAATTAAAATCTTTTTGCTCATTCTTCTTCCCACTCCTCATCCGGTAACGGAATACCGATTTCGCTGTTAAAACTTGTTACAATTACATCGTTCAATTCTAAGGACACAATTTCAATTTCAGGTTTTAAAAATGTTTTGATGTTAATAATAAACCCCTCCTTAAAATTTTACTGCTGTTTGCTTTCAAGATATGCTTTTGCGGAATCGCCGTATTTTATCATTGCTTTTACAAGACCTGCCAACAGGGCGTTGCTGTCATCTGCCTTGGATGCCGCGTATGACTCTATGCTGTAACGGATCGTATTGCTTACGGCGGTATTGCCGTTGTATACCGTCAGGTAAACGTCATCTCTCATTTGAATAATATTTAATCCGCTTACATAAATGCAGTATTTGCCGTCTCCGATTGATACAAAATTTTTACTGTTACCCGAATCAATCGCCCATTCTTTTTCGCCGCATTTAACTCTGACAGTGAGGTTTTCAACCGAATCTGCCTGTATTGTAAACTTCATTATTGCAGAATGTGCAAGGTACAGTCCGCCGCTTTTCCAGCTTACTGTCGGATTTTGAACGGTTGCATATTTTAAATCGAGCACCGAGTTAAGAACAGGCGCAGAGTTTGTGCCCCAATTTGCCTGCGCTTCCGAGAGGTCGGCGTTTGCAAGTTTTTTGTATGCAAATTCGGTATCTACGTTTGTTTTATAGTATTCTTGCGACGCAGCGCCGTAATTAAGCAGATCAACCAGTAATTTGCGTATCTCGGTTTGTGTATCGTCGGTTGTTTCAAGAATGTTATGACAATATTGCTTGATACTGTAAACCGACTCAAACGATTTGTATTCGGTGCCGCTCTTTGTGCCGCTTAAAGTTACGTAAATGCCGTTTGTCATTAAATGCGGAGCAATATCATTGCATTTGAAAATATAATAGCCGTCTTTTTCGGTATATTTATCTACTGTATATTCGCCGCCGTTTAACTTGAATTTAACGCTCAGACCGCTGTAATTCTCAACCTGTGACTTTTCAACCATATAATTAACGGCAATGCTGTCTGAAAGCGTAATGCTTGCACCGGCAAATTTTAATTCATTTGTATCGCCTAAAATAATTTCATCAACAAACGTCCACTCGGGCTTGCCTTTGCCTACGGTATTGCTGTATGCATCCATTATGCCGTCATCGTCAAAACGCACTACAGCTTTTACATATCCGTTTGTTATTTCATTTACAGGTATTGTGCGTTTTATATAATCGTATTCGGTGGCAGGGTGAACCAACGCCTCAATTGTTCCTGCATAAGTCCAATCAGGAGCTTTATCGCCGCTCAAAGCGTCGGTTACGTAAAAGTCAACGTCGGGCGGAATTGCTCCCAAATGGGGAGCCGAGGCAAGCGAATATCCGAGTTCGGATATAGTTTTACTGCCGTCAAGTTTAATAACGATTTCTATGCTCTCGGTGTCTTTCCAGGCAACATATGCAGGATTTGCATGACCTGCATCAGCAGGAGCATATTTGCCGTCTACAAGTATATTTGCGTCGGCTACACCTTTTCGTGAATGTATTTCAGAAGTTGACGGGGTTGCCGCTATAACGCGGTTACCGCTTATGTTGTCTACCACGTGAACGTTTGTGGTGGCCTGCGCAACGGCACCGTTAGACGCGGTTACGCTGTAAGTAATTGTATACGTGCCTTTTGTTGCCGCAAGACCGCTTGTGTTATATGTAATCAGTTGTGTTATATCATTGCCGTCTTTATCGTATGCGGCTATATCAATAACAGGGTCAAACCCTTCAACTTCAGATACAGGTACAAGTAAATCTTTAATGCCTGCAAACTTAGGCATTTCTTCTTCAGAGTAGACATTACTGCTCAAAACAATATTCTGCGCCGAAGTAACGCACGGAATAACAAATGAATTGTTTTCTATGGTTACCAAACTGCCGTTTACAGTAGCCGATTTAACTATTGCGTTTGTATGCGGAGTAATATTAACTTTAACATCTTTGCCGCATATTGCGCCCAGAACGCCGATTTCCATATCGGTGCCGTCAACATATACCATATCAACATCGGCATTTTCGGATTCAACGGTTATCGGGCGGAACTCGTTTATCAGAATTTCATTAAGATATAACCATTCTGAACGTTTTAATACGCCGTTGACCTTTAATTCATGCGTAGAGTCTCTTGAAAATACTACCTTAACATATCTGCCTTCGGCACCGTTTGCCGTGCCGCTGAGTATCTGATACTCTTTAACCGTGGGGTCGCCTTTATGTGCGCCTGCATATACTGTACCTACACTCGTCCAAGGTCCGTTTGGTGTATCCGACACAAAGAACTCGGCATTTTGCAGATATATGCCTGAATTAGGCAATGACAGAGCAGAATAACCTATTGACAAAACACTTGTTGAACTGCCCATATCAAGATAAAAATCAATGTTTTGCTCTGTCAGTGCAGAAATGTCTGTAAGCACTTTTCCGCGACCGGGGTAATCGTCATACTTTTTATTGGTATATTCGGGAATTTTGCTACTTGACCAGTTAGTCCAGTTGGTAAAAGATGTTACTGTATACGCCGTTGATTTTTTAAGACCGTTGATTGCGCTTTCAAGCGCGGTGTAGACCTCGTGCAGTTTTGATTCATTCAGACTGCCCGAATTGTAAAATTCAATCGCTTTTTTATATGCCGTGTCAAATGCCAGCACCGTTGCCGGCTGATAAGTGCTTAGGTCGTCAATTGCTGCGGCGGTATCTATCAGCACTTTTAAATTTTCTAAAGTAACGGCGCTCTTCATCTCAAACTCATCCATAAACAACCAGGTTTTTGTTGTTGTACCTGATTTTACAAATGTTCCGGGATTTTTTACTACAGCCCTTACATACCTTGCGGATACGGGCGAATCCAATGTTACCGTGGCACGCTCAATAAATGCGCCATTATCATCATTGTCATATTCAGACTGCACATCGCTTACACCGGTATATTTTCCCACTTCTTTATAAGTTTTTCCGTCGGCAGAAGTGTAAAATGTTATGCTTTCGGGTCTGCAGATACCAAATGATATCTTTTGAAGACATCCTATTGATAATGTATCAAATGTAATATTTCGCTTATTATCAACGGTAATTGTAAGGTCTGTACCCTCTGCGCCGGTCCATGTGCCGTCACTGTATGTTGTGCTTGTGCTTTTTACGCCGTCAATTAGTATTGATTCTGAATATCTTAAAGTTTTATCAACCGTAATTGACGCCGCGTCGGGTTCATAATTAAGCATAGTTGCCGCCGTATCGGGGAAATATGCGTTAACGGTTGTATCACCCGAATAATCCCAAATATTTGTGCCGAGTGTTTGAAGGGATAATGCCGATGAGATCTGAGCCTGTGACCAACCTGTTTCGGTGCACCAGATACCCCAGCCTGCGTCGCCGTCACTGCCGTAGGCTTCCCATTTTTCATAGTCAAAACCGCGGAACCAAACGCCGTTATATTTAGAATTTGTATCGCTTACCTGTTGAATTCTTACTTCATAGTCCGATATTGATTTTGCATAATTCTGATACTCGGTTGCCTTTGCGGTATTGCTGCTTGCGCGCAATGCTGCCGCCGCTTCGTTTAATGCAACCATAGCAAAACTTGAAGTATAAAGCGAATCGGTGCAGGGGTCGCCGTTATTCTGAATTACGGGCGACTCATGTTTGCCGTAGTCTGAGTTTTTTGTAAAGGCGCCGAACTCACCCGAACCCTCGTTCTGTTCGCCTATGGCTTCACGCAAAGCGCCTGTCCCTGTATCCTGATAACGCATCATATCGGTAATCATTTTATCGAGCCATGATATATGTTTGTCTGTGGGTTCTACTTGCACAAGCCAAGAGAGCGCCCATATCATTTTTGCGCGTTCCTGCTGCATACCGTTTGTCCACTTCCACTGTTGCGCAACACATTTATCATCGGGATCAATTGTTCGGTAGTATGATGCCATCATTAAATCAATGCCGGTTTTAGTGCACTCTAACAAAGGTGCATAACCGGTCTTATCGTATGCCCACAAATAGCACGCCCACAAAAGTGCTTCAAAATGGGGGCGATAATTTTTAACAGTACCCTCGTAATAATATTTGAAACCGTGTGTTTCTAAATCTTTACCGTTTATCATTGAACCTCTGAACCCGTGAATACCACTTGTTCTGAAATTGCCGAGTATTCCCTCTAATATGCGCTCGTCAAACTCGTTTGTCTGCAGTGCCGCAGAGCCGAGTATAAGACCTAATATCGCCTTGGCGTTATCATCGCCGTAATAAGATTTTAGATATGCGTCTTCATCATACCAGGAAAAAAGTCCGTACTGCGAATTGGTTGGGTCGGCACGGTCGCCGTTTGCCATTTTTGACTCAGTCAACATCCATTTCATAGTGTTATAGGCAAGGTCTTTATACTCTTGATTATTTAAAATAACGCCTGCCAAAGCGATGGCGCCTATGCTCTCGCCGTTACAATCGGCACGAACACCTTTTGACTTTGCCTGCTCACCGTACGCATTAAAACATCCTCCCGATAAAAAGCACTGATATATACCGCTACCATTTGGATCGATCATATTGTTTATGTACCATTCGGTATTAAGGCGGACCGCTTCTGAATAAGCGTTGTCTGCAAGCTGTTCGGCAGCAGTATAATTCGGGTTAACGGCAGGCGTCCACTCAATTGAAGTTACAGTTTTTTGCGATACCCAACTTAAAATACTGAGCCAAAGTTTTTGCCACCTTATGTAAGGCGCATAACGCGCGGTTATAAACTGGCTTAACTTTGTAGAAGCAATAAGCACATTGCCGTTGCTACCTGTTTCAAGCAAAGAATACGGCGTACAGTCGGTAAGACCCGAATCGTCGTAAAACTCAACCGTGTCATAACCCGCAACCGTTGCGTTAACAAGCCACGAATTGGTTATATCTGTTTTTTTGACATACTGAGCACCGTGAACATACAAAATGCTGTAAAGCGGCATATTAAGTGCCGAACTGTCCATTACAATTGCACGGTCATAGCCCATTTTGCCGAGTCCGCTGTATCCCGTAATACCGAGCGTTTCATTAGCCCGCGCATATTCGATATACAAACGTATACCCAACTCGTTTATTTTTTGTGCCTGAGTTGTTGTAACGGCTGTTGTTGTATTCGGATAATTGTCTGCCAGCACCATAACGCCGCTTATACCGTCGCTTTCGGCGTTGTTAAGCGCAGTATCAAGCGAGGTATAACGCTTAACACCGTCATAGTTAGTCAACAGCGTTTTCAGCAGATCGTTATCGGCTTTTGTTGTTACAACCGAAATGTTCAGCATTTGTTTTGTTTCGGTTGCGGCGGCGGTAATAAGCACTGCCGATACTGAAGAAACAAACACTGCGATCGTTAAAATAAATGCCAATATTTTTTTAAACATAAGTTTTCCTCCTTTAAAAACTTTGTTTTTATTACCTGAGAAATGTCATATTGAACTTATGTATCTGCCGTATCACCCAACATAAACGCTGCTGAATCGGCAAATTGTTTATTTATCAACGTATTTTTTGTGTAATCCCAAATATCGGTGCCAAGCACCTGCAGCGATAACGCCGATGAAATCTGAGCCTGTGACCAACCTGTTTCGGTGCACCAAACGCCCCAGCCTGCGTCGCCGTCACTGCCGTAGGCTTCCCATTTTTCATAGTCAAAACCGCGGAACCAAACGCCGTTATATTTAGAATTTGTATCGCTTACCTGTTGAATTCTTACTTCATAGTCCGATATTGATTTTGCATAATTCTGATACTCGGTTGCCTTTGCGGTATTGCTGCTTGCGCGCAATGCTGCCGCCGCTTCGTTTAATGCAACCATAGCAAAACTTGAAGTATAAAGCGAATCGGTGCAGGGGTCGCCGTTATTCTGAATTACGGGCGACTCATGTTTGCCGTAGTCTGAGTTTTTTGTAAAGGCGCCGAACTCACCCGAACCCTCGTTCTGTTCGCCTATGGCTTCACGCAAAGCGCCTGTCCCTGTATCCTGATAACGCATCATATCGGTAATCATTTTATCGAGCCATGATATATGTTTGTCTGTGGGTTCTACTTGCACAAGCCAAGAGAGCGCCCATATCATTTTTGCGCGTTCCTGCTGCATACCGTTTGTCCACTTCCACTGTTGCGCAACACATTTATCATCGGGATCAATTGTTCGGTAGTATGATGCCATCATTAAATCAATGCCGGTTTTAGTGCACTCTAACAAAGGTGCATAACCGGTCTTATCGTATGCCCACAAATAGCACGCCCACAAAAGTGCTTCAAAATGGGGGCGATAATTTTTAACAGTACCCTCGTAATAATATTTGAAACCGTGTGTTTCTAAATCTTTACCGTTTATCATTGAACCTCTGAACCCGTGAATACCACTTGTTCTGAAATTGCCGAGTATTCCCTCTAATATGCGCTCGTCAAACTCGTTTGTCTGCAGTGCCGCAGAGCCGAGTATAAGACCTAATATCGCCTTGGCGTTATCATCGCCGTAATAAGATTTTAGATATGCGTCTTCATCATACCAGGAAAAAAGTCCGTACTGCGAATTGGTTGGGTCGGCACGGTCGCCGTTTGCCATTTTTGACTCAGTCAACATCCATTTCATAGTGTTATAGGCAAGGTCTTTATACTCTTGATTATTTAAAATAACGCCTGCCAAAGCGATGGCGCCTATGCTCTCGCCGTTACAATCGGCACGAACACCTTTTGACTTTGCCTGCTCACCGTACGCATTAAAACATCCTCCCGATAAAAAGCACTGATATATACCGCTACCATTTGGATCGATCATATTGTTTATGTACCATTCGGTATTAAGGCGGACCGCTTCTGAATAAGCGTTGTCTGCAAGCTGTTCGGCAGCAGTATAATTCGGGTTAACGGCAGGCGTCCACTCAATTGAAGTTACAGTTTTTTGCGATACCCAACTTAAAATACTGAGCCAAAGTTTTTGCCACCTTATGTAAGGCGCATAACGCGCGGTTATAAACTGGCTTAACTTTGTAGAAGCAATAAGCACATTGCCGTTGCTACCTGTTTCAAGCAAAGAATACGGCGTACAGTCGGTAAGACCCGAATCGTCGTAAAACTCAACCGTGTCATAACCCGCAACCGTTGCGTTAACAAGCCACGAATTGGTTATATCTGTTTTTTTGACATACTGAGCACCGTGAACATACAAAATGCTGTAAAGCGGCATATTAAGTGCCGAACTGTCCATTACAATTGCACGGTCATAGCCCATTTTGCCGAGTCCGCTGTACCCGGTAATACCGAGCGTTTTGTCAATACCCGGATATTCAATATACAGCCGTATGCCCGACTCGTTTACTTTTTGCGCCTGATATGACGTAATCGAGGTTGTTGTATCGGGGTAACCGTCAGCAAGCAACATTATACCGCCGAGTTTATTTTTAACGGCGCAATCAAGCGCAGCGTCAAAATTCAAACAGCAATAAACCCCGTCATAATTTGAGTTTAATGTTTTTAAAAGGTCATTGTCAGGGTCGGTTGTAACAACCGCAATATTTAATTTTATTTTCATATAGCCAACCTATAATTATCTGATGTGTTAAAAGGTAAAACGGCACCGCCTGACAAAAAATTATGTTGACAAATCGCTGCAACGGTTTTACACTAACATTGTAATTGTTTTTTTTGGGCTTTAATACACAAATTTTGACTTATGATTATAACTGTATTGACTTTGGAGGTAACAATGTTAGCAGACGGATTTAAGTACAGATACACAACAATTCCATTTGCATTTTACAAGCAGCCGCCGTTTCCTGGTAAACTTTCGCTTTTTGCGCATAACCACAAAGAGCTGGAAATTATTGCTATGATAGAAGGTTCGGTGGATTTTTATATAGATTCGGTTTGTTATTCACTTAAAAACAACGACGTGCTGATTATTCCGCCTTATTGCATACACAGAGCGGATATTAAACCTAACACACGGTATGACTGTGCGTGCTTTGACTTATCTGTTTTGTGGGATGAAAAACTGAAAAACGGGCTTGAAAGCGGTGATATTACCGTTAACGACCACCTGTCTGACAAATATGATTTTACAGCAGAAATGAATAAATGTGTGCGAACTGCAATTGCATCCTGCGAAGCGGGAACCCCCGGATGGGAAATGTCGGTTATAGGCAATCTTTCAATACTGTTCGGACAACTGAAAAAAATCGGATTTTTTGTTAAGTCATCGGCACTTCACAATAATCAGGCATTTGAGCGAAAGGTGCTTGACTATGTATCTGAACATTTTTTTGAACCTTTGACCTCGTCCGACATGTCTGAATATTTGCACTTGAATAACTCTTATTTCTGCCGTTTGTTTAAAAAAAATTTTAATTGTTCTTTTTCGGAATACCTGATTGAATACAGAATAGAACGTGCAAAATTTGATATTACAAACAGCACGATGTCAATTTCGGATATTGCGCTTAACACGGGATTTAACAGTTTCAGTTATTTTAGTAAAACATTCAAAAGCATTGTAGGAACTACTCCGTCGGAATACCGAAAAAAGATAAATAATGATAAAACCCCTGCTCAACTTTAAATTGAGCAGGGGTTTGTTTTTTTTATTTAAAATAAAACTGTTGGTTTTTTGTGCAACGTCGGATTTATTTTTTGCGTTGTTTAACAACAACTACCGTAACCGCCGCCACGGCGCAAACTGCCGCTATCGCTGCCAAAACAATTAGCAGTGTTTTTGTGCTGTTTTTTTCGGCAAATTCCGGATCCGTTTGTGAGTTGTCGCTGACTGCAACATCGTTTTTATTATCTGAGGTATCATCGATTGTTGATGTAACGCCCGGATTTGCGTCTGCACCGCCCGACTTATCGGTTGTGCCTGTTGAACTGCTGTTTTGCGCAGTTTTATCACCCGACACGGTTTCACTTTTGCCGGAACCGTCATTTTTGATATTAACATAACCATTTTTAACAGCAAATTTTACGGTTTCAAACTTTCGGTTAACGCTGTCATAATTAGAGTTGTAAACCTCATTCTCATCGTATGAGAGTTTGAGTTCTGTTTTTCCGTCAGGAGCGGTTTCAAGTATATTAAACGTAAGTTTTGCAATAACTCCGCCTTCGGTATTTTCGGGATTTACGGTATCTACCCAGGTTATGTTTATAGGATTTTTTTCGAGCGGGCTGTGAAACATACCGCTGAAGTCTGCCGACTTAATTCCGGTTAATTCTAATTTTGACGCATCATAATCAACAAGAATTCTTAAACCCGATACTCCCGAACTTTTTGAGGCAGATATATCAACCGTAACGGTTTCGCCTGCGGTGCCGCTCACCTCACCTGCCGAAAAAACAGGTTCCGAATCAGCCGAAAACGCGGCAGACGAAAATGCGGTTAATAAAAGTATTACCGATATACAGAATATAATAATTTTTTTCATTATGTGTATCCTTTTCTTGCTTGCATTATAAGTTTTTTAGCCGAATTGATTTTGCAATCAACGTATCGTTACGCCCCAGCCGTTAACATATTGCATAAGCAGACCGTAATCACGGGTATCTACATCACCGTCGCCGTTAACATCTGCTATATTTGCATCAACTGTTATTTCCCAATTGTTAAGATACTGCATAAGTACACCTAAATCCATCGTTGTTATATCGCCGTCACCGTTAATATCGCCGGTTGTGGGCTTTGCGGCAGGGGTATCGACATATTTTTGTTTTAACTGATAAAGGTTGGCTGTAGGGTCCGCATCGCTTGCATAAGGCGGTGCGTTGTTAATATCGCAAATCAAATAACCGTTATTGTAAGTAAAAGAGTATATGTTGTAATAATTTTTGAGCGTTGGTGTATATATCGCCTTTGACGTGCCAGTTGTCAAGTCATATTTATAAATGCTCTTGGTCATTGAATAATAAAGCGATTTTCCGTCGCTTGACAGGCAGGAATAATTGCCGTAGTAAGAACCTGCGTCAGCCCACCACTCTTTTTCAAGACTGCAAAGAGTTTTACCGTCACTGTAACACATAAGTTTGGAATTTGCGTTATCAACATAATAAAGTTTATCACCAACGACTTGAAAAGCTGCGATTGAATTCTGCCATACACCGTTATCATAGGTTGTGTCAGACGGTGTATCATCAAAGTCGGAAGCATCGTGACCGGTAGATTTAATGCCGCTTGTTGAACGCAGGAAATTGTCGTGCATTACAGTGCCGACTGCACCGCGTGCGCCGTCTTCCCAAGCATAATCGTCCCAAGTGACGTCAACGTGGTATGTTTTATTGTTGATGTAAACAATATTCCAACCGTGGTTCATTTCAACCGACGAACAATAATAACTGTCAATACCCACACGTCCGAGCAGATACATATATGCCATTGCATAGCCCTGGCAAACCGACACCTGTTTTCCCAAAGCGCCGTATGCCGTAAATGACTCATCGGGAGTCACAGTGCTGTAATCGTATTCATTCCAAAGAGCGAGCCTGTCATGAATCAAAAGGGCTTTTTCAACGCTGCCTATATTGCTGTTGCCCTCAATGCCGCTCAGTATTTCATTACCGGCTGCAGTTATAGCATTCATACAAGTGTTGTATTCGGCAGCAGTGTCGGCAAAATCGCGGTATAAAATGCTCACCTGAGCCAGCATATTGCTGCCCTCATAATATGAAAAGCCCATTTGGTATGCGTTAAACGCCTCGGGCAAAGCATACCACACATAGTCGCTTATTGCGTAGCAATTTGTTTCATTATAAGGTATGCTGAATTTTGAAATATCTATAACGGCACGGCAATTTGAAATTCCGTCAAGCATAACCGTTCTTAGCTCAGAAAGCGAAACATAACTCGAAAGTACATTCTTTGCATTCTCTTTATGATTTGTGTTTGAATCATAAAGTATTGGTGTTTCAAATCCGGCAAAAACAACGTCACCGTTTTTTACGGCGGATGCCGAAAGCGAAAAACAACCTGCAAAAACAGATATCACCAACAGAAGCGACAGTAACTTTTTCATAAGATAACCCCTCAAACAAATTTTATTTCACTGTTGCTGAACCCATTAAACTCTATACCGCGAAACGCTGATGAAAGTTCACGGCATAACGGCTCAACAATAATGTTTTCACTTTGATAGTGACCGGCGTCAAAAACCGATACGCCTGCGTTTATTGCGGCAATAAATACATTGTGTTTTATGTCGCCTGCAATAAGCGCGTCAAAACCGCCGTCAATTACGTCCTGCAAAAAATCTCCGCCCGAACCGGAACACACCAAAACACGTTTAATCGGTTTGCCGCTGTTTACGTATCTTACGGCACCGCCGAGCATTGATTTAATGTGGACGGCAAGATCTTCGCCGTCTGTGATACTGCAATCGGCAGACCTTATCACAAATCCGTCATGTGCGGTAAACGGCACAATGTTTGTAAGCCTCAGCACTTTGCACAAATGCTCGCTTACACCGCCTGCCGCTATATCAAGATTTGTGTGCATTGATATGACAGAGATATTGTTTTTAACAAGTTCATAAACAACCGAGCCCGAAAGCACGTTTTTAAGTCCGTTAAAAATAACCGGATGATGTGTAACAATAAGGTTTGCACCGATTTTTTTTGCAAATTCTACGGTGTTTATATCGCAGTCAAGCGACACGACCGCTTTTTTTAAAACGGCGTTGCCGTCGCCGACCAAAAGACCCGGATTATCAAACTCACGGGCGGTTTCAACCGGATAATTTAAGTTTAGATAGTCAAAAATGTTTTTTACTGTTGTCATTTCTTTTTTGCAAATGAATCTTTAAGCGCAACGGTGCGATTAAAGACCGTTTTATCATTTGTTGTATCTTTATCTACGCAGAAATAGCCCTGACGCATAAACTGAAAAGTATCGCCGACCTTAACGCTTTTAAGGCTTGCATCTATAACGCAATTTTCAATCACTTTAAGCGATTCGGGGTTAAGATTATCCGCAAAAGAAGATACTCCGTCTTCATCGCTGGGATTTTCAACATTGAAAAGCCTGTCATAAAGCCGCACTTCGGCAGTGATGCAGTTGCTTGCACTTACCCAGTGCAATGTACCCCTGACTTTTCTGCCATCGGGCGTTTCGCCGCCTCGGCTTTCGGGGTCATAGGTGCAGTGAACCGCCGTTATATTACCGTTTTCATCCTCTTCATGAGAAGCGTATTCAATATAATAAGCGCCTTTTAACCTGACCTCTTTTGCAGGGCATAATCTGAAATATTTTCCGGGTGGATTAAGCATAAAGTCATCGCGCTCTATATATATTTCACGCGAAAAAGTTACGCTTGCCTTGCCGAGTTCGGGTTTATTCGGATTTATATCAAACTCGATCTGTTCGGTTTTGCCTTCGGGGTAGTTATCGATAATGACTTTAAGCGGACAAAGAACCGCCATTGCCCTGTCGGCATTTTCGTTCAGATAATCGCGGACGCAGGATTCAAGCAGAGCATAATCAATTACACTGTATGCTTTTGACACGCCTATTTTATCAACAAAAGCCCTTACAGCCTCTGCCGGATAACCGCGGCGCCTCATACCGCAGATTGTTGCCATACGTGGGTCATCCCAACCCGAAACAAGACCGTCATTTACAAGTTTTAAACACTTGCGTTTGCTTGTAAGGGTATAATTAACGTTCATACGCGCAAATTCGATCTGACGCGGCGGCTCGGTTTTAATATCGGCTGCATCAAGCACCCAATTGTAGAGTGGGCGATGATTTTCAAATTCAAGCGAACAAAGCGAGTGGGTCACACCCTCTTTGGCGTCGCTCAGCGGATGCGCAAAATCATACATAGGATAAACGCACCATTTGTCACCCGTTCTGTGATGGTGTGCTTTAAGCACGCGATAAATTACGGGGTCACGCATATTAAGATTAGGCGAAGCCATATCAATTTTAGCGCGAAGCACCATTTTGCCCTCATCAACCTCACCTGCAGTCATCTTTTTAAACAACTCACGGGTTTCTGCAACAGGTCTGTCGCGATACGGGCTGTTTTTTCCGGCCTCGGTAAGAGTGCCGCGCATCTCGCGTATTTCATCTGCGGTAGACTCATCAACGTAAGCAAGGCCCTTGTCAATAAGCTTTAATGCGCACTCGTAAATAAAATCAAAATAATCCGATGCGTAGTAAATGTTGTTCCACTTAAAGCCGAGCCACTCAATGTCTTCCTTAATTGCGTCAACATATTCAACATCCTCTTTAGTGGGGTTTGTATCGTCTAAACGCAGATTGCACTTACCGCCGTATTTTTCGGCAGTACCGAAGTCTATACATATAGCTTTTGCGTGACCTATATGCAAATATCCGTTCGGTTCAGGCGGAAAACGCGTCTGAACACGGCTGTATACCCCTTCTTCCAAATCTTTGTCAATAAAATCGTAAATAAAATTAGACGGTTTGGCAACCGGCACTTCTTTATCTGAAATTTTGTTTTCTTCCATTTATAAAACCTCTATCATACTGTCAATTCGTTTTAAACATTCTTTATGCCCGAGCACCTGCATTATGCTGCAAAGGTCGGGCGTGTTCTGCCTGCCTGTAATTGCAATTCTGAGCACCGTGCTTAAATCGCCGGCACTGCCTTTAAACTGCTCAGGGTTTGCCTTATAATCCTTTGTTTCGCTTGCAAAGCCCAAATCCGGCGCCAGCAATTTGATTTTATCAAACCAACACTGCCTGTCATCATTTGCGTCATATACATTTTTGTATTCGGTCAAAAATGCCTTTGCATCGGATTTTTGTATGTTGTCTGGCAAAACATGACACGGTTTATAAAGAGGCGCAAAAAAGTATGAAAAATAATCCTTTGCTTCACTCCACCGTGCTAAATCTTTACGCGGTTTTTTGGCATTGTCGCGGTCAATGCCAAGCATTGATTTTGAAAAATCGGGATCGGCTGTAAGCAGTTTATAAAACTCGATATCAAACTCTTTTGCCCAATCTGTAAGGCATTTATATACCTCATCGCTTTTCATTGCGGCAATTTTTATTTTGCTTATATCATTTAACTTATTTGCGTCAAACAATGCGCCGGATACCGACATTTTTTTAAGATTAAATTTAAAAGTGCGGTAATCGGCGTTAGGATTTGCACGGCGCCAATCCTCAAAATCGGATGCCGCTATTGTCATAAGGTACTCAATTACGCAAGTGGGTTCATAACCCTGTTCCGCAAAAAAGTAAACTGCAGCCTCAGGGTCCTTGCGTTTTGATATTTTGCGTTTTGCACCGTTATCTGATTTCATAATAGGCGAAACGTGACCGTATTTAGGCACCTTAAAACCCAAAAGTTTAAACAGTTGTATGTGTTTCGGAACAGACGATATCCACTCGTCGCCCCTTAACACATGAGTGGTGTGCATAAGGTGGTCGTCAACAGCGTGCGCAAAATGGTATGTCGGTATACCGTCTGATTTAAGCAGCACAAAATCCTCATCGTTTTCGGGCATTTCGATTTTGCCCTTAATAACGTCGTCAAAAGAGATTCGGTTTTCATCACTTCCGGGTGAACGAAGCCTTATAACAAACGGTTTGCCCTCATCAATAAGCGATTTCGCCTCTTTATAAGTTATATTTCTGTGACGCGCATATTCGCCGTGGTAACCCGTGCGTATCTTATTTTCCTCCTGAATTTTGCGCACATCGTCAAGTTCTTCAGCAGTGCAAAAGCAAGGATACGCAAGTCCGCGTTTTATCAAATCTTTTACATATGTTTGGTATATCTCAGCACGAAAACTTTGCTGATACGGGCCGTATTTACCGCGTTGTTCGCTTCCGCTTACAAAGCCTTCGTCAATTGTTATACCGAAACGGTTAAGACCGTCAATTATATCCTCTATTCCGCCTGCTACCTCTCGTTTTTTATCGGTATCTTCTATACGGGTGTAAAAAACTCCGCCCGAAGCAGTTGCGGTAATTCGGTTTACAAGTGCTGTAAACAGTGTGCCCAAATGCAGATAGCCCGTAGGACTCGGCGCTATACGCGTAACACGGGCGCCCTCGGGCAAATCGCGCGGCGGATACATATCCTCATAATATTGCGGTGTTTTATCTATGTTAGGCAGTAAAAGATCTGCCATCAATTCAAGGTCCTGCATTTTAAATCTCCTACTTGATAAGCAATTTGTTGAGTTCATCCATAAATGTATTTATATCTTTAAATTGGCGGTAAACGGACGCAAAACGCACATAAGCGACCTCGTCTATATTTTTAAGCTGCTCCATAACAAGTTCGCCTATTTTTTCGCTGTTAACCTCACGGTCAAGCGAGTTTTGTATAACTGTTTCGATGTCGGTTATGGCTTTATCAAGCGTTTCAATTGAAACAGGGCGTTTTTCACAAGCGCGCAACATACCGGTAAGCAGCTTCTGACGGTCAAACGTTTCGCGTGAACCGTCTTTTTTAATCACTATTATCGGCAAACTTTCTATCATTTCATAGGTTGTAAAACGTTTTGAGCATTTTAAACACTCACGCCGTCTGCGAATTCTTTCACCCTCATCGGTAGGGCGAGAATCGATTACTTTGCTTTCTTCATAACTGCAAAAAGGGCATTTCATAACAATTACCACCAATACATATAATTATTTTTAATTATATCACAGTATACCGATAAATACAAGAAAAATTATTACCCCGTACCCATTGAAAAAGAATTGAATATATGGTAGAATAATCGATAGTATATTTGTATGTATAAAGGTGAATTCCATGAAGATTATTCTTGCTTCAAAATCCCCTCGCCGCAGGGAACTGCTTAAACTTTTAGATATAGATTTTGAAGCGGTTGCGGCAGATATTGACGAATCAATCAACCCGGAAACACCTGTCAAAGATGAAGTTGCTCGTTTGAGTTTTGAAAAAGCGCTTGCGGTTTCAAAACATTCAGGCAGAGATGACCTGATAATTTCTGCCGATACGGTTGTTGAAATAAACAACAGAATAATGGGTAAACCAAAAGACGAAAGTGATGCCGAAATAATGCTTAATACCCTTTCGGGCAACACGCACCGCGTACACACTGCCGTTACGGTTATGCGCGGTAACAGGTATGAAACGCAGGTTGTAACAACCGAAGTTACATTCCGAAAACTTGTAGAAAAAGAAATAAGAGATTATATAAAAACCAAAGAACCTATGGATAAAGCGGGCGGATACGGCATACAGGCACGTGCCGCAAAATTTGTAAGCCGCATTAACGGCGACTATTACAGTGTTGTCGGACTTCCGCTTTGTACGCTCAGCGTTATGCTTAAAAACTTTGGTATAGGGGCATAACAAATTTGATTTGGGAGGAGTTAAATGTCAGTCAAAATCACACCTTTGTCAAACGGCGCCGAGGGGTTGTTTGTTAAAAATGACCGCTTTAATACTACGCTTGTTTCATTCAATTTTTATATGCCGCTGACGCGCAAACACGCAGCCGAATATGCGTTGTTGCCGTTTGTGCTTACAACATGCAGCAAGGATTACCCTGATTTTTCAAAACTCAACTTTAAACTTTCAAAACTTTACGGTGCCGAGCTTTCGGCTTCTGCCGAAAAAGTGGGCGATTACCAATTGCTTAAAATCGCCGTTTCGGTAATTGATGACAAGTACACACTTGATAATGAATCGCTTTGCGACAGTGCGATGCAGTTGCTTACCCAACTTGTTTTCGAACCCAAAATTTACAATAACTCCTTTTATGAAGAAGACATTGCCCGTGAAAAACGCAAAGCAGTCGAGCATATAAAAGGCGAACTCAGCGAAAAGCGTATATACGCAAAAAACCGCCTCATTGAAGAGATGTATAAAAACGATCCGTACGGAACGCCTAAATGCGGTACAGTATCCGACGTTGAAAAAATAACCGGCGAATCTTTATACAACGCCTGGCGCGATGTTCTGTCGCACGCATTTTTGCGTGTTAACGTTGTTTCAAGAGCCATGCCGCAGGGTCTTTTTGACGGCATATCGCAAAAAATGCAAAACATCGACCGTGAAAACATTACCGATTGCAGTGCAAGCCGACCTACAGAAAAAGCCGATAAAACAAATACTGTCACCGAAAAAATGGATATTACCCAGGGCAAACTATGTCTCGGATTTTCAAGCGATATGTACGGCGACGATAAAACCACAGCACCGCTTACAGTTATGTGCGATATATTCGGCGGAGGTCCGTATTCAAAACTGTTTAACAATGTTCGCGAAAATATGAGCCTTTGCTACTACTGTTCTGCCGCAACCGTTAAGTCAAAAGGTCTTATCACGGTTTCAAGCGGCGTCGAATCCGAAAATGCCGAAAAAGCGTTGTCGGCAATCGTTGACCAGTTAGACGCAATAAAGCGCGGCGAATTTGACGACAGCGAATTTGATTCATCAATAAAAAATATTACCGACTCGCTCAAATCTTACAACGACAGTCAGGGCCTGATCGACCTGTGGTATTCTTTAAAAATTTCGGGTGACAAACCGTTATCGCCCGAAGATACGATTGAACTAATAGCAAATGTAACACGCGATGACGTAATAAACGCCGCAAAAGGTGTTTCTCTGCACACGGTATATAAACTTTTACCTAAGGAGGCCGGCAAATAATGGAAAAACAGTTTTTTGAAGGTTTTGCCGATGAGGGTTACGTAAAAGCAAAACTTTCATGCGGTCTTACGGTTTATATTATGGAAAAACCGCAGTACTCATCGTGCTACGCAATATTCGGCACAAAATACGGTTCTATTGATACCCGTTTTTCAAAAGACGGCGGCGAAATGATAAACGTGCCTGAGGGCATTGCCCACTACCTTGAACACAAACTTTTTGAAAGTGAAGACGGCGACGCATTTACAAAATACGCCAAAACAGGTGCCAATGCAAACGCATTCACATCTTTTGACAGAACCTGTTATCTGTTTTCATGCAGTGACAGATTTTATGAAAATTTAGATATACTTTTAAACTTTGTTCAATCGCCTTATTTTACCGAAGAAACCGTAAGAAAAGAACAAGGCATAATCGGGCAGGAAATAAAAATGTATGACGACAGCCCCGCATGGCGGGTTATGTTCAATATGCTTGAGGCTATGTATCACTGCCACCCCGTCCGCATTGATATTGCCGGCACTGTAGAATCAATTGCCGAAATAAACGCCGACCTGCTTTACAAATGCTATGAAACGTTTTACAATCCGGCAAATATGTTTATTTGCATAGTCGGCAACGTAAATGCAGATAAAACTTTAAAACAAATAGAAAGCTCAATAATAAATAAAAAGCCGGTTGAAATAACACGCGGTGAGTTTAACGAGCCGCAAAGCATTGTTAAAAATTACGTTGAACAAAAACTTGCCGTAAGTATGCCGATGTTTTGCCTTGGATTCAAGCAGAAGATCGCCACCCCTTACCGCAGGCTCAAAAGCAAGGTCTGCGTTAATATGCTGCTTGAAATAATTTGCGGCGACGCATCTCCACTTTACGCGCGCCTTATGAACGAAGGGCTTATAAACGATGAATTTGACTGCGAATATTTTAACGGCAACGGTTACGCAGCAGTTATTTTTGAGGGCGAGTCATGCGACCCAGAGCGCGTATCAAATGAGATAAAGGCAGAAATAAACCGCCTGCGTGCCGAAGGCATTGACAAAAAACTTTTTTCGGCGGTAAAATGCGGAATGTACGGCAGCGCCGTAAGAAAGTTTAACAGCGTAGAAAGTCTTGCCATGAAACTCACCGAATGTGCTGTGTTTGACTATAATCTTTTTGATGAAATAAAATTACTCAAAACCGTAAGTTATGACGATGTTTTAAAACGGCTCGATGTGTTTTGTGATGAAAACGCCGTTTTATCGGTTATAAATCCTCTGGAGGACTGAAAATGAAATATGACGTTACAATATTCGGAATTCATTTAAAGCTCAACCCCATAGCGTTTACTCTGCCTATCGGCAACGGTTGGGATATTTACTGGTACGGAATAATAATTGCACTCGGTTTCATGCTTGCAATTATTTACGGCATTAAAAGTGCGCCGCGTTTCAATGTAAACACCGACCGTATGCTTGATGTAATAATAGTAACAACGCCTGTATCAATACTGTGCGCCAGAACCTATTACGTGATTTTTGACGGTGTTAAACTTGAAAGTATCGGTGATTTTTTCGGGTTCGGCTCGTCAAGCGGTTTTTCGGGAATTGCAATTTACGGTGCGGTAATAGGCGCATTTGCCTGCGGTGCTCTGATGTGCAAACTCAGAAAAATTAAAATACTTGATATGTTCGACCTTGCAAGCACAGCGTTTTTGATAGGTCAGGGCATAGGTCGCTGGGGCAACTTTGTAAATCAGGAGGCATACGGCACATTTACCGGAAGCAGTTGGTGGGGTATGCAAAGCAACCGCACGATTTCGGAGATGGGCGTGGGCCTTGTTCACCCGTGTTTTCTTTATGAATCAATATGGTGTATCGCAGGATTTTTTGTGCTTAACAGTTTGTCAAAGAAACGCCGTTTCAGCGGTGAGATAGTTCTTACATATTGTGTTTGGTACGGTTTCGAAAGAGCAATCGTTGAAAATTTAAGAACCGACAGTCTTATGCTGGGTAACATTCGCGTATCGGTTTTAGTTTCAATTATAATCTGCATAAGCGCCGCAATTGCACTTTTTGTTATACGCAAAAAACAAAAAGTTCTTTTAACCGACGGTGAATATACGCCTGTGTTTGATGCTGATGAAAACGGCGCCGAACTGAATATTGCAGAAAATGAAGGCGAAAGCAAAATCGCGCAACCCGAAACAGACAATTCTTCTGAGGTGAAAACAGATGAGCAAAATAATTGACGGCAAAGAGGTATCCGCGGCGGTCAAAAACCGTGTCGCCGGTGAGGTTAAAGAACTAAATAAAAGCGGCATAAGCGTATGTCTTGCGGTAATTCTGGTGGGCAGCGACCCGGCCTCAAAAATTTACGTCGCAAACAAAAAAAAGACTTGCGAACAGTTGGGCATAATTTCAAAAGAGTATCTGCTTCCGGCAGATACCACCCAAAAAGAGCTTTTAAGCCTTATTGAGCAACTTAATAACGATAAAACCGTAAACGGTATTTTATGTCAGTTACCGCTACCGAAGACCATTGATGAAAAAACGGTTATTTCAGCAATCTCGCCTGAAAAGGACGTAGACGCATTCCACCCCGTAAATGTAGGCAAAATAATGATAGGTGACTATGATTTTTTGCCCTGTACACCTGCCGGTATTATGGAAATGCTTAAATACTACAACATTGAAGTTGCAGGCCGCAACTGTGTTGTCATAGGCCGATCAAACATAGTCGGCAAGCCTATGTCTATGTTGCTGCTTCAAAAAAACGGTACGGTTACAATTTGCCATTCAAAAACCGAAAATCTTGAAAAAGTCACCGCAGGGGCCGATATACTTGTTTCTGCCGTAGGAAAAGCAAACTTTGTGACCGCAAATATGGTAAAAGACGGCGCAGTTGTAATCGACGTGGGTATGAACCGCGACAAAAACGGCAAACTTTGCGGTGATGTTGACTTTAACAATGTATCCGAAAAATCATCGTACATAACTCCTGTTCCGGGCGGTGTAGGACCTATGACAATAGCAACCCTTATGCAGAACACTTTGACCGCGGCAAAAAAACAAAATAATATAATATAGGTGATTTTTTGAAAATCAAATTTTTATCGGTTGTTGCGGTTTTGATGTTTATATTTTCATTAAGCGTAAGCGCCGCAGGTTATGAATATTCAATATCGGTAGGCGAAAATTTTACCGAGGCAAAAAGCGGTGATGATCTTACCAAAATTTCACGAAAAATAGGTATGAGCACCGATGAACTTAACTCCTATTTCAGCAAGAACGGACTTTTATATCTTGCCGTTTCAGATGACTCGAAAACGCAGATACGGCTTTCCGCTTTTACTGATAATTATTCGTCTGAGGTCAACGATATATCTCACCTTAACGATGAGCAGTTAAGTGATTTTATGAATTCCGTGAGCAATGACGGTGAAAATGTGTGCAAAACCCTTGTAAATAACGGCAGAAAATATATAACGGTTGAAAGCACGCATAAAGACAGCGGCGGTGTCTACACGGTAACGCAATATATAACAATTTGCAGCGGACAAACTTTTTATTTATCGTGTTATAACGACGGTGAGTCAACAAGTGCCGAAATACAGTCTGCTTTTAATACATTTTCACTTAACGGCACAAGCACTGAAAAAGGAAACGGTTTCGGTTTAACGGACGCTGCAATAATTGCAGGTATCTTGATTTTTACAGCAACGGCTGTTATAATGGTTGCCGGTATTATAAAATCGGTGCGTAACAAAGACGCTTCAAATGACGATTAAAATAAACTTTGGTTTATAAAAAATCAACGGAGGATTTTTATGGAAAACGAATACACATTTACAAGCATTGAAAAGGTAGAATTTATGTGCGTGCGTGATATACCTACCGGTACTGCCGAATACAAGGTAACATCGGTCATCACAAACGAGGGCGTAAACGTAGTTTCGGAGTCTGAATTTTTCAGCGACGTTGATATAGTCCCCTGGCGGGAGGACAATAAAATAATCGTTCCGTACGTTTATAAAAGGAGCAACGATTCGGTAACGGTAACAGCACGCCATAAGCCAACGCAAATCACAAAAGACTTTACTATTACCTTTGATAAATGGGAACTTGTTTTTGAGGATGATTTTGACGGCACCGAACTTAACAAAAACAATTGGGAGTATTGCCCTAATTGCCTGAGGGCAAAAGGCTATGTCAACTATTGGGACGACAGTATGACATTTCTGGACGGAAACAGCCACCTTGTAAGCCGCGCACAGGCAGGCAAAAAAGTATTAACCAATAAAAAAACAGGTGAAACAAAAGAGGTTGACGCGTATCTTTCGGGTGCGGTATGGTCAAAAAATTTGGTTGAACACGGCTACGGCTATTATGAAATATGTGCAAAACTGCATCACAAAACGGGTATGTGGGGTGCATTTTGGCTTGTTACCGGCGATATGGATACCGGTGAGGATTGCCCCGATGATAATTCTGCCGTGGGCGGCGCCGAAATAGATATTTTTGAGTCGCTTTATAATTACGGCGGCGTAAACAGCACCGTTCATTGGGACGGTTGGGCAGGCAAGACCAAATCAATGGGATATCACGATTACGTTACGCCTATTGAAGTTTACGACGGTCAGTTCCACACGTTTGCATTCCGCTGGAGTCCTGATGAATACGTATTTTTGATTGACGGTCAGGTAACATTGCGTACAACCGTAGGCGGTATATGCAATGTGCCGGGTTACATAAACATCACCACCGAATGCGGCACGTGGGGCGGCGACTGGGAACTTAAAGACGGCGAACACTCGGATATGCTTATAGATTATGTACGGGTATATCAAACACCGTCGGACAAAAACGACAAATAATTAAAACCGCAAATAAACACCTCTTTAATGGCAACAATAAACATTAAAGAGGTGTGTTTTTTTGTTTGAATATAAAACTTTTGAAAGAGAAATGGATCTGCGTCTTAATACAGATGTGAATTTTGATATTATAAAACGCAATTTACTTATAGGCGAAAGAAATTCGGTGTTGTATTTTATCGACGGGTTTATAAAAGATGAAGTATTCGAAAAAATGCTTGAATATTTATTTAAGCAAACTCCGGAAGAACTGAAAAGCATATCTGATATATCCGAATTTTCACTTAACAAAATGCCCTATGTTGAAGTTGATTTTACCTATGATACCGACACCGCAGTAAACAGCGTACTTTCGGGCCCTGCCGTTTTAATAGTTGACGGCATAAAAGGCACGCTTATTATTGACACCCGCACATACCCGTCGCGCTCAACCGAAGAACCTCAAAAGGATAAATCTCTTCGCGGTTCGCGTGACGGTTTCGTTGAAACGCTTATTATGAATACCGCTCTGATACGCCGCCGCATACGCAGTGAAAATCTGCGTATGGAATATATGTCGGTTTCAAGCAATTCAAAACTTGACGTTGCAATAAGTTACATTGACGGTCTTGCCGACAAAAAGACTCTTGCAAACCTTAAAAAGGCGCTTAAAAATCTTAAACTTAAAAGCATTTCAATGACAACAGAGGCACTCTCGGAAGCGCTCATTCACCATAATTTTTTCAACCCGTTTCCCAGATTCAAACTTACCGAGCGCCCCGATTTTGCCTCTGCCGCAATTCTTGACGGAAAAATAGTGCTTATAATTGACAATTCGCCGAGCGTTATGATATTGCCCGATTCATTTGCTGATTTTTTCAGAGAGGTCGACGATTATTACTTTTTGCCGCTTGTAGGCAGTTACACGCGAATTCTAAGAATCATAGTTGCGCTGTTTACCGTTATTGCAACGCCCGTTTATCTGCTTATTATGAACAATCAATCTGCGGTGCCGCACTTTTTAAACTTTTTAGTTGCCGAACAAACGGGCTCGCTGCCTATATTTTTACAATTTTTATTGCTTGAACTTGTAGTCGACGGACTGCGCATAGCGTCACTTAACACGCCCGACACCCTTTCAAACTCGCTTGGCATTATAGGCGGACTTTTGCTGTCTGAATTTGCAGTAAATGCAGGTTGGTTTATAGGCGAAACGGTTTTATTTATGGCATTTGTAACTATTGCATCATATATTCAGCCGAGTTTTGAAATGGGTTACGCTATGAAATTTGAAAGAATTTTTATTTTGATATTAACCGAGTTTTTCAATCTGTTCGGTTTTATTGCCGGCATAATTATATGTCTAACCGTAATGGCGTTTACAAAAACGCTGTCGGGCAAATGTTACCTGTACCCGATTATCCCCTTTAATTTAAAAGCGTTCTGCCATCTGTTTTTAAGAACATCCGCCAAAAAAAGTAAATGACTTCAATTTAAAACAAATTGCGTCAATTCGGAACAACAAACGGTATACCGAAATAATCCGTAAGTGACACAACAACATTTGCGGCAATTGCCTCAATATTATCGCGTATCCAAACGGCGTCATCGTAATTGTCATGGTAACCGAATTCGATCAATACACTCGGCGCACGTGTTCTGCGCACTTCGCCGAGAGCGGTTGTAGGCACGGTCCGTACCAAGTCGGGCAGTGGGTAAATCAGCTTTAAATTGTTGGCAATAATTTCTGCCGCACGTTCACCACGCACGCTTGTCGGGTAATAATACACCTCTGTACCGCGGCGGCTGCCGTCACCTGCCGCTGTTGCGTTTGAATGCAGAGCCAAATGCAGGTCATAATTACCCGCATTTGACGCGGCTATTGATGATGCCGCAGTCATTTCGGGTGTATTACGCGTAAAAGTTATGCCGCTCGCATACAAATACGGCTCCATAGCGTCGGCTATCAAATTCATATAATATTCTTCACTGCCGCCTATAATGTATGGGTTGAACTCTTGCGTAGACGGACTCAAATAAATTCTGGGCATAAAAAACTCCCCTTCACAAAATATTATGTTAGGGGGAATTTTTTTATGTTAGATTATTTTAAATACTTGTTAACTGCCTTTCTTACCACAGATGAAAACCAGCAGTAGAGCGCCTCGCCGAGTTCCTGAAAAATCGGGTCGCCGTCATGCGAGCACAGCATTGCAAAGGTCTGACCTATGCGTCGGTCAACTTCGGACCCGCGCCTGAATGCAAGATAGTAAAATGAAAAAGCACCGGTGTCAGATGAAGTTTTATATATTTCGGGACTGTGACTGTTAAGCCTGTCAAGAAAACTTTTTTGCGCAATACCCACAAGCGTGTCATCTGTAATATACTGTTCAAAGCCCACCGTTGCTGTAAACGATAGCAACAACCTCCTTTGTATAAACAAATCATAGTCACTGAATTCTTCACCGTCGGAGTTTTTTGCGTCCGCTATAAAACTGTCGGCAACTGCCTCACCTACCGATTTTGCACCGTTTATCTGCTCATGACTTAACTGCACGCTCTGCGGCGCAGCTTTTTTGTTGCGGCTTATATCCACAGAGGGCTTGTCACTCGCAATTTTTAAATCAAAATCATCTGTAATCACTTTTAATCACCTGCTTTTAACAAATCTGTTTTTCAAAACAAAACAATAAGTAATTTTAAACCTGTCCGTTTTTATATGCTTTTAACGCATTTGCCAACTGCGCCGGACATGACGTATCCTTAAAACCGCATTTAATGTTTTCAAGTCTTGATATGACATCATCGGTTTTCATACCATTAACAAGCGCACCTATACCTTTAGTATTGCCGTTACATCCGCCCGAAAAGGTAACATTTTTAACAATGTCGTTTTCAATTTCAATGTCTATACTTCTTGAACAAACCCCACTTGTTTTATATGTGAATTTCATAATAAATATTCCTTTTAAAATTATTGTTTTTTGTTCTGAGACTAAATCACAGTCACTTATAAAATCTTAATACCTGATATTGATAATGGTCATCATTATCTAAATAACCAACAGATATGCCTTTTCCGTTGTATGATGTTTCACCGGTGGTTGATTTGGCTTTTGCTTCTTCTAACAATGCGGTAATCTCAGTTTCGGTTACTTCACTGTAATTTGCTTTAATTAAATATTTGGCGTATGTAACAGCATCGGTCTCATACCCACTGTTTTTATCAGCATAAATAAGCATATAGTCAACAACGTCAACTGTTTTATCGCCGGTATATTCTATCGGCACAACTACTAAATAAATTCCTTCAATCAAACCATACCAATACCTGTTGCCATCTTCGGTTAAATAGTCGGTTGACGCCGGATTTAACGAACTGTTATCTACTACTTCGGTATTGAATTTTGCAACTGACAATTCCACATTTTCTTTTTCAACAAAGCCGTATTTTTCCTATGTTGCTTCTAATTCTTTCTTAGTTTCTTCTAAGTCGGATTTACCGCAGCAAGGCATACTTAAAACCATAACTCCGCATAACAGAATAGCAAAAATTGTTTTTTCATATTCAATCTCCACTTCAACGAATTACTGTTTATCTTTCTTTAAATTTGTTGCTTCTTACCGGATGACGCAATTTGCGAAGCGCCTTTGCCTCTATCTGACGGATACGTTCACGCGTAACATTAAACTCTGTACCGACTTCTTCCAAAGTGTGGCATCTGCCGTCTTTAAGACCGAATCTCAGCCTTATTACTGCCTCCTCACGCGCAGAAAGCGTGTGGAGCACACTGTCAATATCCTCATTTGTTATTGTTTTAAGCGCGGCATCGTCCGGTGCCAGAGCGTCTTCATCGCGTATAAAATCCATAAGGCGTGAGTCCTCTTCAGGGCCTATGGGCGTTTCCATTGAAACCGGTTCCTGTGCTACACGCATTATTTCACGGACACGCTCTACCGAAAGATCCATTTTTTCGGCAATAAGTTCTTCGCTGGGTTCATAACCGTTTTCGTGCAAAAGCTGACTCTGAACCTTTTTCAGTCTGTTAATTGTTTCAACCATATGCACGGGTATTCTTATTGTTCTTGCCTGGTCGGCAATTGCACGGGTTATAGCCTGTCTTATCCACCATGTGGCATAGGTAGAAAATTTAAAACCCTTTGTGTAGTCAAATTTGTCTACCGCTTTAATAAGACCTACATTACCCTCTTGTATCAGGTCAAGAAAATACATTCCTCTGCCGACATATTTTTTTGCTATGCTTACAACAAGTCTGAGGTTCGCCTCGGTAAGACGTTTTTTTGCGTATTCGTCGCCGTCGGCTATTTTTATTGCAAGTTCAACCTCTTCTTTTGACGAAAGCAACGGCACTCTGCCTATTTCGCGAAGGTAAACTTTGACCGGATCGTCAAGCGACATATTTTCTATTGAAATATCGTCTTCAAGACTGTCAAGGTCTACTTCTTCAAGTTTGAGTTCATCCTCGGTCGGCTCCTCGTCAAAATCGCGTTCAAGCACATCCGGATCCGAAAGCAGCCCCTCAATATCATCAGGCGCATTTTCAATATCGTCCAATGAGTCTCCACTTGTTTCGTCCTCTTCTAAAATTTCGTTTTCGTGTTTTTCGAGTTCTTCGGTTGTTTTAGGATCATTTTTAGTGTTTGGCATTTTTGCTTTGTTCCCCTTTTTTTGATTCTATTATTTTTTTAAGGCTGTCAGCCCAATCATCCACAGACATATTTTTTACATCGCCCGATTTTTTTCGCATATCCTCATCTAATATTACCTTAATACTGTCTTTTAATACAATCAAGGCATTTTTATCGCCCTTTTCGCTGTTTACAAGAGATGACAGATACCCCATTTCAGCCGGTGCAAACATCTCGCCGAAATACGACAGATCCGGATTTCTGCCCGAACTTATACAGTCGCATACCGCCGTATAAATTCTTCTGTTTAAAGAAGTTACCATTTTTTCGGGACTCAGCATTCCGACAGCCGTTTCGTAAAAATCCGGATGTTGCAGCAGTATTGCAATTACCGCTTCTTCTGCCGCCGCGGCAGCCGGATAATACCTTTTTTCGGGATTTACATCCGTTTTACTGAATTTAGGATGTACGATCTCTTCAAATTCACGCTTTTCACGGTGGCGGTTATTTGATTTTCTTATCTCGTTTACCTTATCCTGAAGCGCTGTGCGCGACACACCGTATTTATCCGAGAGCCTGCCTATATATAAATCACGGGTTACAATGTCGTTTGACCCGGCAATTATATGCGCCGCTTTTGAAAGGTATTGCAGTTTGCCGTTGTCATTGTTTATATCTATTCCGTCTGCGGCGGTAAGCAGTTTATACTCAATTTCGCTTACCGCGCCTTCAAGTACTGCCTTAAATCTTGCAGCGCCGTGCTTTTTTATGTATTCGTCGGGATCTTTACCGTCGGGCAATGTAACAACCTTTACTTCAAGACCGGTGTTCTGCAAAATTTCACCCGCGCGCTTTACAGCTTTCTGACCTGCGACGTCGCTGTCAAGCATAAGTATTATCTCTTTGGTGTAGCGCGATAACAGTTTTGCCTGCTCGGCGGTAAAAGATGTGCCGAGCGCCGCAACGGCGTTTTCAAAGCCCGCCTGATGCAGGGATATAACATCCATATTGCCCTCTACAAGAATTATGCGCTCATCGCAATGATTTTTTGCAAAATTCATGGCAAATAAATTTTCACTTTTTTTATACACGGGGGTGTCGGCGGTGTTTACGTATTTGCCGCCGGATTTATCCTCACCGGGCATTGCACGTCCGCTGAAACCTATAACCTTGCCGCGAATATTTATTATAGGAAACATTACGCGCTTTCTGAATCGGTCATAATAACTGCCACGCTGGCTTTTTGCTATTACGTTTGCCTGTATCATATCCGATATACCGTAACCCAACGATTTAAGATGCTTTATAAGCGCATCCCAACTGTCGGGAGCAGCGCCGAGGCCGAAATGTTTTATTGTTGAAACCGAAAGTCCGCGCCCCAAAAGATAATCAAGCGCCCACTTTCCTTCCTGAGACATTAAATACGTATGATAAAATTTTGCGGTTTCACGGTTTATTTCAAATATTGTGTTTTTCAGCCGCTGCATAGAGTCATCATATCCGTCTTGCGGCAACGCAATTCCGCTGCGTTCTGCCAAAAGCTTTACGGCCTCAATATAATCAAGATTTTCAATAAGTTTTACAAAACTGAAAACGTCGCCGCCTGCTCCGCAACCGAAACAGTAAAACGAACCGTTTTCGGGATAAACCGTAAATGAAGGCGTTTTTTCGTTGTGAAACGGGCAAAGCCCTACCAGATTTTTACCCCTGCGCTTCAAACTCACATAAGGCGCCATAACCGATTCAATATCATTTCGGTATTTGATCTCGTTTATAATTTCCTCGGGTATTGCCACGTAAACACCTCCTTTTTAAAATCTGTTTTTTTATATCTTCCACTCTTTAGGTATGTATATATTTGAATAAGTCGCAATTGCGAAATGATCGGTCATACCGGCTATATAATCAACTGCCGCGCGCTCTGTGCCGTCGCACTCGCTTATTTTTTTATACTCATTATCAAGTTTGTCGGGATTTTTAATTAAATAATCGTAAATTCCGCTCACAATGCCATAGACCTTGGTCTCTTCATGTTTGACAACCGGATTGCGATATACAGCGTCAAATAAAAAATTATGTAACTTTTCATAAGCATCGGCAGTAACGGCGTCCATTTTAACATTGCCGCCTTCGGTATTCGCCACAACGGATTTTACAAGTGTATCTATGCGTTCGCTTTTGCTGAATCCCAATGTTTGCCTTATGCTTATAGGTATATCCTCTTCACAAATAACGCCGGCAGTAACGGCATCGTCAATATCATGGTTAATGTATGCTATACGGTCGCTGTATCTTACGATTTTACCTTCGGGTGTGGCTGCCCACTCACCTCTTGTATGATGAAGTATGCCGTCAAGCACCTCTTTGGTCAGATTAAGCCCCCTGCCCGAGCGTTCAATAACACGGCATACCCTGACGCTTTGTTCAAAGTGCGTAAAACCGCCGCAGAGATCGTTCAGCACCCTTTCACCGGCGTGCCCGAACGGTGTGTGACCCAAATCGTGTGCTAAGGCGATCGCCTCGGTCAGATCCTCATTAAAACGCAACGCCCTTGAAATTGTACGCGCAATCTGTGCAACCTCTAACGTATGCGTAAGTCTTGTGCGGTAGTGGTCTGATTCAGGCGATAAAAACACCTGCGTTTTATGCTTAAGCCTTCTGAATGCTTTGCAGTGAATTACTCTGTCGCGGTCGCGTTGAAACACGGTGCGAAGATCGCATTGCCCCTCAGGCTGTTCGCGCCCCAAAGAATTTACACTTAAAGTTGCATAGGGTGACAGTGTATTTTTTTCAATATCTTCTGTAATTTGCCTTACATTTTTCATACCGCACACCACCCTTATAATAATTATTATTGAAAATCTCCGAAATTCCTCTATTTTTCTTACAATTTCAACGGAAAAAATATTTTTTCACGTTCTTCGGCCTTAATATTTGATGCAAATGTTTCACAAAGTTTATTGCAAAAAGTTTCGCAGTCGCTGTCTTTAAACACAACTTTTGATTTTACCCTATCCGAAAAATCGGTGTTCTGCAAAATGCCGCCGAGGTCTGATACAAGTTTGACAAGGCGGTCGTAACTGCTGTAATCACAGTTTATATCATATTTTGTGCAGGCACACATCTGAACCCTCGGCGCATTATTCAAAGCGTCTTTTGCCGATGTGCCGTATGCCCTTACAAGCCCACCTGTTCCGAGCAATGTTCCGCCGAAATAGCGTGTTACCGTAATCAAAACATTTGTAAGCCCGCTGCCCTTAATAACGTCGAGCACCGGTTTGCCTGCCGTGCCGTGCGGTTCGCCGTCATCCGAAAAACGGACAGTTCCGTTTTGCAGAACATAGGCGTACACATTGTGCCTTGCGTCCCAATATTTAGTTTTTTGTTCCGCTATTATGCCGTTTGCCTGCTCCTCACTTTCGCAGTGAAAAACAGCTGCAATAAATCGCGAATGTTTTTCAATATATTCCGAAACGGATGTATCGCAGACCGTTATATAGTTTTGCAACAGACTCACCTGCCCTTACGATAAAAAATAACCGCAACCGCCCCTGAGGGCCGATTGCGGAATTGCGGTAATAATTATTTATCTTCCATACCGAAACGCTTTTTAAATCTATCAACTCGTCCGCCGGTATCTACCAACTTCTGCTTACCAGTGAAAAACGGATGACATTTAGAACAAATATCCAAACGAATATCCTTCTTTGTTGAGCGCGTCTCGAATTCGGCACCACAAGCACATTTAATTGTTACCTTTTCGTATTGAGGATGTAAACCTTCCTTCATCCTTAGTCACCCCTTTCATTCATAGTAACATTAGAATATTATCACATTTAACTTAAAAATGCAAGCATAATTTTTTAATTTTCACGGGTTTTTTCAAAAAAGTTCTTAAATTTTTCGTAAATTTCGGCTGTTTTGAACTTCATAACATATTTTTGAGGGTTTTCGGCGGTTTCTGCGGCATCCTGCGATACACTGTCTGAAAGTTCCGCATTACTTGCCGACGGGACACAAACGCACGGAAAAACAACGCACCACCAATTTTTACCCTTACCCTCACCCAATCTTACTATAAGCGATTTATAAGTACCTGCCGGCAGTGTAAAGTCGTCATACTCTCTTGTTTCAAAATATGAATTGCCCACAGTAGCATTTGCAGAGTAATCAAAACCGTTTTGTTTTATAACAGCGTCGGCTTTTTCGCTTATCGCTCTGAGCTGCGTTTCGGCTATATCGCAGGCAGAGGTAATATCGGTGCAGCCGTTGAATATATCCAGCGATGATTCAAGTATTTCATCGCGAACATCAAGTTTTAATTTTTGATCGGCGGCACTGTCGGAATTCGCTATTATGTGAAGTCTTAACACATTGTTTCTGAGTTCATCACAACGGGCGTCAAACCTTGCAAAACTTAATATCACAGAACATATAAGTCCGAACAGCACACCGAGTTCAATATTTTTCCTTAAATTTGTTTTCATAAAAATGCTCCTGTCAAAAAGTTATATTTTAACTATTGACAAAAGCGAATTTTTTTATTCAAACATTATGCCTTTTGAGATCGGCTGAGTAACCATTGGGCAGTACCCCATATTTTTTAGTTGTTTTGAGGCGTCTTCTGCCTGCTCTTTACTGTTATATATTGCAAATACGGTAGGTCCGCTGCCCGAAACAGAACAGCATAACGGATTTGTTGTATTAACGGCATCAATTATTTCGGTATTATTGCAGACACCGGAAAAGGCATTTGACACATTATTACAGATCACATTCAGATCTCCGTTTATAATTCCGCCGACAACAGCGTCGGTATAACGCTTTTTTTGAGGATATGCGTCAATTTTTTTATACATATCGGCTGTTGATTGCTTAACGCCGTGTTTTAGCAACAAAATGCCGCAATCAGGCATTGTGGGCAACTCTTCTATTTTTTCACCCACGCCGCCTACGCGCGCCGTGCCGCCTGTTATGCAAAACGGAACATCCGCACCCGAAAGCAACGCAATACGACGCAACTGCTTTTTAGAAAGCTTTGTTTTATAAATTATATCAAGCGCCGAAATAACCGCCGCGGCATCTGCGCTGCCGCCGCCCATACCCGAAGTAAGAGGTATATGTTTTTTTACGGTAATTTTTGCGCCGCCTGCGATATTATTTTGCTCAAAAAAAATTTGCGCCGCCCTGAACGCTATGTTCGACTCGTTTTCAATTTCACCGACATCGCAACAAACCGTTATTTTGTCGGCTTTTTCCACGCTGAGTTCATCGCACAGCGCCACCGACTGAAAAACAGAGTCTATAATATGATAACCGTCATCTCTTTTGCCGGTAATATCAAGAGTAAGGTTTATTTTTGCGTTAGCTTTTACCTTCAAAATCTTCACCCTGCTTTTTGCCGAAAATAAATGTGTTTACCGCGCGTTTAACGCCCCTGATTTTAAGTATGCCGTACGCCGCTGTTGCACCCGATACGTTTAATATAAAATCATCAATATCGGCAGAACCGGTAAGAAACAGAAGCTGCAACAGCTCAATAACAACAACCGAAACAGATATGCAGATCAAAAATTTAACTACCGAATCGATACGGGTAAAAACAATCGGCAAAAACAATGCAAACGGCATAAAAACAAATATGTTACCCAATATATTTTCAAAAACAATGTACGGTTCCAAAACGCCCGAATTGTAAGCGCTTATAAAAAGTTTTACCGTTTTAAAAGGTATAAAATTCACTTTTTGTGAAACATACAACCGCAGTTGCTCACCGTTTAACATAAAAATATTTGAGATATTTCTGCCGAAACTGTCGCTTATAAGTGTAAAATCAATAACTATAAATATATAGACCGCAAAAAGCCATATCAAAGTTTTTTTCATTATCAAAACTGCCTTTTCGCTGCTTGAGGCAAGACATCTGAATTTTGATGCCGTAAATCCGAGGACAAATATAATAAGCCCCGTAACAAACTTTTCACTGTGTGAGCAGTGAAAATCGGTAAAGGCAGGCAAAATCAAACAAACCGTTGCAACGGCACAAATAAAATACATAACCGTGCTTACGGCACTTAAAGATTTGGATTTCAAAAAATCACCGCCAAAGATAATTGTACCTTTAGCGGATAGTGTTGTCAAGATAATTATATCAGTTATTTACCGACTGGTGAAAACCGTAACTTTCGGCGGCAAGGGGCGCAAACCGAAAGCCCATGGCGTCAAGCCCCTCAATTATTGAAGGCAGCGCCTCAACGGTGGTTGTTTTGGCTGACGTGTCGTGCATAAGAACGCATATGCTGCTTTTGCCGGGCGCGTTTGATAGCACATTGTTAACTATTTTTTCGGCAGGCACACGCACTGCCGCAGCGTCGCCCGAACTCACATTCCAGTCAAAATACGAATATCCGAGGCTTGGCATTCGCACGGTAAGATCTGTCATTATACCTTTGCAGTATTTTTCGCTTACTTTGTTACTGCTTCCGCCGGGAAACCGCATTATATTACTGCGGATACCTATGGTATTGTACACAATATCCGACACGCGGCTTATATCCGCAAGATAACTGTCAACATTGGCATAAACCGCAGAATAGTTGTGGGATGCCGTGTGCAGGCCTATTGTGTGACCGCGGCTTTGAATAATAGGTAAGTATTCGGTTTTGGCTGTGCCCACAACAAAAAACGTAGCCTTTATACCGTATGAGTCAAGTATATCCAAAATTTTAAGCGTATTATCCGACGGCCCGTCATCAAACGTAAGATAGCAGATACCGCTCTCTGCAGTATCTGCCTGATTAACGTTTCTGAGTGCTATTTGCGCCTGTAATTCTTCACGGCGCTTTTTTGCGGCAAGTTGTTCAAGTTGAGTTTTTAAATTACTGTTTTCCTGCTCTAATTTTTTCTTTTCTTCCAATGCGGATTGCAGTTTTGAGTTAAGTTCCGCCTTTTCCTGTTCGTTTTGTGCCGCAGCAGAGTCATACTGTTCGATTTTTTCGCTGTACTCTTTAATCTTTTGTTCCGCTTCTTTAAGAGAAGTATCGTTTTCCGAAAGGTTTGCGTTTATCGCCACGTACTCACTATGATTGTTATACGCAATATATACCGTTGTTGCAAGTGCCGCCGTAAGTATAAGTATTATAAGCAAAAACGCAATATTGGTTTTATTTTTAAAAAATTCCATATCCATTATCCCCCTGCTCTGCTAATTATACCACACAGACAAAAAAATACAAATTACAAAACGATTACAATATAAAACAATTGTCAAATAAACACTTTAAATATGTCGAAACAAATGCTATAATGTATTTATAACATATATAAAGGATACTGCTTATGAATTCCGTTAAAATTTTACACTGTGCAGACTTACATATAGGTGCGGCCGAAAGTTTTTTAGGCTCGCGCGCAAAAAGCCGACAGGCAGAAACTCTTATAACGTTTGAAAAAATCATAAACCTTGCAAGAGAAAACTACGTAGACATATTGCTTATTGCAGGGGATCTGTTTAACTCAAACAATATTGACAAAGCATTTACCGACAGGGTTTTTGAGTGTTTTGAACATATACCGCAGACAAAAATAGTATTCGCAGCCGGCAACCACGACCCGTTAAACGCCGACTCGCCTTTTAAAAAATACGATTTGCCCGAAAATTTATATGTATTAGATACAAAGGATTGTTTTGTTGAATTTTCTGACCTTAACACAAGGGTTTACGGCAGGTCGTTTAAAGAGGTATATGTTAAGGGTGAGCCGCACTTTACACTGACGCCCGATAGCGGTTTTATAAACATTATGTGTATTCACGGTGAATTAAGACAAGACCTCGGTGCAAACTATAACCCGATAACAACCGGTTTTATTGAAAGCAGCGATATGGACTATATAGCGCTGGGTCACGTGCATAAACGTACCGACATATTAAAGGCCGGCAACACATATTTTGCCTATTGCGGCTGTGCAGAAGGTCAGGGATTTGACGAGCTTGGCGAAAAAGGCGTGTATTTAGGCGAGGTATCAAAGGGCGTTTGTAATTTACAATTTGTACCAACGGCAAAAAGAATGCACCTTTATGAAACAGCCGATATTACCGATTCGGCTAACTCAAATGAAATTGCAGAAAAAATTATTGAATTTTTAAAGCAAAAATATTCTGAAAACTACACAGAAAACCTTTATAAAATAATTATTACGGGAAGTATTGATGTAGAAGCCGTAATTTCAATACCAGAAATCACAAGCAGATTAAATGAAAGTGTTTATTTTGCCAAGGTAAAAGACAAAACCGACATAAAGGCAGATTTTGAAAGCCTTGCGGCAGAGCATACCCTGAAAGGTATTTTTGTAAAAAATATGTTAAGCAAAATAGAGTCGGCTGCAGACGATGAAAAAGAAAAGTTGAGAGCAGCACTTAATATCGGTCTTAAAGCATTCCGCGGTGAGGTATTATACGATGAAGATTGACAAAATATATATATCCGCTTTCGGCGGACTTAAAGATTTTACGCTTGAACTGGGCAACGGGCTTAATGTGATTTACGGCAACAATGAAGACGGTAAAAGCACCGTAGCCGCATTTATAAAAGCGATGTTTTTCGGAACAGGCAAAAAAAGCCAGAATTTGTCAGACAGTGTACGCCAAAAATATACCCCCTGGGACGGCAGCACTATGGCAGGCAGAATATATTTTGAACACGGCGGCAAAAACTATTGCCTTGAAAGAGAATTTCGCAAATCGGACTCTACCGACAGAATACTGCTTACCGATACCACGCTCGGAAAACAAATAAACACCGTTGAAAATATAGGTAAAATGTTTTTCGGTATGAGCGCCGCTGCTTTTGAGCGAAGTCTTTTCATTGACGACGGCAGAAATTTTGCAAAAGACAGTGCCGCCGCGGGCGAAATAAATGCAAAACTTTCAAATATAGCGGTTACCGGTGCCGAAGATATTTCTTATCAGAAAATTGAAAAAAATCTTTTTGACGCTAAAAACAAAATAATTTCAAAAACAGGCAGAGCCGGCTCCTATGTTGAGGATTACCGCGTGTATGGCGACCTTAAAAAAAGACTTGAGATTGCCGACGCCGACGCCAGAAAAAAATCCGCACTTAATGAAAAACTTGTTCAAAAAAATGCCGAATACAAAAAAATATACCGTCAATACACCGAACTTAAAAGCATAACCGACCGCGAAAACGATTTTAAAAACCGCGAAAAACTAAGCGAATACATAGAAACAAAAAAAGAACTTGACAGATTAAATTCGGGTCTGCGGCTAAGCGATGGTTCAACGCTTGATGAAACGTTTGTTAAAAAGGTGAATTTCGGAATAAACAAATATGAAAAAACGGCGTACCGTTGCAGTGAAATTCAAAACGATATTGAACGTATAAGCGAAACGATTAAATTACAAGATCAAAATTCACCCGAAAGCGCAAAGCAGCAAACCGAGGAGTTAAACCGAAAAATTGAAAAACTCACACTTCAAAAAGACGAACTTGCAAAACGGGCTGCAACTGTTAACGCCGAAATCAAAAATGCAGCGCAAAAACTCGACAACCCGAAAAGCAAAAATACCGCTGCGGTTTTGACACTTCTAATTTTTTCGGTAATACTTTTTGCGGTTACGGCGGCAGCGTTTCTTTTAAAATCCCCATACATTGGTGCAACAGCCGCAATTATCGGTATTGTGCTGTTGGTATTGGCGGTTGTTATTAAACTAAAAAACAAAAAATCGGCAGCCTCGCTTAAAAATGAGTGCGTCCGGCTTAATTCAGAACTTTCAAACATAAAATCATCCGAAATTATGTTGCAGCAAGAAATAAACAACTCTGTTTCGCGTATAAACGTGCTTTCGGCGGCACTTAACACAGACGCGGCAGTACGTGCAGAACGTCAAGCCGATCTTGATGCAAAAACCGAAGCTTTAAAAGCCGAAAGTCAAAAAAAGCAAGCCGACCTTGATGAAGTATTTAAGTTTTTTTCACGATATGAAAACTCCGATTCGCTTGAGCACATAAAAAAGCAGCTTTCCGCAATTGAATCACAGACCGACCTGCAAAAACAGTTAAAACTCAAACTTTCATATTTAAGCAAGGACCTGTCAAATATAGATTACGAACAGGCAAAAGAAAAGTTATTGCAGTTGCAGACCGAGAGCACGGATAATGCTGTAAATATTGAAGAGGCAAAAAACGCACTGCAAAAAGTAACCGAAAAACTTTTTGAACTCAAGGATGACATCACAACAATTGCGACCGAACTTAAAACCTCTTTTAAAAACAGCGAAAATCCCGAAGATTTAAAGCACGAAATAAACGAATATGCCGAGCGTTTGAAATCAAAAAAGGAATTTTGCAACTCAATAGACACGGCACTTGAGGTTCTGGAGGCAAGTTTTTATGAACTGCGCCGCGGTTACGGCAGTGAACTTGAAAAACTTACGCACAGCATTTTTTCGCAATTCACCGACGGAGAATACAAAAGCGTAAATGTCACCGACACACTTGATATTTCAGTAGAAAAGAAAAATGTTTTCGGTATGCGTGAATCGGGTTATTTAAGTTTGGGAACCGCAAATCAGGTTTATTTAAGTCTGCGCCTTGCAATAGCGGCACTTATCTCACCCGATGATATGCTGCCGATATTTTTAGATGACTCGTTATCTCAGTATGACGACGCCAGAACGGACCGCGCCATAAAGTTTTTAAGCGGATATTGCGAAAACGGTCAGGGTATACTTTTTACCTGCCATAATTCGGTTTGCAATATAGCATCAAAACAGGGCATAAAAATACAAAAGCCTTACAATTAGCACAGCACGACCGGGTTAAAGTATTAAAAGGCGATAAATTTGCACATTTGCAGTTTGTCGCCTTTTATCAATGTTTTGATTAAATAAAAATTAACACTTGATTTTATTTTCAGTATGTTGTATAATAACTCTCGCACTGATATGCCGGTGTGATGGAATTGGCAGACGTAGTGGACTCAAAATCCACCGCTGGCGACAGCGTGCCGGTTCGAGTCCGGCCACCGGCACCAAGTTTGAAATCCCGAAGACTGTGTCCTCGGGATTTTTACTTTTAAAGCAATATGCGAAGAATACTTTTTTGAGACAATGCGCATTATAAACAAAAATTCTGAAGCAATTTAGAAACGGAAGTATAACTGTATGAACATTATTTTAAAAATCATAGTAACATTTTTTGCCGGAATGGGCGCCGGACTCGGCACCGGATTTGCAGGTATGAGTGCCGCTGCTGTAATAAGCCCTATGTTGATTACTTTTCTGGGTATTGACCCGTATATGGCAGTAGGAATTGCTCTTTCATCCGACGTGCTTGCAAGCGCGGTATCGGCATATACATATCATAAAAATAAAAACTTGGACATTAAAAACGGGCTTATTATGATGGTCAGCGTGCTTGTATTTACCGTAATCGGAAGTTACACGGCAAGTCTTGTGCCTGCAACAACAATGGGCGGATTTTCTGTTTTTATGACTTTTTTGCTGGGTGTCAAATTTATTGTGCGACCCGTTATGACCACTAAAGAGACAATGAACAAAGTCTCTGCAAAAAAACGGGCAATCCAATCGGTGATATGCGGTGTTTTGATCGGCTTTATATGCGGTTTTATAGGAGCCGGCGGCGGTATGATGATTCTTTTGATTTTAACAAGCGTAATGGGTTATGAATTAAAAACCGCAGTCGGCACAAGTGTGTTTATTATGACATTTACGGCGCTTACGGGTTCAATTTCACACTTTACGATAGGCGGTCTGCCCGATGTTTTGATATTGGTATTGTGTGTTGTATTTACGCTTTTATGGGCGCAGATTGCCGCTGTATTAGCAAACCGCGCACAGCCAAAAACACTTAATCGCGCCACAGGTATAGTTCTTGTTGTGCTTGGTGCGGTAATTATGGCGTTCAAGTTTTTTAACTGATTTTGCGGTGCAATAATATAATTTAAAACGATTCGAACCGTTTTTTATTTAGGCGGTCGAATCGTTTTTTAGTGTAAATAATAACTTTAGTTTATTTAATTATCGGTTTTAAAGGCAGTCTAACCACGTCAGTATTGCATCTTTAACGCCCTTGTCTATATCATTTTTAAGCGTTTTTTTGTATTCCTTTTTTGCACCGAGTATATTTTTACTATCTGTTTTCCGCATAACGTGATTAACATTATCAGGCGTATAAACCGTAACATTGTCAAACTGCGATATAGCATCCAACCGACTGTAATCAGCCTGAACATCCGCCTTGCCTGTAACAGCCAAAACCTTACCGTTAAAGTCTTTTATCATATCGACATAACTATTTACGGTTAAAGCCGAATGTTCTTTCATATATGCGGTACTGAAAAACGCACCGTTATAAAAATAACGTGATTTCGTACTTTTTTGTGCTTTGTCAAACAACTTTGTTACTTGCTTTTCTAACCTGTCCTCAGTAAGCACCGCGCGCAAATACCAACCCAAAACACCCTTTTTATTCTGCGCCTGCCCAAGCACCAAATAATTTTGGTATAAAAGCGCTTCCTTTAACCCCATACAGGCTCCGCCCAACAAAATTATACCGCAAAGTTTTTCGCTTTTTGTAAGCAGCGTTGCAATCATTGCGCCCTCGCTGTGACCGCATACAATTATTTTTTCGCTGTCAACAAAGTC